>CAMEPU010000009.1 GCA_945932315.1 uncultured Clostridia bacterium
CTGCGCAAGTGGACCGACCTCTGCCGCGAGTGTATCGCCAAGGTCTACGGCTGATCCGTTCATTCCTATTCTGCAACCTTATCTTTCTCAAATTTTTTCTCTGTGCAGCGAGGCCGCGTATCCGACTGTGGATACGCGGCCTCGCATTTTGCGGATGCAGCTGTTGAATTTTTCAGCGCGCGCCGCGCACGATCCGGTAATAGGAACGGGCGGTCAGGCGGTAGACGATCCAGTAGATCGCGGCAAAGACCAGCAGCGTGCCCAGCGTGCACAGGATGGTCAGCCGCCAGTTGGACAGGGCGAACAGGTTGAGCAGCAGGATGACCAGCTTGAGATCAAAGGCCACGTGGACGGCGGCGACCAGAAGAGGCAGGAAGAAAACCGCCAGAAGCTGGCTCGACACCGACTGGCGCAGCTGCCGGGGCTCGAGGCCGACCTGCTGCATGATGCGGAAGCGCGCCGCGTCCTCGTAACCCTCGGAGAGCTGCTTGTAGTAGAGGATGAGCACGGTCGCCATGATGAACACCAGCCCGAGAAACGCGCCGAGGAAGAAGAAGCCGCCGTTGATGGAGTAGGTCTCGGCTGCGGCCTCGGCACGGGTCTCGACGATAAACTGTTCCCAGCTTCCGACGCCGTCCACGCTTGCCGCGCCGATCAAATTGGGATCGCTGATCGCTTGCGCGCAGGCTTCCTGTTCTTCGTCCGTGCCGTCGAGCTCCATCCAGTAGAACCAGTCGAGCCGGTAAGGATCACCCGAATAGTCCCGCATTCGGGCGGTCAGGTCACAGAGTGCTGCCTCGTCGGCCACGACCAGATTGAAGCAGTCGTTCGTGAAAAAGATCGACATATTGGGCAGCTCGGGGTATTGGTCGAGCAGCCCGGCGACCCGGTAGGTAAGCTGTTCCGCGGAGTCGCGGCCCGCGGAGAAAGAAATCTCCTGCGCGCCGTCCAGACTGCCCTTGCGCTCGCAGACAAGGATTTCGTCGGCTGCGAGAGAAACCGGCTCAGTCCCGGTCAGCGCGGCGTAATCGGCCGCTGTGATTGCGTACAGGGATGAGAAGTTGGTACCCGTCGCGTCGGTGCTCCGGTCGACAAAAAAGCGGGCGCCTGCGCGGTAGCCGCCCCAGCTCAGACCGGTGGACGCGCCGTCGGACTGCACTGCGCGCCCCTGGGCTTCCGCGCCCGCGCGCAGGCGGGAGGCCATCTCGCCGGGCAGAAAGGGCTGCTCCCGCGTGGGGTCGAAGGTGACGCGGACGGTCACATCGCCTGGATTGCTGCTCCGCAGCGCGTCCTCCGTGCCCAGATAGAGCGAGAGCGTGCCCGAGACCATGACGAGCACCATGGTGGACAGGATGCAGATGTTGGCCAGACCGATCGCGTTGCGCTTCATGCGGTGGAGCATGCCCGACACGCCGATGAAATGGCGGGTCTGGTAATAGTAGCCCTTGTTCCGGCGCAGCGCCTTGAGCACCGCGATGGACAGGGCGGTGAACAGGCAGTAGGTGCCGAGGATGACCGCAAAGACCGCAACAAAGTAGTACACCAAGGCCGAGAGTGGATCATCGACGGCGACCGCGATCGTGTAGCCCGCGCCCAGCGAAAGCACGCCCAGCACGGTCAGCAGCCAGCGGGTCCGGGGCTCGCGCTCGCCCTGCGCATCCGCGCGTAGCAGCTCGACCGGGTTCTGCAGCCGGATGCGGAACAAATTATACACGAGGCAGGCGAGCAGGATGGCTGAAAAGAAGAGGGCAGTCAGAGCCATGCCCCGCCACGAAATATAGAAGCCAAAGGGCACATCGAACCGCATCAGCCGGTAGAGCAGCAGGGTGACCAGCTTCTGCAGCAGCAGGCCGCAGGCGACGCCGCCCGCGATGCCGAGCGCGGCGGTGTAAACGGTCTCCCAGAGCAGCATGCGCGCCAGATGGCGCTTGCCCATACCCAGAATGTTGTACAGGCCGAGCTCCTTGCCCCGCCGCTTCATCAGAAAGCTGTTCGTATAAAAGAGGAAAATGACGGCGAACACGCTGAGGACGAGACAGCCGATCTGCATGAATGCGGTGAGATAGACATAGCGCGTCCGCTCGGGCAGATCCTGCGCGCCGGCCAGCGCCTGCATGATGTAAAAGGCAGCTGAGGTGCCCATGATGGTCAGCAGGTAGGGAAAGTAGAACCGGCCATTCTTGCACAGATTCTGGGCGGCCAGACGGGGATAGAGCAGCTTACGCATCGGCGTTCCCTCCCGCGGTCAGCAGGGTCAGGGTGTCGGTGATCCGGCTGTACAGGACTTCGTTGGTCGCGCCACCCCGGTAGAGCTGGTGGAAGACCTGACCGTCCTTGATGAAGAGCACCCGCCCGGCGTGGCTGGCCGCCTGCACCGAATGGGTGACCATCAAAATGGTCTGCCCCTCGGCGTTGATGCGCCCGAACAGGCGGAGTAGGCTGTCGGCCGCCCGGCTGTCGAGCGCACCCGTCGGCTCGTCGGCGAGGACGATCTGGGGGTCGGTGATGAGCGCCCGCGCGACCGCCGCCCGCTGCTTCTGTCCGCCCGAGACTTCGTAGGGGTACTTGTCCAGAATGTCGTCGATGCCAAGCTTGCACGCGAGCGGGGTCAGCCGCTGTTCCATCTCGGGATAGCGCAGGTTGGAGAGCACGAGCGGGAGCACGATGTTGTCCCGCAGGGAGAAGGTGTCGAGCAGGTTGAAATCCTGAAAGACGAAGCCCAGATTGTCGCGGCGGAAGGCAGCCATGTCGCGCTCGGCGACCTCGGCGAGATCGCGGCCGTTTAAGCGCACCACGCCCCCGGTCGGCTTGTCGAGAGCGGCCAGAATGTTGAGCAGGGTGGTCTTGCCCGAGCCCGATTCGCCCATGATGGCGACGTATTCGCCCGGTTCGACCGAGAAATTCACGTCGAGCAGAGCCGGAACCGGCTGCGCGCCGCGCCGGGTGGTATAGATCTTTTTGAGATGTTCGATTTCCATCAGTGCCATGGGATAAACCTCCGGTGTCGTTTTTTCTGCCCTTATTGTACCGTGTCCGCCCGCCGCTGTGCCATTTCTCCGGCTTACAAAACGCCGGGTCTATCTTACAATCTTGTAAGATGATATGAAAAAACGCCCTTTCGGAGGGGAAAGGGCGGCGCAGATCAGATCGGCCGGACGGCGTCGGCGCGCAGGTCGAGCGTGACCGCCGTGCCCTGACCGGGCGCGGAGTCGATCGCAATGGTGTGGCCGAGCGCGGTCAGGATCTGGCGGGTCAGATAAAGCCCAACGCCGGTGGCACGTTTGTCCAGCCGTCCGTTCCAGCCGGTGAAACCGGGTTCGAACACCCGGGGCAGATCCTCGGGCGCTATGCCGATGCCGGTGTCCCGGATGACGAGAACGCCCGGCGTCTCGCTCGAGATCGTGATCGACCCCTCGTTCGTGTACTTGATCGCGTTGGAGATCACCTGCTCGACCGCGAAGCACAGCCACTTTTCATCGGTCACGACCTCGCCCGGGAGGGGCTGCAGATCGAGCGCCAGCTTTTTCCGGATGAACAGGGGGGCGTACTTGCGCACGGCCTGCCGCACGATCGAGTCGAGCGGGCAGGAGCGGAACAGAAAGTCGGTGCTGTCTGCGCCCATGCGCGAGAAGGCCAGCACCATTTCGACGTATTGCTCGACCCGGAAAAGCTGCGCCTGTAGCTCGGCGCGGTCGGGTTCTTCGTCCTGCAGAATGAGCCGCATCGCGGCGATCGGGGTCTTGATCTGATGCGCCCAGAGGGTGTAGTAGTCGCGCGCCGCCGCCCGGTCGCGGGCGGACTGATTGGACAGGGCGGTGCGGTCGGCCGCGACCGCGTCGACCAGTTCCTGATAGGCGGCTTCAATCGGATCGTCGGTGGAGGGCAGGGCGCAGCCGGTCAGCCGCAGGGCAGCGGCCTCGCGCACCGCCCGGTACCGGCGCGCAAACCGGTAGAAGTCAACTCCGGCAAAGAGCGCGCCTACGGCCAGACAGAGCAGCGCGGCGTAGCCGACCGCCTCGGCGGGCAGGTGATAGAGCGTGAGCACGCTCAGGAACAGCAGGGCGAACACGCTGAGCATGCTCAGCAACCGCAGCTTGGTGCGCAGATAGAGGAGCGCCAGCTTCATACCAGATACCCCATGCCCTTGCGGGTCTCGATCAGTCCGCCCGCGCCGATCGAATCCAGCTTGCGCCGCAGACGGGTCACGTTGACGCTCAGTGTGTTTTCATCGACAAAGCTGTCGGTCTCCCAAAGCCGCTGCATCAGGGTCTCGCGTGTGACCGCGCGCCCCCTGTTTTCAAACAGCACCTGCAAAATGCGGAATTCATTGCGCGTGAGTTCGGCCTTCGCACCGCCGAAGCTGACCGTGCCTTCGGCCAGATTGAGGATGACGCCCTTGTGCTCGATAAGCTCGCTTCCCACCGAAAAGTCGTAGGAGCGCCGGAGCAGCGCCTGGATCTTGGCGACCAGCACCGGAAAATCGAAGGGCTTGGACAGAAAATCATCCGCGCCCAGATTGATGGCCATGACGAGGCTCATGTTGTCCGAGGCCGAGGACAGAAAGAGAATGGGCACCTGAGAGAGCCTGCGGATCTCGGTGCACCAGTGGTAGCCGTCGAAAAAGGGAAGGGAGATATCGAGCAGAACGAGATGCGGCTGTTCGGCGGCGAATTTCGCGGTGATATTCCGGAAATCGTCCGCACAGACGCAGCCGTAGCCCCAGCTTTCCAGATGCCGCGCGATCGCGCCAGCAATTGCACGGTCGTCTTCGACGAGCAGAATTTTGTACATCAAAAGCCCTCCCTCCGGTTATAAGACCAGCATACCATGTCCCTGTACCGTCTTGCAACAGAAATTGCAGGCAGCAAAAAACGGGCTCGTTTTTCGGGCCCGTTTGCAGATCGGATTGCTCCTTCGTTTATCGGCGCGGTCACGAGAAAAAGCGCGCGTCCACGTTTTTCAGATGGGCGCGGATGGCGTCCTCGGCGCGCGCGTAGTCCCCGGCCTCGAGCGCGTCCAGAATCGCGCGGTGTTCCTCGCCGGCGGCGGCCGAATGGCGGCTCAGCGTGCCGACCAGAGTGTGAAAGCGCTTGATGATAAGGTTGCTCCGCTCGACCAGATCGACCAGAAAGCTGTTGCCCGAAAGCTGCGCCAGCATGACGTGAAACAGGCAATCCTGATCGAGAAACGCCGCGTTATCGCCCGCTTCCGCGGCGGCACACTGCTTTTCGTTGCAGGTGCGCAGCCGCCCGAGCTGCTTGGCGGTCAGCCCGCCGCGCTGCCCGATCAGCCGGGCGGAGAGCGGCTCGAGCTGCGCGCGCACGACGTTGACATCCCGCACGTCCTGCTCGGTCACATCGGAAACCACCATATTTTTCCCGCGCTGGATGACGATCTCCTCAAACAGCAGCCGCTGCAGCGCAGCGCGGATCGGGGTGCGGCTGATGCCGAGCATCTCGGCGAGCGACTCCTCGGTCAAAACCTCGCCGGGGGTGAGCTGATTGGCAATGATCGCCGCACGGATGGCCGCATAGGCCTGATCGGCCAGCGAAGGCTGTTTTTTGATATTTTTAAGCGGCATGCCGGATTCCTCCTGTCAGATGTACACAGTATACCGGGTACGAAAGCGAAAGTCAAGCTAGGCGAAACAGATCGCAGCGGCCAGAGAGACGAGCGGCACGGTCAGAACAGAGATCGCACTCGTGGCGAAGATGATGCGCGCGCCGTAGGAGGAATCCATCCCGAGGGACGAGGTCATGAGCACGCTCGAGGCGGCCGAAGGACAGCTCGCGCACAGGGTGACGACAAGTGCCAGCGTCGCGCCGCCATTCCAGCCGGGGACGCCGATGAGCGTCAGCAAACCGAGGAACGCGAAGGGGAGAACGGCCATGCGGACGACGGCAGGCCAGAGGACACGGCGCTGCAGGAGCTCGCGCGGATGGCAGTTCGAGAGGAAAACACCGGTGACCATCATGGCGAGTGGTGTGTTGAGCGAGGCCAGCGAGGAGATCAGGTCTGCCGCGATGCCGGGCAGGGGAAGCTGCAGAAAGTAGAGCAGCGCCCCGGCGGCCGTCCCGAGCACGCCCGGGCTGCAGACCGCCTGCTTCAGCCGGATGCCTTTTCTTCCCAGCAGCAAGGCGCGCCCGTGCGTCCAAAGAAAGACGTTGAAGACACCGACGAACGCGCTTCCGAGAAAGACGCCTTCCTCGCCCAGCACAGCGCGCACGATCGGAAACGCCATGAATCCGCAGTTGGAATACACCGCGCCCAGCCGAGCGATTGCGCGGGCCTCGGCGTCGCCGCGCCGGATCAGCAGTTGGGCCGCACCCGCGGCCAGCAGGTGAAACAGGACGCCCAGCAGCCCGGCCAGCAGCAGGGCGCGCGCCTGCGCCGGATCGTACGGCTGATAGAAGGCGTCGAGCAGCAGCGCCGGGGTGACGAAGCCGAGCAGAAATTTGCTCAGCGCCCGCGCAGCGCGGTCGTCGAACCAGCCCAGCCGGGCGCAGATCGCGCCCACGGCGATCAACAGGAGCATTAAAACGACCTGATGCAGGGTGATGAGGGCGGTTTCCATCAGCTTCCGTAATAGGCCGCGCGGACGATCGGCGCGATCGTCTCCGGGGTCATTGGAATGGGATTGACCTTGGTCGAACCGAGCATCGCGCCCGCGATGAGCTGCGCTTCATCCCGCAGGAAGTCGGCCTCGGGGATTCCGGCGTCGCGCAGGCAGGCCGGGATGCCGACCTCATGGGACAGCGCGCGCACCTTTTCGACCACATCGCCGCCCAGCGCGGCGGACAGGCGGTCGAGCTCTCCGGCGACCCAGGGGTCCTGCCGGTTGTAATCGAGCACATAGGGCAGAATGACCGCGTTCGCCAGACCGTGCGCCGTGTTGTAAAAGGCGGAAAACGCGTGGGAAATGCCGTGCACCATACCCAGACCGGCGTTTGAGAACGCCATGCCGGCCATGCAGGCGTATTCGTGCATACGCTGCCGGCTTTCGAGATCGCCCGCGGCGACCGAACGGGGCAGCCATTCGAAGATGCCCTCGATCGCGCCGCGCGCCAGCAGGTCGGTGAAGGTCTCTTTGGAGCGGTTGGTGTAGCACTCGATCGCATGGGTTAGCGCGTCCATACCGGTCTCGGCCGCGATGTGGGCGGGCAGGGAAAGGCAGATCTCTCCGTCCAGAATGGCGATGTCCGGGCGCAGCGCTTCGGTCTTGATCGCCAGCTTCTGGGAGATTTCCGGGAACGTGATAACGGTCACATGCGTGACTTCACTCGCGGTGCCCGAGGTAGACGGCACGGCGACAAAGCGGGTTTTGGTGCGCTTCTCGGGAAGCGGCGTGGAAAAGACGTTTTCAAAGTTGAGCGCGGGCCATTCATAGAACAGCAGCATGGCTTTGGCCGCGTCGATCGGGGAGCCGCCGCCCATTGCGACGACCAGATCGGGGGAGAAGGCGCGCATGGCCGCGAGGCCCCGCTCCACTTGATCCCGGGTCGGGTTGGCACCGATGCCGTCCAGCACCTCGACGGCGCCGTGCGGCTCGAGCAGGGCTTTGGCCCGGTCGATCGTGCCGTTGCGGAACAGCGAGCGGCCGCCCGTCACGATCATGGCGCGCGTAAACTCGAGCGAGCCGAGCGCGTCCAGCGCGCCCGGTCCGGTGATGAGCTGCTCTCCGGTCAGTCGGATTTTTTTCATCAGAAACCCCTCCGTTTCGAATGTATATTGTATTCTGTATACAATGTAACGCGCGGCGAATTGGTTGTCAACATTTTCTTTTGAACGTGAAAATGCATAAATGATTGATATAAAATTGTACATAAACGATAAAAATAAAGAGGATATGACGAAAATCAGCGCCATTTTACAATAAAAATGACCAAAGTTTGTGTAAAATTGTGCACATGGCTGTTTTTCAAAAAACCCGTTGACAACGCGAAAAGTTCGGCCTATAATGAGCCCATCAACCGGAGACAAGGACGTCGTCGAAAGCGACCGCCTTGCCTCCTTTCTTTTTACCCCGAAAACAGAAGGGAGCGAGGGACATGACCGTCCACCTCAGAGAGAAAAAGCCCTCCGCCCAGGAGATGCTGGAGCATTACGGCACGCCGGATCCCAAAAAGTTCAATGCTGCGCTCGATCCGCTGATCGTCATCCTGAATTTGCGCAAGCGGTTCAAAAGCCTTGAGGTGCTCAAGGGCGTCGAGCTTTATGTGAGAAAGGGCGACGTCGTCGTGCTGATCGGGCCGTCCGGCTCGGGCAAATCGACGCTGCTGCGCTGCATCAACCGCCTGGAAACCATTCAGGGAGGAGACATCCTGTTTGAGGGCAGCAGTATCGTCCGCGGCCCGGGCGACGTCAACAAGCTGCGGCGGCGCATCGGCATGGTGTTTCAGCACTTCAATCTGTTTCCCCACCTGACCGTGCTGGACAATATCACGCTGGGCCCCCGGTATCTACGCAAGATGTCCCGCGAGGAGGCGAACGCGCTGGCTGACCGCCTGCTCGAGCGGGTTGGTCTGGCAGACAAGCGCGACGCCTATCCGAGTCAGCTCTCGGGTGGACAGAAGCAGCGCATCGCGATCGCGCGGGCGCTGGCCATGGAGCCCGAAGTCATGCTGTTCGACGAACCGACCTCCGCGCTCGATCCCGAAATGGTCGGCGAAGTGCTGGAGGTTATGAAGGATCTGGCGCGCGATGGCATGACCATGATCATCGTCACCCATGAGATGGGCTTCGCCCGCGAGGTCGCCGACAAGGTCGTCTTTATGGCGGACGGCGTCATTCAGGAGGAGGGACCTCCCGAAAAGATCTTCAACCATCCCAAGAACGAACGTCTCGTCAGTTTCCTGGGAAAGATTCTCTGAGCCCATCTGTGTATACAGTATACAGAGCGCGGCTCGGATGACAGGAGGAACAATATGGATATCAACGCATGGTTCGCCGATATGGTTCGGTTTCTGGACAAATATTCGGTTCTGTTTATCGGCGGCGTCAAGAACACGCTGATTCTTTCGATCATCGCGGGCGTGCTCAGCGTTCTGGTCGGCAGCGGCCTGTGCTTTCTGCGCATGAGCCGGGTGCCGCCGCTGCGGTGGTTCGCGAATATCTGGATCGAGTTCGTGCGGGGCACGCCGGTGCTCGTCCAGATCATGATGGTTTATTATGGACTGCCTCTGCTCGGCATTCAACTGCCCGTGCCCACGATTCTGGGAAAGGCCGGTGAGCGCGCGGCATACGGCATTCTGGCGCTGACGATCAACTCGGGCGGTTACATCTGTGAGATCATCCGCTCGGGCATCCAATCGGTCGATCCCGGTCAGATGGAGGCCGCCCGTTCGATCGGCTTCGGGCCGGTGCGGTCGATGCTGATGATCGTCATGCCGCAGGCGGTCAAGAACATCCTGCCGAACTTCGGCAACGAGTTCGCCAACCTGATCAAGGCTTCGTCCCAGGTCATGGTCATCGGCGTGGCCGAGCTGATGTTCACCTATAATACGATCAGCGGCACCAGCGGCCGGGCCTTCCTGCCCCTTGTTGTGATCGCGCTGCTCTATTTCACCATGACGTTCATCGTCGGTCTGGGCGTGCGCGCGCTGGAGAGTCACTTCAAAAAGAGCGACCGCTGATACATTTTCATTTGCTCAATAATTCAATTATTGATAGAAACACCTGTTTCAACAAAGGAGGATCATTATGAAAAACTCTGTAAAACGTCTGCTTGCCGTTCTGATGACGGCGACCATGACCACCGGCGCGCTGACCGCCTGCGGCGGCTCGTCCGCTTCGTCCGGCGCGGCTGCTTCGTCTGCCGGTTCGGCAGCTGCCAGCTCGGCTGCCGCGTCTTCCGCCGCGGTGGAAGAGGAATACGGCCCGGTTCTGACCCGCATCAAGGAGAGCGGCATGATGGTGCTCGGCACGGCTTCCGGCTACATGCCCTATGAGTTCATCGACATCTCGAGCGCTGGTCAGGACGTCATCGGCGTCGATATGGCGATGGGCGAGAAGATCGCGGAGAAGCTCTCCGAAAAGCTGGGCGTCGAGGTTGAGATGCAGATCGAGGACACCACCTTCTCGAACACGCTGGCCGCGATCGCGGCCGATCAGGTCGATATCATGATCGCGGGCATGTCGCCCACCGAGGAGCGCAAGCAGAGCATGGACTTCTCGGATGTTTACCTGAAGGCCGAGCAGCGCATCATGGTCCGCAAGGAGGACGCCGACCAGTACACCGATCTGAGCGCGTTTGCCGGCAAGACCATCGCCGTGCAGAAGACCACCACACAGGAGAAGATCGCACAGGATCTGCTGACCGAGTCCACCATCACCTCGCTGGAGAAGATTCCGGTCTGCGTGCTCGAACTGACCACCGGTAAGGCCGACGCCGTCGTCATCGAGTCGACCGTTGCGCAGCCCTACCTGATCGCCAACCCCGACCTCATTCTCTGCGAAGCCACCTTCCCGGAGGAGCGCCTGTATAAGGATACCGCGATCGCGGTGCCCAAGGGCAACGAGGACTTCCTGGAAATCATCAACGAGACCATCGCCGAGTGCCAGGACGCCGGTCTGGTCGATCAGTGGATCGCCGATTACAGCGCGATCTGCGCCGAGAACAACAAGGCGTCCTGATCCGAACCGCCTGCAATGTGTGAAAAGGGGCTTCCCATCCGGGAAGCCCTCTTCACCGCAAGATATCGTATACTGTATACAATGGAAAGCTGGGATTCCCATGACGATGTTTGAAGAAATGAAGGAGCTGACCCGCCAGCTCGTCGCGATCCCGAGCATGAACGGCACAACGGGCGAGCGCGACATCGCGGATGCAATTGAAAACTATCTGCGCGCGATTCCTTACTTCGAGGCCCACCCGGAGCTCGTTATCACGCAGGATCTGGCGGACGATCCGCTGGGCCGCCGCAATGTGATGGCACTGCTGAAGGGCGGGAACGGAACCGAGCGCGACACCATCCTGCTGCACGGCCATATTGACACGGTCGACGTCGACGATTTCGGCAAACTGAAGGAATACGCCTTCGACTGCGACCGGCTGGCCGAGGCGCTGCGCGGGGCAGAGCTGCCCGAGGACGTGCGGCGCGATCTCGAATCGGGGGAGTACCTGTTCGGCCGGGGCGCGTGCGACATGAAGGGCGGCGACGCGGTTTTTCTGGTGCTGGCCAAGCACCTGGCCGAAGACCCCGAAAAGCTGCACGGCAACCTGCTGCTCTCGTTCAATCCGGTCGAGGAGACCCTGCACCGGGGCATCATCGAGGAACTGCCCGTGCTGCAGCAGCTGCAGCGGGAACACGGCCTGCGGTTCCGCCTCGCGATCAACAACGATTTCATCTGCCCGATGTACGCGGGTGACAAGACCCGGTACGTCTATACCGGCGCGGTCGGTAAGCTGCTGCCCATGTTCTATATCATCGGCCGCGAGACCCATGTCGCCCAGTGCTTCGAGGGCTTTTCGCCCGATCTGACGGCGGGCGAGCTGGTGCGGCTGATCGACCGCAACCCCGCGTTCTGCGACGGCTATAACGGCGAATATTCGCTGCCGCCCACCGTGCTCAAGATGCAGGATCTCAAGCCACGCTACAACGTGCAGACGCCCCACACCGCCTGCGTTTATTTCAACTACTTTGTGCACAACCGGCAGCTGACCGACATCCTCGCGCAGCTCAAGGACACGGCGCGCGCCGCACTCGACAACGTGATGCGTCTGGCCGACGGACGCTACCGGGACTATTGCGCGATCTCGGGCATGCGCTATTCCTCACTGATCGAGCCCGCGCAGGTGCTTGATTACCGCGCGGTCTACGACCGGGCGAAGGGCGTTTGTGACGGCGATCTGGACGTGCTGATCGACGAAGTAACTGACCGGTCGATCGCGGCGGGTGACGATATGCGCGTGACTTCGCTGCGGATCGTCGAGCGCTTGTGCGACCTGTGCGGCATCAAGACGCCGACTGTCGTCGTCTTTTTCGCGACGCCGTTCTGCCCGCACAACACGCTGAAGCGCGAGGTGCAGGAGGAGGCGGCCGTCTACGACAAGATCGCACGGATCGCGGCCGAGTTTGCCGCCGAGAGCGGGGAGGAGATGCGCCTGCAGCAGTTTTTCCCCAGCCTGACCGACTCGAGCTATCTCAAGATCGACGACGACGCCGCGTCGATCGCCGCACTGCAGGATAATTTCCCGGGTTACCAGAAGCTCTACCCCGTGCCGCTGGACACCGCCAAGGCGCTCAACATTCCGGCGGTCAACTACGGCGTCTGGGGCAAGGACTGCCACAAATGGACCGAGCGCATCCACATGCCCTATTCGTTCGGCAAGCTGCCCGCGTTCCTTCTGAAAACCATCCACGCTTATTTCAATTGAGGAGGAGTCAAAATGTCCACTTTGCAAGAACGTTCTGCGGCCGTCATGCCGCCCTTTGCCCTGCACAATCTGCCGTTCGGCATCGACCATGCGCAGGGAAGCTGGCTGTACACCGACGACGGACGAAAGCTGCTCGATTTCGGCAGCGGCATCGCGGTCAACAATCTCGGCCACAATTACCCGGCGGTCGTCGAGGCGGCCAAGGCGCAGCTCGACAAAATGGTGCACTGCTGTCACAACCTGTTCCATTATGAGGCCGAGACCGCGCTGGCCGAGCGCATCGTGGGCCTGATGGGAGGCGGCTATAAGGTCTATTTTTCCAATTCGGGCGCCGAGGCGGTCGAAGGCGCGGTCAAACTGGCCAAGTACGCCACCGAGCGCCCGGCCGTCATCGCCTTTAAGGGTTCGTTCCACGGCCGCACCATGATGTGCGCTTCGCTGACCGCTTCCAATTCGGCCTACCGCAAGCACTATGAGGGCCTGATGCCGTCCATCTATTTCGCCGAATATCCCAAGCTGTTCGGCACGCCCTACCGGATGGAGGACGGCAAATGCCCCCGGCAGTATTTCACCCAGTTTGACGATCTGTTCAAAAAGTTGGTCGATCCGTACAGCGTCGCCGCCATCCTGATGGAGCCCGTGCAGGGCGAGGGCGGCTACGTCGTTCCGCCGCGCGAGTGGGTGCAGTATGTGCGTGAAATCTGCGATAAATACGGCATCCTGCTGATCTTTGACGAGGTGCAGACCGGCTTTGGCCGCACAGGCAATATGTTCGCCTGGCAGACGCACGGCGTCAAGCCCGATATCATGTCCTGCGCCAAGGGCATCGCGAACGGTTTGCCGCTGTCGGCTGTCGTCGGCCGGGCGGATATCATGGACAAGTGGACGGCCGGCGCACACGGCGGCACCTTCGGCGCCAACCCGGTGTCCTGCGCGGCGGCGCTCGCGACCATCGACGCGCTCGAGGGCGGCGCGGTCGCACACGGCGCAGAGATGGGCGCGTATTTTATGGGCGAGCTCAAAAAGCTGCAGGCGGAATATCCCTGCATCGGCGATCTGCGCGGCCTGGGTCTGATGATCGGTATGGAGATGGTTCACCCCGACGGCACGCCCGACCGGGAGCTGACCGCCAGAATCACGAAGCTGGCGCTCGAAAACGGCGTGTTCCTGCTGTCCTGCGGCTGCGATAAGAACGTCGTCCGCTTTATCGCGCCCCTCACGGTATCCAAAGAGGAGATCGACTTTGCGATGGGCGTGCTGTACACCGTGTTCGCCCAGGCGGTCGGAGAATAAGAGGAACGCGGTATGAAGATCGTCATTTCGGATTACCCGGACGTTCTGGGCCGGGAGCTGGAAAAGGAGATCGCCTGCGTGCGCGAGGACATCCCGGACGCAGCGGTCGTCGTGCATCCCTACGCCGACCCCGAGGATTTCTACCGGGAGATGGCGGACGCCGACGGCCTGCTCACCGCTTTCATTCCATTGGATCGCGCGGCGCTCGACCGGATGCCGGACTTGAAGGCCATTTCGATCAACGCGACCGGATACAATTTTGTCGATCTGGAGGAGACGCGCCGTCGGTCGATCCCGGTCTGTGCCATCGGCGAATACTGCACGCAGGAGGTCGCCGATCACACGATGGCGCTGCTGCTCGCGCTCGACCGCAATCTCAAGCATTACAGCAACGATATCGACCAGGTCCGCCGCTGGCAGTATTATTCCGCGCCCCGGCCGATGGGTCTCGATGG
Source organism: uncultured Clostridia bacterium (assembly GCA_945932315.1). Classification (GTDB taxonomy): domain Bacteria; phylum Bacillota; class Clostridia; order Oscillospirales; family Butyricicoccaceae; genus Butyricicoccus. The sequence continues at coordinate 14,125 of CAMEPU010000009.1, forward strand.
GAAGACGCTCGGCCTGTTCGGCTTCGGCAAGATCGGCAAGGCGGTCGCCCGGCGGGCGCGGGGTTTCGGCATGCGCGTGCTCGCCGTCGATCCGCGCGCGGACGCGGCGCAGGCCGCCGCGCTGGATGTCGAGCTGACCGATCCGGACACCCTGCTCGCGGCGTCCGACGCCGTCAGCAATCACATGAATCTGACGCCGGAAAATGCGCATTATTTCGATCTCGCCTGTTTCCGGAAGATGAAAAGACACCCCATTTTCCTGAATGTGGCGCGCGGCGGGAGCGTCGTGGAAGCCGATCTGGCGCGCGCGCTCGACGAAGGGCTGGTGCGCGCAGCCGGGCTGGACGTGCTTGAGGCCGAAAAGCCCGATCTGGCGCATTGCACGCTCACGGGAAGGGAAAACGTCATCATCACGCCGCACGCCGCGTTTTACAGCGCCCGTGCGATTGACGCGCTCCAGCGCATGAGCTGTAAAAATCTGACCGCCTGCCTGACCGGGCATCCGGAACAGGCGTTCCGCGTCGTCAACGGCGTGGGCGGTTAAAAAAGCAGATCCGAACCCGGGAAGGATTCGGATCTGTTTTTATTTGCGGAGCAGTTCTTCCAGCTCGGTCAGGCTGCTGTCGAAGACGCGCAGCGCGTCCCGAACGGTCTCGGGGCGGGTGAGGTCGACGCCCGCGATCTTGAGCTCGTCGAGCGGGTACATGCTGCCGCCGGTCGAGAGGAATTGCAGATAGCGGGAGGGATCGCCGGTTTCCAGAATGTCGGACGCGATGGCGACAGCCGCGCAGAAGCCGGTCGCGTACTGATAAACGTAAAACGCGTTGTAAAAGTGGGGGATGCGCGCCCATTCGATGTCCTGCAGCGGGTTGTTGACCGCGCCCGCGTAGTAGAGGTCGTTGAGCGCGCGGTAGACCCGGGACAGGCTGTCGGCCGTCAGCGGCTCGCCCGCCTGATCCATTTCGTGTACCTTGCGTTCAAACTCGGCAAACAGGGTCTGCCGGTAAACCGTCGTGCGGAAGCCCTCAAGGAAATGGTTGAGGATATAGGCGCGGCGCTTTTCGTCGGTCTCGGTGGCCAGCAGGTAGCGGGTCAGCAGAACCTCGTTGACCGTCGAGGCCACCTCGGCGACCAGAATGCGGTAGTCGTGGTTGACGTAGGGCTGGGCGCGGTCGGAGAGGAAGGAGTGCATGGTGTGACCCAGCTCGTGTGCCAGCGTGAACGCGTCGTCCAGACCGCCCGCGAAATTGAGCAGGACATAGGGGTGGACGCCGTAGACGCCGCAGGAGAACGCGCCCGTCGTCTTGCCCCGGTTTTCATAGACGTCGATCCAGCGCTCGGAGAAGGCGCGGCGCAGGATCGCGCCGTATTCCTCGCCCAGCGGGGCGGTGGCCGCCAGGACGAGTTCCCTGGCCTCGTCAAAGGTCAGGTGCATCTCGACCTCGTCCACCATCGGACAGTACAGGTCGTACATGTTGAGTTCGTCCAGCCCGAGCGTCTTCCGGCGCAGCTCGAGATAGCGCCGCATGATGGGCAAGCCGTCGTGGATGGCCTCGATCAGGCTGTCGTAGACGGCAGGCGGGACGTTCGAGGAGAACAGCGCGCGCTCGCAGGCGCTGCCGAACCCGCGCACCCGGGTGTAGTAGGTGTCGAGCTTGACCGAGCCAGCGTACATGGCGGCAAAGGTGTTGGAAAGACGCTGGAATTCGCCGTGATAGGCTTCAAAGGCGGCGCGGCGCACCTCCTGAGAGCGGCTCTCCCGGAGGGCGGGAAAGCTGCCGTGGGTCAGCTCGATCTCCTCGCCCTGTTCATTTTGGACGCGGGGGAAGCGCATATCCACGCTTTCGAGCATGGTGAAGGCGTTATCGGGCGCGCCCGCGGCGTCGGAGAGCATGGCCAGCATTCGCTCCATCTCGGCGTTCAGTGTGAAGGGACGGGCGCGGGCGGTGTCTTCGAGCATGTGGCGGTAGACCGCGAGGTCGTCGCGCTCCATCCAGTCGGCCAGCCGGTCGGCCGGGATGCTGAGGATCTCGGGATTCACGAAGGCGGACGCGGTCTCGAGCGAGACAAGCAGGTTCATCGCCCGGGCTTCCATCTCCTGATTCTCGGGGCCGCCGTTGTCCCCGCGCTTGCGCCGCATGGCGTAAAGGTAGACGCGCTCGGCCTCCTGCGAGGCGGCGCAGAGGGCGTCCAGCCCGCGCCGCAGGCTGCCGGCGTCCGCGCCCAGCGTGCCCTGCAGGGCGGAAACGGCGGAGACAGAAGCCTGCGCCTGCGCATAGGCTTGTTCCCAGGCGGCGCGGTCGGGGAAGATAGGGGAGAGATCCCACTGAAACGCGGGATCGAGTTCGTTTCTGTTTTTCGGTTCCATAGCTTTGACCTCGTAAGAAAAATGTGAAAAGACTTGTATCAATTATAATACATTTTCCTGAAAATAACGATTGTTCCCGAAAAAAATTCGGCGCTTCAGTCTGTCCAAGAATGAACTCGAATGCACCTGTGTCGCGATTACGGACAGGGGGATGGTCTGGAAGGGGGGGCGACGAACCCCCCGCTTCCGGGATTCAATCATCGGATTTTCAAACTTTTTGAAGTTTGAAAATCCGGACGCAGCTTGGCAAAATTCTTTTTGCCAAGCTGAAGCGCCGCATTTCGACTGAAATGCGGCGCTTTTGGCGCATATTGGGATTGGTTTGCTTATTTCTCCCAGTAGATCGGCTCCATCATGGGCGCGGACTTCGCATCCACGACGAAGACCTTGACGGCAGCCGCGTCTGCACAGTCGTTGAGTGTGGTGTGATACTCGTTGGAATCATCCGGGGTGATGGTGTCGGTCACACAGGTGATCATCCGGCCATCCGCATCATATGCGGCGATCATCGCGGCCTGTTCGGTCATGCTGCTGGCGTTTCCGATGGTCACGGCGAGCGCCGTATCCTGCTTTTCGACACTGACCTCCATGGCGGGGCGTTTCTTGAGCGCATAGACCGAGAAGTGGTCGGTGACGAAGTGGACAAAGCCGTCCTTGTAGACAACGGGCAGATAGGTGGTCTCGCCCTTGTCGTTCACATAAAGGGCAACCAACATGGTGTTTTCGTCCACGGGCTGGTCGTAGGCTACGCGGATCTCCACGACGCCGCCCAGCTCGTGGATGTTCGTGGCGTCACCCTGCGGGTTGCCGTCCTTATCAAAGGTGGTGACCTGCAACTGAAGATCGAGCACAACCACATCGCCGCCGCCGATCGCTGCCAGGGCATCCTGCTGATCCTCATTCAGGTCCGAGGTATCCACGGTGCTCATCTGTATGGTCAGCTTGGTGTCGGTGTCCTCGTCAGACTGCAGCGCATTCGCGATGGTGTCCAGGGCGTTCTTGTCCATCGTGATCTCGGCGTCCTGCGTCTTGACCTCAAACGATTCGACGTCCTCGCTCTCGCTGAGACCCTCCACCAGATTGCCCGATATGGTCAGGCCGTCCTTGCCGCTGGCCACGCCGTTGCCGGTCATGTCCATGGTGACCGAGCCGTCTTCCGTGGTGATGTTGTTCACGATCTCCTGAACCTCTTCGTCTGTCACCGCGATCTCCACGCGGCCACCCTCCTGCTCGGTGACGTCCACCTGATAATCCTTGTTGCCGGTGTTGATGAAGGAGGAGCCTGCGCGGAGTGTCAGCGTATCGGTGACATAGACCGGTTGTTCGGGAACAACCAGATTCTCACTGCTCACCAGATGAGCGCGTACATTGTACGTGCCGTCAGCAGCGGGTGCGGTTGTCGTCCACTCATCATTTACCTGATACTCGACCTGAATCGTGGCGGTGTCGTCCCGGATGCTGGGGGAAGCCGTGACCTGAACCGTGGGATTGAGGTCCAGATTCCAGACCAGAGAATTGGCGTCAAAGACAATCTGATAGTCAGTTGCCTTTGCGACTGTCAGCGTGCCGAGCTGGAACTCAATGTTGTAGTTTTTGGCGGTCAGACCGGAAACGGCGATCGAATAGCTTCCGTCGCCCACATTCTGGAACTGACGGTAGGAAATGTCATAAACCGCGCTGCCGTTGAGAACTGCAGTCGTGTCCCCGTTCACCAGGCCAGATACGACGATATAGCCCGGCGCGACGGGAACTGCATCACCGTAGGTGAGGTTCACGTCGTTGGCCTTGATGACCAACGGATTCTTGGCCTTGTTGACCGTGACGGTGAAGGTTGCCTCAGTCTCCACGTACACATCCTCGACAGCCGCCGCGGTGACGGTGATCGTGGCTGTGCCCACGCCGGTGAACTCCATCTTGCAGCCACCCAGGGGAGCGGTGGGAGTTACTGTCACAACCTTTTCATCACTGCTGCGATAGGTCAGTGCGCCGCCGCCTTCGCTTTGGTTCTTGCACATGCTGGTGGCGTCTGCATCGCCGTAATACTTGGTCAGATCAATCGTCCAGATGTTCTGAGACTGTAGCTTGGGCATGGACTCGGTCTCAGACATGCCGCAGCCCGTCCGGCGGCAGGTGCGGGTCCTGGTGCCTTCCTGCTCGAGCGTGGGATGGACGGTGACGACCCAGTCGCTCCAGTCGTGACCCAGAGCAGCCACTTCGGTATCCTGATAGCTGTCGTTGCAGCGGGTGCAGGTATGGGTGGTATAGCCCGGCTCGGTGCAGGTGGGATCGGTCACGACGCTCTGATAGTCGTGACCCAGAGCAGCCACCTCGGTATCCTGATAGCTGTCCGCGCAGCGGGAGCAGGTATGGGTGGTATAGCCCGGCTCAGTGCAGGTGGGATCGGTCACGACGCTCTGATAGTCGTGACCCAGAGCAGCCACCTCGGTATCCTGATAGCTGTCCGCGCAGCGGGAGCAGGTATGGGTGGTGTAGCCCTTCTCGGTGCAGGTGGGATCGGTCACGACGCTCTGATAATCGTGACCCAGAGCATCCACATAGTCGCCTATGTAGCTGTGCGCGCAGCCCTCACGCTGGCAGGTATAGGTCGTGTAGCCCTGCTCGGTGCAGGTCGGCTCAGTCACATCTACCTGATAGTCGTGACCCAGCGCATCCACATAGTCTCCCACATAGCTGTAATTGCAACCCTCGCGCTGGCAGGTATAGGTCGTGTAGCCCTGCTCGGTGCAGGTCGGCTCAGTCACATCTACCTGATAGTCGTGACCCAGCGCATCCACATAGTCGCCCACATAGCTGTAATTGCAGCCTTCGCGCTGGCAGGTGTAAGTGGTGTAGCCTTGTTCGGTGCAGGTGGGATCGGTCACGACACTCTCATAGTCATGCCCCAGCGCGTTCACATACGTATCCACATAGCTGTCGCCGCAGCGGCTGCAGGTATGGGTGGTGTAGCCCTGTTCGGTACAGGTGGGATCGGTTACGACGGACCGATAGTCATGCCCCAGCGCGGGGATCGGCTCGTCCTTGGTTTCGCCGCAGCCCTCGTCCAGACAGGTATAGCGCTTGACGCCCTTTTCGGTACAGGTGGGTGCCGTTACGACCGTACCCTCGTCCCAGTTGTGGAAATACCGGATTATGGTCGGGATCGTGGTGGTGCTGCCGTTGCCGGTCAGGCTGAAGAAGCGCTCGAGCATGTAGTCGATATAATCGGTTTCAATGCCCTCCGCGAAGGTGATGGTGAACATGCCGGAGAGGACGTCGCCCGGTTTGAATTCCTCGACCGAGAGAACGCCGTCATCGGGCGAATACGTGCCGCCGAGCCCCTCGTCCGGCAGGTATTCCAGAGCGGTATAGGGGAATTCGTTGTAGAATTTGCCGCCGAGCACGTTGAGCGAGACGTTGTAGAGGGTCTTGCCGGAGACGTTTTCCAGCGTGTAGCGCAGCTTGTAGGGCGTGCCGACCGTCGCGTAGCGCTCGGCCTCGATGGTGAGCTGCATGGCGCTGCCCGCAAGGACGACGATGGGATCCTTGGTGCGGAAATTCGCCTCAATATCCTCGCGGATGCCGCCGCCGACGCGGACGCCGGTCACGCTGCCGTCCAGATAGTAGGTGCCCTCGGCGTCGCCGCAGAGGTACCAGTCGGTCTGGGAGGATGCCTGCGGCTCGACCGCGCCGATGACGACCTCATTGGTCTGGGGCGCGTAGCCGGGGAGCATGGCGGCCAGAGAGAGGCCGTCGGGCAGTTCCAGATTGGCGGTCAGGCCTTCGATGCGCTCTACGGCCGAGGTGTTGTTGACGATCAGGGAGACCTGGAACATCTCCTTGAGCCAGCGGGTCTCGGACTTGACGACCAGATAGACGTCCTTCGCAACCGGTACGACTTCGATGCCGTCGGGTGCGGTAGTGTTGCCGACGACCTCGCCCGCACCATTGTAATGATAGACCACCGGACCGAATTCAAAGACCGCGATGCACTCGTAAACGTGCTGGTTGGCCGGGTTCTCGGTGTCGATGCCGGCGTCCTCGATCTCTTCGAGGGTCATTTCCTTGACCGTCGTTGTGATGTCGAGCAGATCGCTGCTGTTCATATAGATCGTGAATGCCTGCTTCTGGTCTGCCACCTTGGTGAAGCGGAAGGTTCTCGGCTCGTAGGAGGAGGCTGCCGCCTGAACGGTGTAGTCGCCCGGCTCGAGCGCCAGATAGACCTCGCCGCTGCTGTCCGTCCGGAGATGGAACTGCTTGCCGCTGTCCGCAGTGACCGTGATCTGCGCATCGGAAATGGCAGCCGTGGTCGTGGTATCCTTCACCGAGAACGCGGCGACCGAGCCGTCATCGGGCGAAAGGATGGTGACCTGGATGGTGGCGGTATCGGTGTTGCCGGAATAGTCGGTGACGGTCAGCGTGACCGTGTAGTCGCCGGATTCGGAATACGCGTGCGTCGCGGTGCTGCCCCAGCCGGTGTAGCCATCGCCGAAATCCCATGCATAGCTTTCGATGCCGAAGTTGTCGGTGGAAGCGCTGGCGTCGAACCGGATGTTGTAGTTTATGGTCGACTGCAGGGCGCTGCCGTTGCTGATGGACGCGGTGGGATCGGTGGTATCCTTCAGCACGCCGATCCGGAAGTAGTTTTCCTCCTGAATCCGGTGGGAGACCGCCTTGCTGCGATCCAGCGTGTAGCTTCCGTCGGGATTGATGTAGATTTTCTGATTGCCAAGCGCGTTGAGCGAATAGGCGATCAGCAGATCCTCACCGATCATATCGGGCGGGATCACGTCGCTGTAAAACGCGCTGGAGTTTGCGCTGATGTTCAGACTGCTCGAATTCGTGTACAATCCGTCCACGGTTTCCGCATAGACGGAGCCGTACGTGTATTCGTCCACGTCGGTGAACTGGAAGATGCTGGCGGCAGGAGCGACGGCGGTCAGCGCCAGATGCTCGCCGGACTGGAAGGTGCGCGCCGTGGCGTTATCGCTGAAGATCGTCAGCGCGTCGTCCTCAGTCAGATAGAGCATACCGCAATAGAGCTCACAGACGTTGTCGTGCCTGCTGCTGTACTGATTGAGCGAGACTTCGTAGCCGACGTCCGCCGTGAGCGGGATCAAAACCTGACTGGCGGTCGTCTGGCCGCTGGAAATATTCACATCACAGGAGATCGAATCCTGCGCGCTGTCGAAGTACAGCGTGAAGCGTTCGGAAGCGGTTGTGCCCTCCGGCCGGGAAATATCGACGTACACCGGCATACCGAACTTGACCGGGATCTCGAGATCGGTTGTCTCGTTTTCGGTCAGGGTAAAGGACGATGCATAGGAATAGGTGCCGGGGCGGATGTTGTCCACACCGCTCGTATCCAGATAGATCGACGCTCTCGTATAGGTGCCGCAGGTCTCGGTCGGGATGTTGATCGAGAAGCTGAGATTCTCGTCGAGCGAGGCCGAGAGGTATTTGGTCGCCCCGCTCTCGCTGGTCAGGTTGATGGTGACAGAACTCCGCGTCCCGGTGACGACAGGGGCGTAAGCGCTGTCTGCGGCGGCTGTCAGCTTACCGGTCAGCTTGGTGCTCAGCGTGGGAATGACGAAGTTGACCACAGTAGGATTGGTATCCAGCGGAACGGCGGTCGCGTCGCCGATGCTTCCGACCACGCCGCCGTCGGAATAATAATAGTTGCCGGACTTGATGTTGGCGTTCCCGGTGCTATTGAGATAGAATTCCACGATCACACCGGTCAAATCGTCCTGATCAAAGAAATGGGAGTAGGAATAGGACTTGGAGGACGAATTGAACGTCACGTATTCAGAGCCGAGATAGCTTCCTTCGGGCGTATAGAAGTAGACGTAGCCCCTGCCCGGTGCGGAGGTATAGGTCAGCCCCTCGTCAAAGGAGATCGTGCCCTGAACGATCTTGCCGAAATCCGCCTTCAGGCCGAAGGTGATCGCGGGCAGCTGTGCAATATCCAGCAGATCGGCCTCCTCCAGAGAGGCGGCGAGCGTTCCGTCGGCCTTGCAGTAGAGCTGCTTGCCGGTCAGAACGGTGCTGTCCGCCGCATTGCTCAGATTATAGGACAGGTAGCACTGCGTCAGATCCTTGGGCAGGCAGAGGGTGACCGTGGAGCTGGTTGCGTTGTAGAGGCTGAAGTAGGTGGTCTGATCCTTGACCAGCGAACCGTCCGGGTAGTAAAAGTCGACCCGTCCGTCGTAGCTTCCCGTCGCGGCGCCGCTGGGCAGCTTGAGCTGGAGGGAGATTTTTGTGCCGGTCGGCGCGGTGATCTGCGTGGGCGCGGTTTCCGTTGTAAAGACGCCCGCTTCTTCGGCATTCTTGGTATACCCGCCGTCCGCCGTGACATAGAACGTGCCCTTCAGCAGGTTGGTGTCCTCTGCGGAGACGGAATACCGGAGCCGGAAGGAGCCGATGTCCATCGGAACAGAGACGGAGAAGGGGAGCTTCTGTCCACCGCTGCCCGCGGCTTCGAAGTTCTTGGTGATATTCGTATAGTAGGAACTGTCGTCTTCAACGGACTGAACGTAGAGACGGACGCGCATAGAGGCATTCTGTTCATAGGTCAGGTCGTCGGGCAGGATCACCGTGCCGCTCAGGATCGTACCTCCGCGGAGCGTGATCGAAACGCCCGTGATGTCATCCGACTTTGTGAGATCGAGCGGGATCGCCTCGCCGGTCTCGTCCGCATAAACGATTTCTTCCTTGATCACACCCTGCAGATCGCCATACGGCGAGAAGGTCGCGGTGTACAGGCCGTTGTACTTCGAGGAAGGGAGGACGACGCGGAAGGTGCCGTCCGGCTGGACATAGAAATACTCCGCATAGGCGCTCAATTCGCTGCGCAGGTAGACGCTGAACTCGTGCTCCGCACCGTCGGAGACGTAAGTATCGGGGAAAACGAACCGGCCGGAGAGCGTGCGCTCCTTGGGCAGGGTCGCCGTCAGGCCGCTTTTCAGCGTTTCGAGTGGGAAGGCATAGGATTCGCTCGGGTTCATGGTGAACGATCCGTCTTCCTTCAGGTACAGATACTCTTCGGTCCGGACGTTGGTGTCGTGCAGACCGGTGTCGGCACGTCTGATGTAAAAGTCCACCTGCAGCGCACTGTCGGTGCCCGTGTACCAGATCGTGTCGTCCAGCAGCGTCGTGCTTTCGGCGTTGCCGTCAATGGAAAAGCTGTAGGACTGGCCGCTGCCGTTCTCATTGGTGAAACAGACCGTCAGATCATAATTGCCTTCCAGAATTGCGCCCTCTCCCAGCACGATCCGAAGCGGGATCCCGTCAGCCAGAGGAAGGGTCAGCGCGGCGCCGTCCGTTGAAACAGCGGTGGCCAGAGCACGGTCACTGACCCATCCCGATTCGCTCCAGTACAGAGTGGAATTCGTTCTCAGATTGGTCTCCGCCCGGACGCCGGTTTCGACATTCGTGACCGGATAGATGCCGATTCGGATCCAGTAATCGCCCTCGTTCGGGACGGCAAGCTCCATATGCACCGGCTGCGAGGGATCGGAAATCGTAGAAGTAGAGGAGACGCTGGTGGACGAAGAGCCCACGAGCCCGGCTGAGACATAAAGCCTGATCGAACCGTTTTTGATCCAGGTTCCTTCCGGGAAGGAGAGGGTCAGCGGGATGGTCTGCTGCAGCGGGATCACAAGATTGGGCGTATCGCCGGGGTTGACCGTTGCGGCATTGGCCTCGCTGCCCAGCGTGCCGTCCGCGCTGTAGTAAAGATCCACATTTGAACAGATGTTGGAGGTTTCAAACACGCTTCCGTTCACGTTGACATAGAGCGTATAGCCGTTTGCGTCATCCGGCACGTTCATGGTCCAGTTATATGTACCGGGCGCTGTAAACTGCACATTGGTGGAATACGTCGCTCCGTCCGTGTTGGAGGTCGCGTAAATCCAGGCGCGCGCATAGCTGGAACCCTCGGCCAGCGTGAACGCGCTGCCTTCGGCGAAGGACAGCGTGCCGCTCAGGGACTCGCCCAGCATCGCGGTCAATTCGAGGTCGCTCGAACCGGTTGCAATCCATGCGGCGTCATTCGAGTCTGTGGACATGACGCCCGACCCCACATAATAGACGGCGGAGCTGACAAGATTGGTGCCGTCTGCCTGAGTCAGATGGAGGCTGACCCTGTATTGGTTCGTCCCGACCGGCACATTGATGGTGAATGCGGCGGTGGTGCTGTCGGCGGAAAATTCCAGTGTGTCACTGTCATAGTAGTCCCCATCCGCCGTGATCGCCGACACATAGCCATGCACCGTGTTGCCGTTCAGCACCGTGCCTGCCGGCAGCGTCACCGTGCCGGTGATCGTGGAGCTGGTCTGCAGTGTCGCGGTGAGGTGGGCGACATCGTCCAGAGAGCAGCTCAGATTGGAGTACTCCGAACTCCAGGTGCCATCCTTCTGATAGTACAATTCGGAGAGCAGACCCGCTGCTTCATATACATACAGCGTGATCCTCTGGATCACCATCGAGTCGCTGACCGGAAGCATGACATAGCAGGTGGTCTCGGTCTCGCCGGCCTCAAACCAGGCGGAACCCGAATAAGTAGTCCCTTTGCCGTTGTCCTTGACATACACAGATGCGTCCACCTCGAACCCGTCGCCTGTGACTTCATATCCGTCGGGCAGAGAAACATCGACCTGCATGGGCGTGCCGGGGGTGAGCACGAGATCCAGCTCGCGCGCGGCCAGTTCGTCGGTCGTCAGGCCGAGATTGTTGACATAGCTGAGGGAATAGCCTGATCCGTTGTAGTAGTACTGCGGCAATACGTTGGCGAGCTGCGGCTCGTAGATCCAGAACCGTAATCTGGACACCTCCGCATCGGCGGGCATATCAAGCGTCCAGGACTGGGCGTTCTGACCGGCAGCGATCGTGAAGTCTTTTTTGTATTTCGTGCTGTCTGCCAGCCAGCACTGTACGTAGCCGCGAAGTCCTGCCGCCGGGGCGGTCTGACCCTCCGGGAGCATCACCGTGCCGGACAAAGTGACCGCATCGAAGGCCTGCAGCGTCGCCATGAGGTGGGCAACCTCGTTCAGAGAGAAGCTTAGGGTGGGGTATTCCGTGCTCCAGGTGCCATCCGCTTGGTAGTACAATTCGGAGATCAGACCTGGCGCATCATATACTTCCAGTGTGATTCTCCGGATTACCATCGTATCGCTGATCGGAAGCATGACATAGCAGGTGGACTCGGTCTGTCCGGCTTTAAACTGCGCGGAACCCCAGGAAGCCTCCCAGATATCGTTGTCCTCGAATTGCACAAATGCTTCAACAGAGAATCCGTCGGCTGCGACTTCATATCCCTTGGGCAGAGAAATGTCGATCTGCATGGGCGTGCCGGGGGTCAGAGTCAGATCGAGATTGCATGCCTCAAGCTCGGAAATGGTCATGGGCTGGGATTCACTTCCGCCCGCCACAAATCCGTTCGAAAGACAGCGGTATTGCGGCAAAACCCCGAGCAGATGCGGATTGGAAATAGAAATGATCAGATATTGGACGACAGAATCCGCGGGAAGGGTGATCGTCCAATCCGCGCTTGTCGCGCCAGCCTCAAAAGAACCGCGGTAATAATCCGAAACATCGTCTGTTTGGTAGGAAACAGAGAAATATGTTTTTGACGGGGCAGTACCTCCGTTGGGAAGGGAAATGGTGCCTGTCAGCGTGACGTTGCTGCTGTCCAGAAGGACCGGGAATTCCGATTCTTCCTCGATCGGCAGGTTGACGGGCTCTGTTTCTTCCTCGACCGGCAGGTCGATGGGGTCTGCTTCATCCTCGACCGGCAGGTCGACGGAGTCTGCTTCATCCTCGACCGGCAGGTCGATGGACTCTGCGGCTTCCGTTTCCACTGTCAGGCCTTCGGCCGCGAAGGCATTCAGCGGCACAACGGAGAACAGCAGAAGCATGGCCAAAAACAGACTGAGCAATCGTTTCATGGCGTTTCTCTCCTTTTCAAACCATTGTGGATCGTCGTTCACATCGTGATGAAATTCCACATTTTTTCACTAACATTTTATCATGTTATCCGAAAAAATCCAAGGGCCGCGATGGGATTCTTTGGCAGTTTTACCACGAAAAAAATATTGTTTTTCGCGAGAATACTTTTAGATCAACGATTGCGGCGTGCCGGCGCATGGGACAGCACGTCGTGCGGGCGCAGACGGCCGGATGCCGGCCGGACGGTTCTCTGCGGTGGCAGCCGAACAAGAATCCGGACGTCCAAAAATAAAAGCGCCGTATTTGTTCAAAATACAGCGCTTTTTCTGGTGCCGCCAGCGGCAATCGAACCCGCACAGTGTCTCCACAGGAGGATTTTAAGGGGCTTTCCGGAGTTTCAAAAACATTCGTTATAAATGCTGATGATTTTAAAAATTCATGACTTTATTTTCCTATAGGAGGGCGTTATGAGAAAAAACAAAGTTTAAATGGCATAAAACGAGTTGAATCGAGTTTAAGTGTCAAAAATGTGTTTCAAAACAGTTTTCGAGAACGTTTTTTAGAATTTCATTAGAACTGGAAGAGGAAGATAGATGATTACTCAGATTGCTTTTTTGTGGCATCGTTGGTATACTATAAATTAAATAAGTACATTGACGGGAGGTGCACCGGATGAAGACCTATACGATTGAAGAACTGCGCCAAATCATCAAGCCCATTGCGCAGGAGCATGGCGTGGAGAAGGTCTCTTTGTTCGGCTCTTACGCCAAGATGAACGCAACAGAACGCAGTGACGTCGATCTGAAAATTGTGAAAGGTGCCATTCGGTCACTGTTTCAGCTGTGCAGCTTTCGGCTGGCTGTTGAGGATTCCCTGCAGATTCCGGTCGATGTCATCACCAGTGAAGCAAATGACACCGAATTTTTAGAGCAGATCGCTCAGGACGAGGTGGTGCTGTATGAACGAACGTGATACCAGAATCTTAGAGAAGATCATCGGTTATTGTGACCGCATCGCAGCCAACCTTCAGCGATTCGGGAATTCTTATGAGACCTTCTGCAATGACGTTGTCTTTCAGGATGCCTGCTGTATGTGCGTCCTGCAGATCGGAGAATTGGCTGGCGCACTGTCAGAGGAGTTCCGGACTGCCAACAAGTCCGTCCCCTGGCGCATCATCAAGGACACCCGGAATGTCTATGTCCACGCATACGGCACCTTGGATCTGGAAATGGTCTGGGCGACCCTCAATGAAGATATTCCGGCATTGAAAGAGATGTGCTTGCAGATCAAACAAAAGTGAAAAAACAAGATCCGAGCCCCGCGGGACTCGGATCTTTTGCTTGTAAAAAAGTCGGAGCAAGCGATATAAAGCTTGCTCCGACGTGTACCAATGCGTGAGAATTACTATTTTCTCCTAAAGCCTTGTACCACAATAG
>CAMEPU010000010.1 GCA_945932315.1 uncultured Clostridia bacterium
CAGAAGGTCTTCGTACATATCCCGCCTGAGAAGATCAATGTCTATGACGCAAAGAGCACCCGCCTGATCAAGCGGGCACGCTGAGTAACGGTTTCAGACGCCGCCCGTCTGCGGGCGGCGATGAAATAAAATATCGCCTGAAAGCGATCCATCAATTTACCTTTTGAAAGGGGTTAAGGAACATGAAGAAGAATCGAGTTTTGGCATTTCTTCTGGCTCTGGCCATGCTGGCTCCGATGACCGCGTGCGGCGGCTCGGGCAGCAGCGCAGGTTCGGAAGCGTCGTCCGGCTCGGCGGCCGGTTCGGCGTCCGCGTCCAGCCCGGCGCAGGGTGAGGTGCAGAGCGTAGAGGAGTCTGATTTCTTTGGACCCATCTACGACGAGTGGAGCGAAATGACCGACGACGAGCTCTATCAGAAAGCGCTGGAAGAGGTTAAGGAAAATGGCGAGATCAACATTTACGCCACTTCTTCCAAGATGCTGAAGGCTGAGGAACCCTTCGAGGAAGCTTACCCGGGACTGGATCTGATGGTTCTGGATCTGGATCAGGATGAGGTTCTGGAGAAGTGCAAGCTGGAGGCTGAGGCCGGCAACATCTATGGCGACGTGCTTCAGGCGAAGGACGTCAACGGCGACGTATTCTTTGACTTCTATGAGCAAGGCTACTGCACCGCGTTCTATCCCAAGGATATCTGCGAGAAGATCGACGAAGGTCTGCTCCGCTACGGTTATCCGCTTTACGCATCCCAGTCCTTCTGGTATTATAATACCGAGGCGTTCCCGGATGGGCAGCCTGTAACCAACTGGTGGCAGATCGTCGAAAAGGATGACAATGGCAACCAGAAGTATCGCCTGTTCACCAAGGAGATCGGCACGGAGACCGCTTACCTGTCTCTGTTTGCAAGCTTTATCATCAATGCGGACGAGATGGAGAAGGCCTACGAGGATCTCTATGGCGAGCCTCTGGAGTACACCTACGATCCCAGCGGTTTCGAGTTTGACGTTCCCGAGAACAACGCCGGCATTGAGTACATGTGGCGCTTCAGCCAGATGAAGATGACCTTCATCGGCGACGGTGATGAGCTGGTTCTGGCTGTACACAACTCCACTGCGGACGACCCGGCGCTCTGCCTGGCTTCCGGCGGCAAGATCGGCAACCGCGATGAGTCCGGCTACAACATCGCCTGGCTGACCGACATCGCTCCCTACACCGGCCTGCAGAACTGCGAGTATCTGTATGTCGTTGAGGGCTGCAAGCATCCTGCGGCGGCACGTCTGTTCATCCGCTGGATCACCGGCGGCGCGGACGGCGAGTCCGGCGGCCTGAAGCCCTTCAGCAAGGAAGGCAACTGGCCGGTACGCAGCGACGTAGAGTGTGATTGGAACCCCGCCACGCTGGCGGAGTGCGGCGCGATCGAGCCCGATCTCGCAGCAATCTACAACCAGTTCCTGGATACCCAGGATCTGTGGACTTACTGGCTGAGCATCAACCCGAATGTCGGCTGATCAGCTGAACGATCGATCTGATTCCCGATTTTAATCCCCCGCGGGGAGCGGGCGGCGCCCACTCCCCGCGGGGGATTCTTTTGAGACCTGCAACAGGAGGCAGACATGGCACAGCAGAAAGATTTTGAATCACAATTCAGAGAAGCCGAGCGCGAACGGCAGCGCGAGGAACGCAAGAAAAAATGGGCCGAACGGGAAAAAAACTTCTGGAAAGCGTTCCTGTTCACCGAAAACGGAAGACCCAAAAGCGGGCTTATGGTTTATACTTTCTGCCTGAGCTTTGTCCTTTTGGGCGTGTACCTGATTGCGTTCTTCTTCGCGATTGAAGAACTGACGTCGCTGACCGCGGGGCTGCCGGTATTTTGGGGCAACCTGATTCAGTCCCTGGCTGCAAGTGCGGTCGGCATGCTGCTGGGCCTGCTGCTGCATGTCGTCCTGTCTGATAAGCGGCTGGTTTTCGGCACCTATCTGTGGCTGGTGCTGTACGCGGTTGTTTGCCTTGTCACGCTGCTTATGATGCTGCGCGGCACGGGCGCGGCGAGCTCGCTGCTGACCTTCTTCGGATGGTTTGTTGCGATCCCGGTGGGCACCGGACTGGCGATGTCCTACTTCCTCTACCGGCGGGATTATGTTCCCAAGACCGAAAAAGAGGAAGAACCGGAGTGGAAAAAATACGTACAGCGGCGGTGAGAAGATGCTTGACATTCATTTTATCAATGTTGCGGACGGCGACTCTATCCTGATCGAGGAGCGGGAGCCGGGAAAAACCTTCCGCATGCTGGTGGATACCGGGCGGGCGGTGCTCGCGTCCCGGGAGGACTCCCTGCGGCTGACCGCGGCCGAATACCTGCGGGAAAAGCGCATCTCCCATCTGGACGTCCTGGTGATCACCCATCTGCACATCGACCATTTCGGCGGCCTGCGCGCGCTGCTGCCCGAAATCCGGATTGACGACGTATACGCCGGGTTTTTCCCGGAGCATCCGGGTGCGCGGATTCCGGACGAGCCGGATGGTCAGAAAACGGTGCGTGGGATGATCGACTGCGTCAACCGGTGGGCGGAGGATGTGGAACAGCTTCGGGCAAAAGGCTGCCGGCTGCATCCGATTTCCGACACACTGCATGATCTGTCCTTGACCTCGCGGCTGAGCATGGATCTTTGCTGCCCCAACCGGACGCTGAACGCCGTGCAGAAACGGGTCTGGGAAGATATGCTGAGCGGGCAAACGGTGCCCGAGGATCTGAAATACTGGGCTTCCAAGTCACGTAACCCGGGCTCTCTGCGGCTGCGGCTGCGGTACGAGGGACGGAGCGTTGAGCTGGCGGGGGATTGCTACGGCCAGATGTGGGAGCGGGAAGCGCTTGCGCCCTGCGACATCTTTAAAACGCCCCACCACTGCGATGCCAAGGCGCTGACGCCGCTGCTCGTGCAGAAGCTGCGCCCGGCGTATGCGGTGATCTCCTGCGGAGCGGACTACATCGCGCACAAGGACAGGCCGTCCGAAGGCGCGGTGGGACTGCTGCGGGAGCAGGGAGCGCAGTGCTGGTTCACGGATTCGTTTTCGGCTTCGTGGCAGGAATCGGTTTACTGGAATTCGATCGACTTTACGATTCTGGAGAACGGAGAAATCCTTACTCCATCAAACTCTGAAAATGGCGGGAGGTAGGCCGTGTGATTACAACGGTTCTGTTTGATATGGGCGGAACACTGGAGGATATCTTCGTCGATGACCAGTCCGAATGGGAGGCCATCGAAAAGCTGGATACCATCCTGAAACGAAATGGACTGGATCCGCAGGTGGATCTGGACGAGCTCAAGCGGCGGGTGGATGCCGGTTGGGTTCGTTATGGAAAATATCGCGATTCCTGTGACGTCGAGCTGAAGCCGGTCGAGATCTGGTGCGATTACACGCTCTCGGATTTTGCGTTTCCGCATGAGAAGCTGGCGCCGCACTGTGAGGAGATCGCCCACATGTGGGAGGTCACCCATTATCACCGCCGGCTGCGTCCCCATGTGGTTCCCATGCTGGACGGTCTGAAGGCGATGGGAATGAAGTTGGGTGTGGTCAGCAACACCGCGGCGCTCTATCAGGTGTTCGACATTTTGGAGGAATACGGCATCCGGGATTATTTTCAGGATGTGACGCTGTCTTCGGTGACCGGTTTCCGCAAGCCCTGTACGGATATTTTTACCGTGGCGCTGCGTGAAATCCAATCGAAGCCCGAGGAATGCGTCTATGTAGGCGACACGGTTTCCCGCGATATCATCGGCTCCAAGCGCGCGGGTTTTGCCGCCGCGATCCAGATCTGTTCCAAGCTGACCGGTGAAAAGGACAGCGGCATTCGGCGCGAATTTGAACCGGATTATGTTGTGGACGACATCTATGAGGTTTATCCGATCGTCCAAAAGATGAACGCTCTGAAAAATTGACCATGTGTTGTTCTATCATTGCGAATAAAACGCCCCGCCGTCACATTTCAAACAGACGGCGGGGCGTTCTTTACTGTTGTATTATTTTGCGGTGAAGGGCGCGCAGGACGAGCGCTCGATGAGTGTGGGCGTCAGGATGTGGTGGGTGTAGCCGGCAAGCTCGTTCTGAATTTTGTCGAGCAGATTGTCGACCGCGACCGAAGCCAGCATCTTCTTGGGCTGCTCGATGGTGGTCAGGTTGATGCGGGGCAGGCCGCTGTCGCGGATGTTGTCGAAGCCGAGCAGGGAGATGTCCTCGGGGATGCGGATGCCGCTCTCCTCGGCCGCCTGCAGAACGCCGAGCGCGTTGGTGTCGGTGGCGGCGAAGATCGCCGAGTAATGGCGTTCCTGCGCGAACAGCTGCTTGGCGAGCTGGTAGCCGTATTTGATCGAAGTGAATGAGAAGGTATTGTTGAAGTACTGGGGCGTCAGGCCGAGATCATGGCAGGCGGCGGCGTAGCCATCCGCGCGGAGCTGGTGGGTGGTACTGCCGCGGCGGCGTCCGAAGTACAGAATGTCCCGATGCCCCAGCTTGTGCAGGTATTCCACGCCGAGGTAGGCGCCGCGCGCGTTGTCGATCGAAACATAGCTTTCGGGCATCTCGCGCAGGTTCTCGCCGACAAATACGGTGGGCAGACGGGTGAGATAGGGGCGCAGGGTTTCGGCGCTTTCAGGGCCGGACGGACACAGGATCACGCCGTCGACCTGCCGGCCGATCATCAGCTCAAACAGCTCGGATTCCTGCTCGGTATCGCGGGAAGAGTTGCACAGAATGATATTGTAGCCGCGCGCGCGGGCCTGCCGGTCGACGTGATAGGCGAGCTCGGACATGAAGGGGTTGTTGATATCGGTGACGATCAGCCCCAGCAGCTTGGTGCTTTTCATCACCATAGCGCGCGCCACGGTGTTGGCCGTGTAATTCATTTCCTTGCAGACCTTCAGGATGCGCTCACGGGTGTCCGCGCTGATTTCCGGGCTGCCGGATAGCGCGCGGGAAACGGTAGAATAGGATACTCCTGCAGCTTTTGCTACATCTTTGATGGTGACATTTTTCATTTTCTCTTCCTCTTCACCGAAAATTTATGAAATCATTTTCGTAGTATTATTGTAAAATTTTCTGTTGATAAAATCAAGCATGTCTTTCGAAAAAAATTGAAAAGATTGAAAAGTTGCCATGTCCGCAAAAAAGAATTCTGAATACCGGGAAAATGGCCTGAAAACGGAAAAAGAACGGAAAATTCCGCCAAAGCGCCGTTCGGAAAGCTTCGGAAAATTTTCAAAAATATCCGATAAAATAATAAAAATGATGTTAAAACTGAAAAATAGAGCATCTAAAAACTGAAAAAGTTATAAATATGTGTTGACATGGAGAGAAAAATCAGGTAGAATTTAGATAAAGAAAAACGAAAACGTTTGAGGAATCGATTGCGAAAAGAGAAATCATGCGGAGGTGGGGAAAATGATCCAGGCGATCTTGTTTGATTTGGGCGGCACGCTCCATACGTCGAGTTCACCCGACGGCCGCGATCTGTGGTTCGCGCAGCGGCTGATCGACCGCCTTGGAGACTACGGCATCCTCCTCGACACAAAGCCGGAGGAGCTGGCAGCGCGGCTGTATGTCAACGCGGAAGAATATAAGCAGTATTCGGAAAAGACGCTGCGGGAGGAACCTGCTGCGAAAATCTGGAGCGAGTTTTATCTGCGGGAATACGGACTCTCCCGTGAACAGCTGGAGCCGATGGCCGAGGAACTCAGCTTCCTTTATGATTACGAGCGGCCGCGCGTGATGCGGCGCCCGCACCTCCGGGAGACGATGGAAACGCTGCGGGGCATGGGTCTGCGCCTGGGCGTCATCAGCAATATCATTTCGACTTCGGTCGTTCCCCATTTCCTGCGCGAATACGGGATTGACCAGTATATGGATACCGTGATTGTGTCTTCGGTCACCGGCGTGCGCAAGCCGTCGCCCGATATTTTCCGCGTCGCAGAGCGCGAGCTGGGACTCGCACCTGAGGAGCTCGCCTATGTGGGAGACACGATCTCGAGAGACGTCCGCGGAACGCGTGCGGCGGGCTGGCGGCTGATGATTCAGATCAACAATCCGTCGATCGCCATCCGGGATGTCGGCCTTGAAAACAGCGGCTATGATCCGGATTACCGGATTGAGGATCTCGCTGAGATTCCAAATATTGTGCAAAAAGAAAATTCCAAATAAATATCAGATTTCAAGATTTCAAAACGAACACAATTTCGAACAGACCATGACAAAAGGAGAAATGAGGAGGGTATCCGAATGAATCGGAATATCGACACGATCTTCTTCGACGTGGGCGCGACGCTGCGCTACGTGGTAGAGGACCCCGAATTTGCTGCGGCCGCAGAGAAGGAATTGATGGAACTCGTCGGTGCGACCGAACCGCATGACGTATTTTTTGAAAAGCTGAACAAGAACTGGAAGGCGTACCGGAAGATGGCCAAGACCGCCCTGCTGGACGTTTCCGAGATGGAGCTTTGGATGCAGTATCTGCTGCCCGATTATCCGCCCGAGGTCATCGCGCCGAACGCGGCTCGCCTGACCCGGCTGTGGCGCGACCATGATGGCCGCCGCGTGCCCCATGACGATGTCAAGGATACCCTGCGCGAGCTGAAGCGCCGGGGTTATAAGCTGGGCATCATCGCGAACACGATCACCGAGACCGAGATCCCCGACTGGATGTGTCACGATCAGGTGGCCGACTGCTTCCAGACCGTAATCCTCTCGTCCAAGGTTCGTCTGCGCAAGCCCGATCCGGCGATCTATCTGTTGGCTTCCCGCTGCATCGGCTCGATGCCTGAGAACTGCGCATACGTCGGCGACAATCCGGTGCGCGACGTCGAGGGCGCGATCGACGCAGGCTACGGCAGCATGATCCTCTATGAGGACGCGGGCACGGCTGACCGGGAGGGCAAGGCGCCCACCGTGATGCCCGATTACCGCATCAAGGCGATCCGGGAACTGCTCGACCTGTTCCCGCCGAGAGACTGACCCTGCGAACGAGATTACGAGATGAATAATGGAGAGGTTTTCTAATGAATAAGATGAAAGGTGTATTTTTCGATCTGGGCGGCACGCTCCGGATCGCGCTTCTGGAGGAGCCCTACATGAAGCATGCGCGGCGCAAGATGGCTGAGATCGCCGGCGCCGATATGCCTTATGAGGAGTTTTACCAGATCGTCGAGGAGCGCTATGAGCCTTACCGCAAGTGGGCGCTCGGCGAGTTCAAGGAATCCGGCGACGAGGAGCTGTGGTGCAAATGGCTGCTGCCCGATTACGATCAGACCCGCATTCGTCAGGTCTGCCACGAGCTGAGCTTCCAGTACCGCCAGAGCAAGGGACGCCGCGTCGTCGTAGACGGGGGCGTCGAGGTCATCAAGGGTCTGCACGCGCGCGGCTACAAGCTGGGCATCATCTCCAATCTGATCGGCGAGAACGAAGTGCCCGACTGGCTGGAGGAGGACGGCCTCGATCAGTATTTCGATACGGTCATCCTGTCCTCGGTCTGCCATCTGCGCAAGCCCGGCTCGGAAATCTACAAGATCGCCTGCGAGGCCATGGGCGTCGCGCCCGAGGAGTGCGTATCGGTCGCGGACAACGTCAAGCGCGACGTGACCGGCGCGAAGGAAGCCGGTATTGGCGCGAATGTCATTTTCGAGTCGCCGGAGAAGAAGCACGCGGTTACCTTTACAGAGGAGAACCGCCCGGACTATATCATCCGCGACTTCCGTGAGATTCTCGACCTGCCGATTCTGGCGTGAGGAGAGCGTTCTATGGAACAGAACATCAATACGATCTTTCTTGATCTGGGCGACACCTTCCGCGTGATACACAAAGACCCCGAATACCAGCGGGAGGCCAAGGCGGTCATCACCCGCTGTCTGGGCGTGGACGCCGACCCCGAGGAATTTTACCGGGACGTGATCGAGCCTCGGTATGACAAATACCGCGAGTGGGCGCTGACCTTCTACTGCGAAGCGCCGGTCAAGACCCTGTGGACGCGCTGGCTGGCCTATGACTTCCCGCGCGAGCGGGTCGAGGCGGCCGCGGCCGAGATGACCTATGCCTACCGTAAGACCAAGGGCGAGCGCGTGGTCACCGACGGCGGCATTGAAACGGTCAAGGAGCTACACAGGCGCGGCTATACGCTGGGCATCGTGAGCGACCTCGTCGGCACCGAGGAGGTCGACGAATGGCTCGACCGCGACGGCCTGCGCCCCTATTTCAAGACGGTGCAGCAGTCCTCGGTCTGCCTGATCCGAAAGCCCCATCCGGCTATCTATTATTATGCGCTCGAGGAGACCGGCGCGGATCCCGCGCGCACCTGCTACGTGGGCGATAACCTGAACCGCGATATCGTGGGCGCAAAGGCGGCCGGTCTGGGCATGACGATCGGCGTGCAGTATCCGGGCAAGAAGCCCCAGACCGTGACCGAGGAAAACAAACCCGACCGGTTCATCAGTCACTTTTCCCAGCTGCTGGACATCTTCCCGCCGCTGGTATGAGGAGGTAGCGATATGAGTGAAAATATGATTTCCCGCGGCGGCGAGGCGCTCGCCAAGGCGGTAGAAGCTGCTTACGAGCAGGGACAGACCGATTATTATCTGGAGCCGCTCGCCCGCGTGGACGAGAACGGCGCTCCGGTTGGCAAGATCAAGGACGGCGATCAGGTGATCTTCTGCTGCCGCCGCGGCGAGCGCGAGATCGAGCTGACCGAGTCCTTTGTTGAAAAGGATTTTGACAAATTCGAGCGTACTTACATGCCCAATCTCGACTTCGTCATCATGACGATGTACCACGACAAGTTCAAGGATCTGCCCATCGCCTTCGCGCCCGAAAAGGTGCAGAAGCCGCTGGCGCAGGTGCTGAGCGAGGCCGGACTGCGCCAGTTCCACTGCGCCGAGTCCGAGAAGTACGCCCACGTCACCTTCTTCTTCAACGGCGGCTACAACCAGCCGTTTGAGGGCGAGACCGACCTGTGCGTTCCCTCGCCCAAGGGCATCCCGTTTGACCAGCAGCCCGAGCTGAGCCTGCCCGGCGTGGCCGAGAAGGTCATGGGCGCGGTCGACGAGGGCTATGATTTCATTCTGACCAATTTCGCGAACGGCGATGTCATCGGCCACACTTCCAATTCCGAGGCCAAGATCGCTGCGGCTTCGACCGTCAGCAAGTATGTCGACAAGGTCTCCCGCTATGCCAAGGAGAAGGGCTATTTTGTGCTCGTCACCGCCGACCACGGCAACATTGAGACCCTGCGCGACAAGAAGGGCAAGCCCCACGTTGCGCATACCACCAACCGCGTGCCCTTCCTCGCGATCGACCCGCAGGGCCGCACCATCGACCTGCGCGACGGCCGCTTGGGCGATGTTGCGCCCACCATTCTGTCCCTGCTCGGACTGGAGCAGCCCGCTGAAATGACCGGCCGCTCCCTGATCCAGAACCCCGACATCCGCAATGACAAGGTCATGCTGATCGTACTGGATGGCTGGGGCTACGGCAGCGGCGACGACAACGACGCCATCTTCTCGGCTGAGACCAAGGAATGGGACGCCATGCGCACCATTTACCCCAGCAGCCGTCTGCGCGCCAGCGGCGAAGACGTCGGCCTGCAGGGCGGCAAGCCGGGCAACTCCGAGGCCGGTCACAGCAATCTGGGCGCGGGTCGTGTTGTTGCGCAGGATGACGTCCGCATGGATGCCAGCATTCAGGACGGCTCGTTCCGCACCAACCCGGTCTTCCTCAAGAGCATCGAGAAGGCGCGTCAGGGTGGTTCGCTCCATCTGCTCGCCTATCTGACTGAGAAGTCCAGCCACGGCTGCATCGACTATCCGCTCATGATCGCGGAGATGGCCGAAGGCGTGGAGAATGTCTATTTCCATATCATCTTTGACGGCCGCAGCACCGAGCCGGGAAGCGCTCCCGCAATGCTGCGCGCGCTCGACCAGCGCCTTGAGGCCATTGGCCGGGGTCAGATCGTAGACGGCGTCGGCCGCGGCATCGTGCTCGACCGCGACGGCAACTACGGCAAGATCCAGAAGGCGTATGAAATGTTGGTCGAGGGCAAGGGTACCCAGTACTGCTGAGCGCCCGCTCAAACTGTTCATTTGCATGCATTGTGATCCTCTCTAAAACTCAGCGTCCAGGAACTGCCGGCGAAGGCATCCTGGACGCTGAGAGCATCCTGCAGGTAAAAAACCGAATTTTAAAGGAGCTGATGCGCGACAAATCGGCGAAGATGGAACGGTTTTCTGGCCAAAAACCATTCCGGAGCGGAAAAATTTGTCTGAAAAAATACTGTATCCACAAGAGAGAGAAAAAGTAGATTGGAAAATAGGAGATCAGCAACATGAATCAAATGTTCATTGTCTTTTCGGCAGGCGGCTCCATATTAGCCCTGCTGTTTGCGATATTCATGGCCAAGCGGGCGCTCTCGATTGACGAGGGCACCGATCGGATGAAAAAGATCGCTTCTTTTATCCGCGATGGCGCGAACGCTTACCTGCGCCGTCAGTATACCGTAGTCATCGTATTTTTTGCTGTCATGTTCGTTGTGCTGTGCGCGATGGCGATGCTGGGCTTCCTGACCTGGTTCGTGCCCTTTGCGTTCGTCACCGGCGGCTTCTTCTCGGGCCTGAGCGGCTTTGTAGGGATGAAGATCGCCACTGCGTCGAACGCCCGCACCGCAAATGCCTGCCGCACCGGCCTGAATGCCGGTCTGCGCGTCGCGTTTTCCGCAGGCACGGTCATGGGCTTTACCGTGGTCGGTCTGGGCCTTCTCGATATTTCCCTTTGGTACATCCTGCTGCGTTATGTGTTCCGGCTTGAAATGGAGGCCATCACTTCCGCCATGCTGACCTTCGGCATGGGCGCAAGCTCGATGGCGCTGTTTGCCCGCGTGGGCGGCGGTATCTTCACCAAGGCAGCCGACGTCGGCGCCGACCTGGTCGGCAAGGTCGAGGCCGGTATCCCCGAGGATGATCCGCGCAACCCCGCCGCGATCGCCGACAACGTCGGTGACAACGTCGGCGACGTCGCCGGTATGGGCGCCGACCTGTACGAGTCCTATGTCGGCTCGCTGATTTCGGCCTGCTCGCTGGGCGTTATCGCATTTAACTATATCGAAGCCGTCGACCGCACGAATGCGTTCGCCGTGCCGCTTCTGTTGGCTGCGATCGGTGTGGTCGCATCCATCTTCGGTTCGCTTCTTGTCCGCACCGGTGAATCCACCGAGCAGATGACCCTGCTGAAGGCGCTCCGCCGGGGCACCAACACCGCCGCGGCCATCATCGCCGTGGCCGCGCTGCCGCTCGTCTGGTGCATGCTGGGCAGCGCCCACATCGGCCTTTACGCCGCGATCCTGGCCGGTCTGGTCTCGGGCGTCGCGATCGGCCGTTTCACCGAATATTACACCTCTGACACCTATAATCCCACCCGCCATCTGGCCGCGTCCTCGGAAACGGGCACCGCGACCCTGGTCATCGACGGCATCAGCCTCGGCATGCAGTCCACCGCCATGCCCGTTCTGATCGTGGGCGCCTGTATCCTGATCTCGTACTACGTTTCGGGTATGAACGCGCCCGAGGCGGCGAAGAACGCGATGGGCCTGTACGGCATCGCGCTTGCCGCGGTCGGCATGCTGTCCACGCTGGGCATCACGCTGGCGACCGACGCTTACGGCCCGGTTGCGGACAACGCGGGCGGCATCGCGCAGATGGCCGGACTCGATCCCATCGTCCGCGAGCGCACCGATGCGCTTGACTCCCTCGGCAACACCACCGCCGCGACCGGCAAGGGCTTCGCCATCGGCTCGGCTGCGCTGACCGCGCTCGCGCTGATCGCGAACTACGTCGAAAAGGTCGAGGCGATTGATCCCTCGCTCGTTCTTGATATGAGCGTCATGAACCCGGTCGTGCTGGTCGGACTGTTCCTCGGCGCCTGCCTCCCCTTCATTTTCGCTGCGATCACCATGGGCGCGATCGGCCGCGCGGCGCACAGCGTCGTGCTCGAAGTGCGCCGCCAGTTCCGCGAGATCAAGGGCCTGATGGAAGGCAAGACCGACGCCGAGTATGCGCGCTGCGTCGACCTGTGCACCAAATCCAGCCTGCGGGAGATGGTCGTTCCCACGCTGATCGCCGTTGTCGTGCCGATCCTGACCGGCGTGGTGCTCGGCCCCAACGGTGTCATCGGTATGCTCTGCGGCGCGACGGTATCCGGCTTCCTGCTCGCGGTCTTCATGTCCAACTCGGGCGGCTCGTGGGATAACGCCAAGAAATACATCGAGGTCGGCCACTGCGGCGGCAAGGGCAGCGAAAACGACAAGGCTGCCATCGTCGGCGACACCATCGGCGATCCCTTCAAGGACACCTCCGGCCCCTCCATCAATATCCTGATCAAGCTGCTGAGCATGGTATCCATCGTGTTCGCGGCACTGGTTGTCAACTTCCATCTTTTTGGTTAAGACCTTTCCATATCTCATCTCGTTATGCAGAAGCCCGCGTCTGACGCGGGCCTCTGCGCATTCCGGCGCTTTCTCCAAGGCGGCCCGGACTTTGCGCGAAAAATTGGGCAGGTTCACGCATTGACAGAAATCGTCCCCGAATGATAAGATAAGACCAGATCATATGACTGACGGAAGTGGATGGACCACGTGAAGTATGATTGTTAGAAGCCGACCGTCTGGGCAGAAAAAGGCCCGGATGGCGGCTTTTTTCGATTTTTCACGGAGGAAAGACACACATGATCGAAGGACGGATCCACTCCATCGAAAGCATGGGCCTGGTCGACGGGCCGGGCATCCGCACCGTGGTTTTCCTGCAGGGCTGCGCCCTGCGCTGCCGCTACTGCCATAATCCGGACACCTGGGCGCAGTGCGGCGGAAAAACCATGACCCCGGACGCGCTGGTGGGAAAACTTGGACGCTACAAGACCTACTACGAGTCCAGCGGGGGAGGAGTCACCTTTTCGGGCGGCGAGCCGCTATTGCAGCCCGAATTCCTGCTTGAGACCCTGCGCCGGTGCAAGGCGGCGGGAATCCACACATGCGTCGATACAGCGGGCGTGGGCGAGGGGGACTATGAGGAACTCCTGCGGTTTACCGATCTCGTCCTTTACGACGTCAAGCACTTCGATCCCGCGGGCTATCGCGCGGTCACCGGCCGTGCGATGGACGAGACGAGCCGCTTTCTGGAAGCGGTGCAGCGGGCGAATGTCCCGCTCTGGATCCGGCACGTTGTCGTGCCCGGCCTGACCGACGGCGAGGCGCATATCCGCGCGCTCGCCCGGTTTGTCCGGGGCATTCGGAACGTGCAGCGGGTCGAACTGCTCGGCTATCACCTCCTGGGAAAAGAGAAATACCGTGCGCTGGGTCTCCCGTATTCGCTGGAGGGCGTTCCGGCCCTCTCCGAAGCGGAAAGAGAACGATATCAGCACATTTTGGACACATGCTTGGAAGGAGAATCAGTCACATGATGGATCTTGCAGGAAATCCGGCCTGGGAGGGCTTCAAGAGCGGCGAATGGCGGCACCTTGTCAACGTCCGCAATTTCATTCAGAAGAATTACACCCCTTACGAGGGGGACGACAGCTTTTTGGAGGGCACGACCGAACGCACCGACCGGGTGTGGGAGAAGTGCCGCGCCCTGATCGTCGAGGAGGTCAAAAAGGGCATCATCGATGTCGAGACCGACATCGTCTCGGGCATCGACAATTTTGCGCCCGGCTACATCGACCGGGAGAACGAGGTCATCGTCGGCCTGCAGACCGACGCGCCCCTCAAGCGCATCGTCAACCTGTACGGCGGCATGCGCATGGCGAAGTCGGCGCTTGAACAGTACGGCTACACCCTGAATCCCGAGATCGAGAAGCACTTTTCCGAATACCGCAAAACCCACAACGACGGCGTGTTCGACGCCTATCCCAAGCGCGTCCGCGTGGCGCGCAGCGCGGGCCTGCTGACCGGCCTGCCCGACGCCTACGGCCGCGGCCGCGTCATCGGCGACTACCGCCGCGTGCCCCTGTACGGCGTCGATTACCTGATCGAGGCCAAGAAGGAGGAGCTTGAGGCGTTCGACGGCCCGATGACCGATGAGCGCATCCGCCTGCGCGAGGAGATGAGCGAGCAGATCCGCGCCCTCGGCAAGATGAAGTCGATGGCCGCCCGTTACGGCGTGGACATCTCCCGCCCGGCGGCGACCGCCCGCGAGGCCGTGCAGGCGCTGTACATGGCCTACCTCGCCGGCATCAAGGAGAACAACGGCGCGGCGACCTCGCTCGGCCGCACCTCGACCTTCCTCGATATCTACATTCAGCGCGATCTGGAGAACGGCACGCTGGACGAAAAGGGTGCGCAGGAGCTGATTGACCAGTTCGTCATCAAGCTGCGCCTGGTGCGCCATCTGCGCACGCCCGAGTACAACGAGCTGTTCGGCGGCGATCCGACCTGGGTCACCGAGTCGATCGGCGGCATGGGCGTGGACGGCCGCACCATGGTCACCCGCACCTCGTTCCGATTCCTCCACTGCCTCAAGAATCTGGGCACCGCGCCCGAGCCCAACCTGACCGTGCTCTGGAGCCGCGACCTGCCCGTCAACTTCAAGAAATTCTGTGCGAAGATGAGCATCGAGACCGACTCGATCCAGTACGAGAACGACGACGTCATGCGCCCGGTCTACGGCGACGACTATGGCATCGCCTGCTGCGTCTCTGCCATGAAGATCGGCAAGCAGATGCAGTTCTTCGGCGCGCGCGCCAACCTGGCCAAGAGCCTGCTGTACGCGATCAACGGCGGCGTCGACGAGATCAAGGGCATGACCGTCATCCCGGACATCGAGCCGCTGACCGGCGATGTGCTCGACTATCCGGCCGTCCTCAGAAACTATAAGAAGGTTCTGAGCTACGTGGCCGAGCTCTATGTGGACACCATCAACATCATCCACTTCATGCACGACAAGTACGCCTATGAGGCCAGCCAGATGGCGCTGCACGACTCGGTCGTCGAGCGTCTGACCGCCTTCGGCGTGGCCGGCCTGTCGGTTGCGGCCGATTCGCTGTCCGCGATCAAGTTCGCGAAGGTTCGTCCGATCCGGGATGAGCGCGGCATCGCCGTCGACTTTGAGACCGAGGGCGAGTTCCCCAAGTACGGCAACGACGAGGATCTGGTCGACGATATCGCGGTCGAGATCGTGTCCTATTTCTCGAATGAGCTCAAGCGTCACGAGATCTACCGCGGCGGCATCCACACCCTGTCCGCGCTGACCATCACGAGCAACGTCATGTACGGCAAGAAGACCGGCTCGACCCCGGACGGCCGCAAGCGCGGCGAGCCGCTCGCGCCGGGCGCCAACCCGATGCACGGCCGCGATGAGAACGGCGCGCTCGCGTCGCTCAACTCGGTCTCCAAAATCCCGTACCGCGACGTCTGCCAGGACGGCGTGTCCAACACCTTCTCGATCGTGCCCGCCGCGCTCGGCCGCGACATGCAGCAGCGCATCGACAACCTGTACGCCATTCTGGACGGCTATTTCGCCCGCAGCGCGCACCATCTCAACGTCAACGTCATGAACCGCGAGGTGCTGATCGACGCGATGGAGCACCCCGAGCAGTACCCGACCCTGACCATCCGCGTCTCGGGCTACGCGGTCAACTTCAGCCGCCTGACCCGCGAACAGCAGCTCGAGGTCATCAAGCGCACCTTCCACGAGAGCATCTGAATCCGCACAAAATTGAGGGAGACGCCGGCCGGCGCCTCCCTCTTCTTGCGCTTTTTGGACGAAAACAAAAATTTGTTTCGATTCCGTAAATTAGGAGTGAAAACCCTTTGCAAAATAAGGCTGTATCATGTACAATAAATGAAGAATTGTATAGACACAGGAGGAGAATACATGGACACTCCAAAGTATAAACGCGTGCTGGTCAAGATCAGCGGCGAGGCCCTCGCGGGCGACAAGCATTTTGGCCTGAATTTTGACGTCATCGGCCCGGTCTGCGACGTGATCAAGCGCTGCGCGGACATCGGCTGTGAGGTCGGCGTCGTTGTGGGCGGCGGCAACTTCTGGCGCGGCGTCAAGGACGGCGGCGGACGCATGGAGCGCACCCGCGCCGACCATATGGGCATGCTCGCGACCACCATCAACGCGCTGGCGCTGGCCGACGCGCTCGAGCAGCGCGGCTGCGACGTGCGCGTGCAGACCGCCATTGAGATGAACAAGATCGCCGAGCCCTATATCCGCGCGCGGGCGACCCGCCATCTGGAGAAGGGCCGCGTGGTCATCTTTGGCTGCGGCACCGGCAACCCCTATTTTTCGACTGATACAGCGGCTGTGCTCCGCGCGGCCGAGATCAACGCTGAGGTCATCCTGCTCGCCAAGAATATCGACGGCGTGTATGATTCCGACCCGGCCAAGAACCCGGGCGCCAAGAAGTACGACCACCTGAGCTATATGGACGTGCTGAACCAGGGCCTGGGCGTCATGGACACCACGGCGACCAGCCTGTCCATGGACAACCACATCCCGATTTTGGTGTTCGCCCTGTCCGACCCCGAGAACATCTACCGCGCGGTCACCGGCGAGCAGATCGGCACCGTCGTCGAATAAGATCCACAGAAAGCAGAGAAGCAAGGAGGAGCGCAACATGAAAGAGACCCTGAAGGCTTATGAGGAAAAGATGACCAAGACGATCAACGTGCTGGTAAAGGATCTGGCCGCGATCCGCGCGGGCCGCGCCAACCCGGCCGTTCTGGATAAGCTCACCATCGAGTATTACGGCACGCCCACCCCGCTCAACCAGGTGGCCGCCGTGTCCACGCCCGAACCCCGCACCCTGCAGATCCAGCCCTGGGACGCATCCACGCTCAAGGCGATTGAGAAGGCGATCTTCGCTTCCGATCTGGGCCTGAACCCCCAGAACGACGGCAAGAGCATCCGCCTGAACTTCCCGCCGCTGACCGAGGAGCGCCGCCGCGAGCTGATCAAGCAGGTCTCCAAAACGGGCGAGGAGTCCAAGGTCGCGCTCCGCAACATCCGCCGCGACGCGAACGACACCTTCAAGTCCATGAAGAAGGATAACAAGATCACCGAGGACGGCCAGAAGGAGGCCGAGGAGAAGATGCAGAAGATCACCGACAAGTTTGTCAAGGAGGTCGACGGCATCGTCGCCAAGAAGTCCAAGGAGCTGGCGGAAGTATAATGAGACGATATGGGGGCGGCCTTGAGCCGCCCTCTTTTAAGGAAACAATATGGGTATTAAAGAGCTGATTCTGGGCAAAAAGCCCGAGGAAAAACCGGTGGAGCGCGGCCCTGTGCCCCAGCACATCGCGGTCATCATGGATGGCAACGGCCGATGG
This sequence comes from uncultured Clostridia bacterium, assembly GCA_945932315.1. GTDB lineage: Bacteria > Bacillota > Clostridia > Oscillospirales > Butyricicoccaceae > Butyricicoccus. The sequence continues at coordinate 17,351 of CAMEPU010000010.1, forward strand.
GCGAAGAAGCGCGGCCTGCCGCGCACAGCGGGCCACAAGGTGGGCGCGGAGACCTTCCGCACCATCGCGACCTACTGCAAGGACATCGGCGTGCGGTATTTCACCGTCTACGCCTTCTCGACCGAGAACTGGAAGCGCCCGCCCGAAGAGGTGGACACCCTGATGGAGCTGTTCCGCCGCTACCTGCGCGAAGCCGCCGAGACGATGGTCGAGCGCGGCGTGGCCGTCCGCGTGCTGGGTGACCTGTCGCCCCTGCCCGCCGACATCAGGGCGCAGATCGCGGAGGTCGAGGCATTGGCCGACTCGCTCGGCCCGGACGCGGCGACGGCCTCCCTCTGCATCAATTACGGCGGACGGGACGAGATCAAGAACGCGATGCGCGCGCTGGCGCGCGAGGCCGCGGCGGGCACGCTCGATCCCGACTCGATCACCGAGGAGATGATCGGGCAGCATCTTTACACCGCCCATATGCCCGACCCCGATCTGATCATCCGCCCCTCGGGCGAGATCCGTACATCCAATTTCCTGCTCTGGCAGAGCGCTTATGCGGAGTACTACTTCACCGACGTGCTCTGGCCCGATTTTTCGACGGCCGATCTGGACGCCGCCATCGCATCATTTAACCGGCGCAGCCGGCGGTTCGGAGGAGTGTGACCCCCTTATGAAACAACGAGTCATTTTCGGCGTGGTCGGCGCGGCTGCCGTCCTGCTCGCCCTGTTCGTTCTGCCGCCCCTCGTGCTCGAGCTGGCGCTGACCTTCCTGGCCTGCGTCGCCGTGTTTGAGCTCATCGGCTCGACCCGGCTGGTGCGCGACCGGGTGATGATTCTGCTCGCCATCGGTCACGCCGCGCTGTACGGTCTGACGCTGACCACCTGGGCAAATTCCTTTGAAAGCGTCGCGCGCGTGCAGGATCTGCTGATGATCTGCTTCATCCTGCTGCTGTTCCTGCGTCTGCTGATGAAGCACGAGACCGATCGCTTCACCGACCTGTCGGGCGCGGCCTTCGCGGGCATCTGCCTGACCTATCTGTTCCTGTCCCTCGTGCGCATCTTCCGCATGCCGAACGGCCCCTGGCTCGTGCTGCTGCCGCTGGTCGCCGCCTGGGGCTCGGACACCTGCGCCCTGTTTTCGGGCATGCTGTTCGGCCGGCACAAGCTCGCGCCCGTCGTCAGCCCCAAGAAAACGGTGGAGGGCGCGGTCGGCGGCGTGATCGGCGCGACCGTGCTGATGCTGGTGGTCGTTCTGCTTTACAATAAGTTCACGCCCATCGACATCCCGATATGGGCGGCGATTTTGCTGGGCGCGGTCGGCGCGGTCATCGGCCAGATGGGCGATCTGACCTTCTCGGTCATCAAGCGCCAGACCGGCATCAAAGACTACGGCAACATTTTTCCGGGCCATGGCGGTGTGCTCGACCGGTTTGACAGCGTTGTATTTGTCGCGCCGGTCGTCGAGCTGATTCTTTGGCTCGTCGCATAATTTCCCTTGGGAGGGTATACAATGAAAAGGCATCTTTCCATTCTGGGCTCGACCGGGTCGATCGGCACGCAGACCATCGACATCCTGCCCGATATTGACGTCGAGGTCGTCGCGCTGACGACCAACCGCAACATCAAACTGCTTGAGGAGCAGGCGCGCGCCTGGAAGCCCAAGCTCTGCGTGGCTTATGACGAGGCGGCGGCGAAGGAATTGAAAACCGCGCTCGCGGACACCGATATCGAAGTGCTGTCGGGCATGGACGGTCTGGTCGTCGCCGCGACCCATCCGGACTGCGACACCGTGGTCACAGCGGTCGTCGGCATGGTCGGCCTGCTGCCCACGCTGGCGGCCATCGACGCGGGCAAGGACATCGCGCTCGCCAACAAGGAGACGCTGGTCTGCGCGGGCAATCTCGTCATGGACGCGGCGCGCCGCAAGGGCGTGCAGATCCTGCCCGTGGACTCTGAGCACTCGGCCATCTTCCAGTGCGTGCAGGCGCGGCAGGGGAACGACCTCGCCAAGATCATTCTGACCGCTTCGGGCGGACCGTTCTTCGGCTATACGGCCGAACAGCTCCGGTCGGTCACCAAGGCGCAGGCGCTCAAGCATCCAAACTGGGCGATGGGCGCCAAGATCACGATCGACTCGGCCACCATGTTCAACAAGGGGCTGGAGCTCATCGAGGCCATGTGGCTCTATGACATGGAGGAGAAGGACATCGAGATTGTGGTGCACCGCGAGTCGATCGTCCATTCGCTCATCGAATTCACGGACGGCGCGGTGCTCGCCCAGCTCGGCGTGCCCGATATGCGCCTGCCCATCCAGTACGCGCTGACCTATCCCGTCCGCCGGCCCTGCAAGGTCGCGCCTCTCTCGCTCGCCGAGGTCGGCAAGATGACCTTCTTCGCGCCTGATTACGAGACCTTTCCCTCGATGCTGCTGGCGCGGCAGGCCGCGCGCGACAAGGGCAACCGGGGCGCGGTGCTGAACGGCGCGAATGAGGCCGCGGTCGGCCTGTTCCTGAACGACCAGATCGCCTTCCACGAGATCCCCGAGCGGGTTGCCCGGGCGATGGAAGAAGTGCCGTTTGTCGCCAGTCCGACGCTCGAGGAGATCCTCGCGAGCGACCGGGCGGCAAGAGAAGCCGTGTCCCGTTTATCCTGACAGGAGGACTGCATCATTATTATTCTGCAAAAAATTCTTTGGGTGGCCGTGGCCCTGCTGGGCTTCGGCCTGCTCGTCGTCATGCACGAACTCGGCCACATGATCGCGGCCAAGCGCAGCGGCATCCGGGTGCGTGAATTCTGGGTCGGCATGGGCCCCAAGCTGCTTTCCCACCGCTGGGGAGAGACCGAATACTGTCTCTGCCTGCTGCCGATCGGCGGCGCCTGCGTGCTCGAGGGCGAGAACGGGGAGGAAAACCCGCAGCCCGGCTCCTTTGTACTGGCCAGCCGTCCCCGGCGGTTTCTGGTGCTGGTCGCGGGCGTGGCCATGAATCTGCTCGTGGGCTTCGCCATTCTCTTTGCGCTGACCCTCGGACAGGAGCAGTGGATCGCCCCCCGCATCGCATCGTTTTACGACGGCTTCACGCACGAGGGTGAGAACGGCCTGATGATCGGCGACCGCATTCTGTCGATCGACGGCTATACCGTCCTGCTTTCGAGCGATGTGTCCCGTGGTCTGGCGCGCGGCGCGGACGACGGAACATTTGACATCACGGTGCGCCGGAACGGCGAAACGGTCACGATCAAGGATCTGGAGATGCGCGCTGACGTCAATCTGGGCGACGGACGCATGGGTTACGGACTGTCCCTGTCGGTCGAACCGCTTAATCTGTCCACCCGGCTCTATTTCGCGGGCGCGACCGCGGTCAGCGATGTGCGCATGGTCTGGAATTCCCTCGTGGATCTGGTGACCGGACAGATCGGCGTCGATATGCTGAGCGGCCCGGTCGGCGTCACCAGCGTGCTCGCGGACACTGCGGCGAGCAGCATGCCCGCCTTCTGGGAACTCGTCGCGTTCATCTCGATCAATCTGGCCGTCATGAATCTGCTGCCCATTCCCGGGCTGGACGGCGGCCGCATCCTGCTGCTTCTGGTGGAGGCGATCCGCCGCAAGCCGCTCGACCCCAAATTTGAAAATTATATCAACGCGCTCGGCCTGTGCGCCCTGTTCGCGCTGATGATCTATATCACCGGAAACGACTTTTTCCGGATGCTGCAATGACAAAGGAAGCGATCCATATGACAAAACAGATCCATGTCGGCCGAGTGCCGGTCGGCGGGGGCGCGCCCATCGCGGTGCAGTCCATGACCAATACCGATACCCGCGACGCGACCGCGACCCTGCGCCAGATCGGCGCGCTGGCGGACGCGGGCTGCGACATCGTGCGCTGCGCCGTGCCCGACCTCGAGGCCGCGCACGCGCTGGGCGAGATCTGCGAGAAGTCGCCCATCCCGGTCGTCGCGGACATCCACTTCGACTACCGGCTGGCGCTCGAGTCGATGGCGGCCGGTGTGCACAAGGTGCGCATCAACCCGGGCAATATCGGCTCGGATGACCGCGTGCGCGCGGTCGTGAACGAGGCCGCCCGCCGGGGCGTGCCCATCCGCATCGGCGTCAACTCGGGCTCGGTCGAAAAGGAGATTCTCGCCCGCTTCGGCGGCCCGACCCCCGAGGCCATGGTCGAGAGCGCGCTCTATCACGTGTCCCTGCTCAACAAGTTCGACTTCGACGATATCTGCATTTCGATCAAATCGTCCTCGGTGCCCTATACCATGCGCGCCTATCAGCTCATGCATGAAAAGACCGATTATCCGCTCCACCTCGGCGTGACCGAGGCGGGCACCGAATACATGGGCACGGTCAAGTCGGCGGCCGGCATCGGCGGCCTGCTCGCCCTCGGCATCGGCGACACCATCCGCGTCTCCCTGACCGATGACCCGGTCAAGGAGATCTACGCCGCAAAGGCCATTTTAAAGGCGGTCGGCCTCAACGACGACGGCATCAATGTGGTCTCCTGCCCGACCTGCGGCCGCACCCGCATCGACCTGATCGGCATCGCCAAGGAGGTCGAGCAGCGCTGTCTGGCCATCCACGGCAAGAAGCTCAAGGTGGCCGTCATGGGCTGCGTGGTCAACGGCCCGGGCGAGGCGCGCGAGGCCGATCTCGGCATCGCGGGCGGCGACGGCGTCGGACTGATTTTCCGCAAGGGCGAGATCATCAAGAAGGTGCCGCAGACCGAACTGGTCGATGCGCTGATGGCTGAGATCGCGGCATATGAACCCTGATTTTTGAGGATATCCATGGAAAAAACGCTTTCAGAGGTCTTTGACCGATGCAAAAGTGAACAATATGCGTCCCTGCTGCATGAGGGACGGGTGCGCTCGCTCGCGGTCAGCCGCGACCGGCGGCAGATGATCTGTCAGGCCGGATTTGACGCGCCCGTGTCCCGTGCCGCCCTCGGCGGGCTGGGGAAGGAGATCGCGGCGGCTTATCACCTGTCGCGTTTTTCCATTTCTCCCCGCTATGAGATGGACGGGCTGTCGGATGAATACATCGCCCAGCTGCGCGAGGATCTGTATGAAGAGCATCCTTCGGCGCAGGGCCTGCTGAACGGCAACCGCTGGCAGATGCGCGACGGCGCGCTCGAGATCGAGATGAGCCAGACGGCGGCCGACTACCTGACCGTCGCCCTGCGCCAGATTCAGGAGCGGATCGCGGCCGAAACCGGCCAGTCCATCCCCGTCCGTCCGGCGGTGCTGGGCGAACAGGCCATGGCCGAGGCGCTCGCCGAGCAGCAGCAGGCGCGCGCGGCCGCCATGCAGGCTGCGGCCGCCGCATCCGTGCCCCCGCCCGAGGATCGCCCCAAGCCCAAGCCGCGCCCGGCGCCCCGTTCGAGCGGCGAGGGCGTGCCCTTCCAGCGCAGCCGGGTCGAAAAGGTGGCCGACGACGACCTCATTCTGGGCAAGCTGTACGCCGAGCCGGTCTCGACCATCCGCGACGCGCTGCATGAGTTCGACCGCATCACCGTCGAGGGCACGATCTTCTTCGTCGATCACAAGGAGATCGTCAGCAAGAAGACAGGCAAGGAATGGGTCAAGCTGGCCTTTGACATGACCGACAACACCAACTCGATCCGGGTTTCCAAATTCATGGCCAAGGATCAGGCGGGCGAGCTGGTCTCCGCCCTCAAGACCGGCCTATACGTGCGCGTGCAGGGCAAGATCAGCTATGATACTTACGAAAAAGAGAACATGCTCGATCCCACCGGCATCATGAAGGCCAAAAAGCCGATGCGGAAGGACACCGCCGAGCGCAAGCGGGTCGAGCTACACTTACATTCCAACATGAGCGCGATGGACGGCGTGACCGACATCAAGGAGTTCTTAAACCGCGCCAAGGCGTGGGGCATGCCCGCGCTGGCTATCACCGACCACGGCTGCGCGCAAGCCTTCCCGCTGGCGCTCCACGTCGTGGACGGCAAGGAGCAGGACTATCCCAAGGTGCTCTACGGCGTCGAGGCCTATTACGTCAACGATTCGGAGGCTGTTTCGGTCGTGCGCGGGGAGGGGGACGAGCCCCTCGACGGCGCGTTCATCGTCTTTGACCTTGAGACCACCGGCCTCAAGCCGGCGACCGAGGAGATCACCGAGATCGCGGCCGTGCTGGTCGAAAAGGGTGAGGTGCGCGATTCGTTCCAGACCTACGTCAACCCGCACAAGCCGATCCCGCCCGAGATCACCGAGCTGACCGGCATTTCGGACGAGACCGTCCGGGATGCACCCGAGCTGCGCGACGCGGTCGAGCGCTTTCTCGCCTTCGCGGGCGACCGGCCGCTCGTGGCGCACAATGCGGGCTTCGATATGTCCTTCCTGACGGCCGCCTGCAAGCGATTGGAGATCGACCGCGCGTTCACCTCGATCGACACGCTCGAGATGAGCCGCATTCTGATGCCCGACCTCGGCAAATACAAGCTGAATATTCTGGCCAAGCACCTGCAGGTCGGCCCGTTCGAGCACCACCGCGCGAGCGAGGACGCCGCCGTGCTCGGCCGCATCTGGATTAAACTGCTCGAGATGCTGCGGGACGAGCACCATGCCGCCCGGGTGAGCGACATCAATCCGGTGCTCGCCGGGCTGCGCGCCAAGTCGGGCAGCGTCAAGAACCTGCAGCGCTGCCACTTCATCATTCTGGCGAAGAACCAGACGGGCCTCAAAAACCTGTACAAGCTGATCTCCCGCAGCTTCCTCGACCACTTTTACAAAAAGCCGCTGATGACCCGCTCCGACCTCATCCGCTACCGCGACGGCCTGCTTTACGGCTCGGCCTGCGAGGCGGGCGAGCTGTTCCGCGCGCTGGTCGACGGCGCGGAATGGGAGAAGCTCAAGAAGATCGCCGATTTTTACGATTATCTCGAAATTCAGCCCATCGGCAACAACCGCTTCATGATCGCCAAGGGCATCGCGAAGGACGACGAGGAGCTGCGCGAATTCAACCGCAAGATCCTGCGTCTGGCCGACGAGCTGGGCAAGCCCTGCGTTGCAACGGGCGACGTCCACTTCCTCGACCCCGAGGATGAGGTCTACCGCCGCATCCTGATGGCCGGGCAGGGCTTCACGGACGCCGACAATCAGGCGCCCCTCTACCTCAAGACCACCCAGGAGATGCTGGACGAGTTCGCCTATCTGGGCGAGGACCGCGCCTACGAGGTGGTCGTCACCAACACAAACAAGATTGCGGACGTGCTCGAGCCCCTGCGCCCGGTGCCCCGCGAGAACTACCCACCCAAGATCGAGGGCTCGGCCGAGGAGCTGCAGCAGCTCTGCTACGACAAGGCGCGGCGCATGTACGGCGACCCGATCCCCGAGCCGATTGAGCACCGCTTAAAGCAGGAGCTGGAACCGATCATCCGGCAGGGCTACGACGTCATGTACATGATCGCGCAGAAGCTGGTGGCCAAGTCGCTCGAGGACGGCTATCTGGTCGGCTCGCGCGGCTCGGTCGGCTCGTCTCTCGTCGCGTTCATGAGCGGCATCACCGAGGTAAACTCGCTCCCGCCTCACTACCTCTGTCCTGAATGCAAGTATCTCGAGTGGCACGAGAACGAGGGCGTGGGCTGCGGCGTCTGCCTGCCCGACAAGGTCTGCCCCAAGTGCGGCGCCAAGCTCTCCAAGGAGGGTTTCACCATCCCGTTCGCGACCTTCCTGGGCTTCAATGCCGACAAGGTGCCCGATATCGACCTCAATTTCTCGGGAGAATACCAGCCCCGCATCCATAAATACACGGGCGAGCTGTTCGGCGAGGATCACGTGTTCCGCGCGGGCACCATTGCCACCGTGGCCGAAAAGACGGCCTACGGCTACGTCAAGAAATACATGGAGGAGCGCGGCATCGAGTGCTCGCGTGCCGAGGAAAACCGCCTTTCGGCCGGCTGCACCGGCATCCGCCGCACCACCGGCCAGCACCCGGGCGGCATTGTCGTCGTGCCCCGGGACGTCGATATTTACGATTTCTGCCCGGTGCAGCACCCGGCGGACGATCCGGACTCCGATATCATTACCACCCACTTTGAGTACCACTCGATCGACGCGAACCTGCTGAAGCTCGACGAGCTCGGCCATGATGATCCCACCATGATCAAGCTGCTCGAGCAGATGACCGGCGTGGTCGCGACCGAGATTCCGCTGGATGATCCGGACGTCATGAGTCTGTTCACCTCGAATCAGGCGCTTCACTATGTGGATGACACGCCGGACAAGATTTTGGGCGATCTCGGCTGCATCGCGGTGCCCGAGTTCGGCACCAAGTTCGTCCGCGGCATGGTCAAGGACACCAAGCCCCGGAACTTTGACGATCTGCTCTGTATTTCTGGCCTGTCTCACGGCACCGACGTCTGGCTGGGCAACGCGTCCGAGCTCGTCGCGCAGGGCGTCCCGCTGAACGAGTGCATCTGCTGCCGCGACGATATCATGAACTATCTGATCGGCAAGGGGCTCGACCCCCTGATGTCCTTCAAGATCATGGAGGCCGTGCGAAAGGGCAAGGTCGCCAAGGGCGGCTTCGCGCCCGGCTGGGAGGAGGCCATGCGGGAGCACGGCGTACCAGACTGGTACATCGACTCCTGCCGCAAGATCAAGTACATGTTCCCCAAGGCGCACGCGGTGGCCTATGTCATGATGGCCTACCGCATCGCGTGGTTCAAGGTGCACCGCCCGCTGGCCTTTTACGCGGCCTATTTCTCGATCCGCGCCAAGGGCTTCGACGCGTCCTGCATGATTCTGGGCGATCAGGTCGCGGTGGACAAGTACCACGAGCTCCAGCGCAAGGACGCCGACAAGACGATCTCGGCGGCCGAAAAGGACGTCATGACCACGCTCGAGGTCGTGCATGAGTTCTACAAGCGGGGCTTCCGGTTTGAACCGATGGATATTTACGCTTCGGATGCGACCAGATTTATCCCGACCGAGACCGGCCTCATCCCGCCCTTCACGTCCATGCCGGGCGTCGGCGAGCAGGCCGCACAGAACATCGTTGACGAGCGGGCGAATGGGAAATTCCTGTCCGCCGAAGACCTGGCTGTTCGCTGCAACAAGGTGTCCAAGTCGGTCATTGAGCTGCTGGAGCAGATCGGCGCGCTCGGCTCGATGCCCAAGAGCACGCAGATGAGCCTGTTCTGAGCAAAAGGGAGGATTTCTTCGGATGGAATACTGGATCTGTTTCGGCGATTCGGCGCACGGCTCGCTCGCCTGCGGCCGCCCGCCCGAATGGAAAGCCGCGAGGATCGTGCCGCTGAACGATGACCTCTCGGTCGGCGATCTGTCCGACCTGACCGACCGCACGGCGCGTCTGCGCGGCGTCTGCCCGTGGCACGACGACCCCGAATGCGGCGGGGAGAGCGGGGACTATATCGACCGCTATTTCAACGAGGCCTTACCTGCGTTTGACGCGATCGGGGCGGGGGACCGCGCCGTCATCTGGTACGGGGACAACCCGGACGAGGCATGCGGCATGCTGCGCGCCGTCCACAGCCTGTGGACACGGGGTGCGGCGATCTCACTTGTCCATGTGGGCGGGCGGCACAAAGCCGCCGATCTGCCCCGGGAGAAGTTTAGCATCGCCTGCGCGGAGACGGTCGGCGTCATCACGGACAGCGAACGCCTGAACCGCGTCCTGCGCCATGTACCCCAGCCGCTCCTGCGCGTTTGGTACGAGTGCAGCCGCCGCAAAGCGCGTAAAAACACGGGTGAGGAGATCGAATTTCGCGGGGTGGGGGAGCTGAATCCCGAATATGTGCCCTATTTTTAC
>CAMEPU010000011.1 GCA_945932315.1 uncultured Clostridia bacterium
AAACAGTCTCAACTCGTCCTTATGATAGAAAAAAAAATCGCCTCCCGCAAGGGAGGCGTGTGTGCTTCGTGGGAATTTAAGCGAGCAGATAGACGTTTGCGTAGTCGATGCCCAGGCTGTATGCCTGGCTGTGGGAACCGACGCAGATGTCGATGCGGTTGCCGCGGATCGCGCTGCCGGTATCCTCGGCGATAAAGACGCCGTAGCCGTCAATATAGACCTTGCTGCCCAGCGGGATGATGCGGGAGTCGACCGCGATGGTGCGGCCCTCGGTCAGGCGGGTGCCCGACTTGGTGATCGCGTGGGAGTTGCCGTTGCAGATGCTGCAGGGGCAGTAGAAGGACAGGCGGTAGCTGCCCAGCAGGGTGCCGGCCTTCTCAACGTCCTCATCGGCTGCGAAGGCAGCGGACTTGTAAACCGTGCGGGGCTCGGCGGTGTAAACCTTGGGAGGATCGACGGTCTCGCGGGCCGCCTGCATCTCCTCCACGCTGTTTACGGTGTCGACCACGGTCTCCACATTGGAGGACAGCAGGCCGAAGGTCATGGTGGAAAGAACGCCGACGTTTGCGGCCGCGGGCACCTCAGCGGATGCGTCGTTCCTGTGCGCGTCGTAGGCAAGTACGTTACTCAACCCGAGCGAGGCACACAGCGCCAGTGCGGAAAGACGGCGCACGATTGTTTTCGCTCTTGCGTGAATCATCGTATGTTTCTCCTTTAGAAGTTTAAAATATGGCAACATAACGGGGAGAAAAACGGGTTTTTCCCGTTTCGTAATCATATTGTTACCAATTTGTAATCTCATGATACCGATTTCGGCCTTGGCTGTCAACCTTTTTTCTGTAAAAAATCTATTTTTAAATACGAATAGTAATATATATAATTGATATAACTGTTTGGAAATGGCTTCCGGGGCTGTTTTTCCAGTTTTATCCAGAAAGATGTGTAACAATTTGATTACAAAAGTATCATAACATCGGGCGCCTGGGGATTTCGGTCGAAGAACAGTTTCCATTTTGTCCAAAAATCCCTGTACAAATCTATGCAAAAATGCTATAATCCCTGTAAAGAGTCTTCCGCGGCACGGGATGGCGGATCACCGGCGCGTGATCCGAGCACGGACGATTCATCGAAAAGCGGGCACATGCAGGTGCGCCGCGCCCGGCCCAACGGGTCGGTTTTACGAAGTTGATTACATAACCAGCTGCACACGCAGCGTGAAAAAGGAAAGTGATTTACCAGATATGACCAAAGAAAAACTGAAGATTGTGCCCCTGGGCGGCCTCAATGAGATCGGCAAGAACATGACCGCGATCGAGTATGGAAACGACATCGTCGTGATCGACTGCGGCCTGGCGTTCCCGGATGACGACATGCTGGGCGTCGATTCGGTGATCCCCGATGTGACCTATCTCAAGCGCAACATCAAGAAGGTGCGCGGTTTCCTGATCACCCACGGGCACGAGGACCACATCGGCAGCATTCCCTATGTCCTGCGCGAGGTCAACGCGCCCATTTATGCGACGCGCCTGACGCTGGGCATCATCGAGACCAAGCTGGCGGAGTTCCGCATGCCCCAAAAGGTGCGCATGAACACGGTGAAGGCGGGCGACGTCATCCGTCTCGGCCAGTTTGAGGTCGAGTTCATCCACACCAACCACTCGATCGCCGATTCGGTCGCCCTGGCCATCCGCACCCCGCTGGGCACGATCATCCACACGGGTGACTTCAAGATCGACCTGACCCCGGTCGATGGCCAGATGATCGACCTCGCCCGCTTTGCCGAGCTGGGCAAGGAGGGCGTGCTGCTGATGATGAGCGATTCGACCAACGTCGAGCGCCCGGGCTACACGATGAGCGAGAAGGTCGTCGGCGCGTCGTTTGAGAACTATTTCAAGAACTGCGACAGCCGCATCATCATCGCGACCTTCGCTTCGAACATCAACCGCCTGCAGCAGATCCTGAACATCGCGGGCCACTATGGCCGCAAGGTCGCGGTTTGCGGCCGCAGCATGGAGAAGATCACCCAGGTCGCGATGGAGCTCGGCTACCTGACCGACACCTACAAGACCCTGATCGACATCAACACGATCCACCGCTACCCGAACAACCAGCTCTGCATCGTTTCGACCGGTTCGCAGGGTGAGACCATGTCGGCCCTCTACCGCATGGCCTATTCGTCCCATAAGCAGGTCGAAGTCGGCGCGGGTGACCGCATCCTGATCGCCGCGTCCGCCATCCCGGGCAACGAAAAGTCGATCTATAACATGGTCAACGAGCTGTACCGCAAGGGCGCCGAGGTCATCTACGACCGCAACGCCGCCATCCACGTTTCGGGACACGCCTGCCAGGAGGACCTGAAGCTGATGCTCGGCTTGGTGCGCCCCAAGTATTTCGTGCCGGTGCACGGCGAGCACCGCATGCTCTGCCTGCACGCCAAGCTGGCCGAGGAGATGGGCGTCGATCCCCAGAACATCGTCGTCACCGAGATCGGCCACGTGGTCGAGATCGACCAGAAGGGCATCCGTCTGGGTCAGACCGTGCCCGCGGGGCGCGTGCTCGTCGACGGATTCGGCATCGGTGATGTGGGCGCGACCGTCCTGCGCGACCGCAAGCATCTGGCCGAGGACGGCCTGCTGATCATCGTCGTCACGATCGACAAGGAGAGCGGCGTCGTCATCGCGGGCCCGGACATCGTCTCGCGCGGCTTCATCTACGTGCGCGAGGCCGAGGACCTGATGGAGGACCTGCGCGTCCAGTGCGAGATGGCGCTCGACCGCTGCCTGGACGAGGGCATCCGCGACTGGAACGGCCTCAAGGGTGCGCTCAAGTCGACCATGAGCGACTACCTCTTCAAAAAGACCAAGCGCAGCCCGATGATCCTGCCGATCATCATGGAAGTATAATAAAAATCCTCTGTTTCTGCAGGAAACAGAGGATTTTTTCGCCTTTACAGGTCTTGAATGTTCATTTGCGTCATCTCGTCGGCGGCCGTTTTGCGCGCGAGCCAGCGGCGGCACAGCCAGTAGGTGAGGAACAGGACGGCCGGGGGGATCAGCGCGAGCGCGCCGAACAGCAACAGCGGGGTCACAGCGCCCGCTCCGCCGATCAGGTTCAGCAGCACGAGCGCGAAGAGCGCCAGCGCGGACAGCGCGCTGAGGATGGGCAGGATCAATCCCAGCCACTTGTTCTGCCGGGTGGCGAGAAAGACCTCGAGCAGGACGGGCAGCACGAGCGCGGGCAGGCTGCCGAACAGGGCGAACAGGATCGTCTTGGATGCAAAAGCCATGAAAAAACCTCCTTGAGAGCGAAATGGGCCGGTCAAAGCCCCTCCTTTTGTTTGCGGTAGGCGCTGATGAGCACCTTCGCGGTGTCGAAATCGAGCTTGTCATTTACGGCCATCCGCTTGATGAGCGCGATGTAGGGATCCTCGTCGATGCGGTCGGCGAGTTCGATCTTCTGAATGAGTCGGTCGAGCCGCAGCCGCACGGTGGGATAGGTCACGTTGTATTCGGCGGCCACCGCCTTGAGCGAGCCGGACGCCAGAACAAACCGCTTGATGAACGTCAGATCCTCGCTTTCGAGCTGCGCCATCCAGGCGGGCAGCATGTCCTGTGCCATCGGAGAACCTCCCTTTTCTTTTGAATAATTTTATTATAATCTTTCATAATATGAAAGTAAATATTTGATTTTATAAAAAGCTCCGGCCAAACGGTCGGAGCTTTTGCGTATTTCACGGTATTACAGCTTGCGGAGCACGGCGCGGATCAGGCGGCGCAGGTTGTTGCCCGCGCGCTCGGCTGTTTCGATGACCTCCTCGCCCGAGAGCGGCCGGTTGTAAACGCCCGCGGCCATGTTGGTGACCATGCTGATGCCGAGGACGGGCAGGCCGCAGTGGTTCGCCGCGATGACCTCGTACACGGTAGACATGCCGACGACGTCAGCGCCCAGCGCGCGGAAGGCGTGGATCTCGGCCGGGGTCTCGTACTGCGGGCCGGAGACGCCGATATAGACGCCGTGGCGCACGTGCAGGCCGATCTTGTCGGCCGCCTCGATCGTCTTGGCGCGCAGCGCGGGGGAGAAGGCGAAGGTCATGTCGTTGAAGCGCGGGCCGAGCTCGTCGATGTTGGGGCCGGTCAGCGGGCTTTTGCCGGTCAGGTTGATCTGATCGTCCAGAATGATCAGATCGCCGACCTTGTACTCCAGATTGATGCCGCCCGCGGCGTTCGTCAGGATCAGGTTCTCCACGCCGAGCAGCTTCATCACCCGGATCGGATAGACGATCATCGCGGGATCGTGCCCTTCATAGCCGTGGAGGCGGCCCTGCATGCAGAGCACGCGCTTTCCCTCCAGCGTGCCGCAGACAAACTGTCCGGCGTGGCCGGGCGCGGACGAGACCGGAAAATGGGGGATCTCGGCGTAGGGGATGACGACCGGGTCTTCGATCTGGTCGACGAGCGGCCCTAACCCTGAGCCGAGCACCAGTCCGACCTCGGGGGAGAAGGGCAGGCGTTCGCGGAGATAATCGGCCGATTCGGTGAGTGCTTTATACATGGGTTCCTCCTTAGATTTGGCTGAGAATGCGGTTGGTGAAGCGCTGCGCGTCATAGGCGGCGCGCTCGATGTCGATGGTGGGGTAAGCGCCGTCCTGATAGAGCACGCGCCCATCGACCATGGTCAGGACGACGTCGCTGCTCCGTCCGGCGTAGACCAGGCTGGCGGCCGGGTCGGTCGCCGGGACATACCAGGGCCGGTCGGTGTCGACGACGCAGAGGTCGGCGCGGCTGCCGACCGCGACCACGCCGCAGTCCGTGCGCCGCTGGGCGAGCGCGCCGTTTCGGGTGGCGATGCGCAGGCAGTCGGCCGGGGAGAGGGCGGTCGGATCGCCCGAGGCGCCCTTGGCGAGCAGCGCGAGCAGGGTCATGTCGCGGAAGCTGTCGAGGCCGTTGTTGGAGGCCGCGCCGTCGGTGCCCAGCGTGACGTTCACACCCTCCGCGAGCAGGGCGCGCGCGTCGACAAAGCCGGACGCCAGCTTGAGGTTGCTGGCCGGGCAGCAGGCGACCGAAGCCTGTTTCTCGTGCAGGATCGCGCGGTCTTCGGGCTCGAGCCAGACGCCGTGCGCCGCGGTGACGGGCACGTCAAACACGCCCTGCGCGGCGAAATAGGCGGTCGGGGTCATGCCGTGGCGGGCCTTGCAGGCCTCGTGCTCGGTTTTTGTCTCGGAGAGGTGGAGCTGGATGCCGGTGCGCACCTGCGCCGCGTGTGCGGCGACAGCCGAGACCAGCCTGGGGGTCGAGGTGTATTCGGCGTGGATCGAGAGATCGACCGTGATCCGCCCGTCGCCTGCGCCCTGCCAGTCGCGCAGCAGCGCGGTGTTTTCGGCATAGGCGGCCGAATTGCGGTAATCCTCGCCGTCCGAGACGGTCAGGCTGCGGCTTAAATTGCATTTGATGCCGCTGTCGAGCACGGCCTGTCCGGTCGCCTCGCAGGCAAAATACATATCGGAGAAGGAGACCGTGCCGCACCGGAGCATCTCGGCGATGGCCAGACGGACGCCCGCGCCGATCGCGGCCGGGGTCAGCTTGGCTTCAAAGGGGAAGACCTTCTCGTGCAGCCAGCGGTCGAGGGGCAGCCCCTCGGCGCTGCCGCGCACCAGCGTCATGGCGGCGTGGCAGTGGGTGTTATAAAAACCGGGCAGGAGCAGACGGCGGCGGCCGTCGTAGGTTTCGCCCCAGTCGCCGTCCGGGCGGACGTCCCCGATGTAGGCGATGCGCCCGTCGCGCACGCCGACGAACTGGTTTCGCCGGGGGGCGAAGGACTCGTCAATCAGATCAATGTTGCAAAACAGCATCTGCATCCCTCCGTTTCACATTCGTATCCACTCTTATTATATCCCCAAAGCCAGCCGGAATCCATAGGTAAAAGGCATAGAAAAAGCGCGGCGGCTTTGACAGCCGCCGCACGGGGGTTCAGATCTTGGATTTTTGCGGCAGGTTGAGCAGCAGGATCGCGCCCAGCACGAGCGCCATGCCGAGCAGCTTGGAGAGCGGCATGCCCTCGTCAAAGAAGACATAGCCGATCACGGCCGCGACCACCGGCTCGACCGAGGCGATGATGGACGCGCGCCCGCCCTCGACCGTGGTCAGGCCCTTGGTGTAGGCGAGATAGGGCACGATGGTGCAGAGCACCGCGCTGGCCGCGCCGGTCAGCAGGAGCGAGGGGCTGGAACACAGGATGGCCACGGCCTCGCCCGGGCGGCAGAAGGGCAGCACGCCGAGGGCGGCGAACAGCACGGTGTAGGCCGTGATGGTCAGCGAATCGTAGTCGCGCAGCGCGAATTTGCCGAAGATGGTGTAGAGCGCGTAGCCGAAGCCCGACCCCAGGCCGAAGAGCAGCGCCGCGGGCGTGATCGACAGGCCGCCGGTCAGCGCGCCCGTCACGAGGCCGCAGCCCAGGACGGTCATCGCGAGGGCGAACAGCTTGCGCCCGGTGAGCTTCTCCCGGAACAGGGGCGCGGAGAGCAGCATGACAAAGGCGGGCGCGGTGTAAAGCAGGAGCGCCGCCACGCCCACACCCGCGCGGGCGATGCAGGTATAGTAGCAGGCGCTGAAAAAGGCCAGACTGACCATGCCGGTGCCCACAAAATAGAGCAGGTGGGACGGCTTTTTGAGCCGCAGGGCAGACGGCTTGCGGAGGGCGAGCGCGGCCCAGAGCAGGACGGCCGCGATGCCGTTGCGCACGAGCACGGCCTGCAGGGCGGTGATGCCGGCGGCGTCGAGCGCCTTGAACACCAGCGTCAGCATGCCCCAGAGCACACCGGCCAGCGCGATCAGAGCATAATGTTTCTTCATGGGATGACCTCTCATCACGGAATTCCTGTTTTATTGTAGCAGAAATCCGCCGAAAGGCAAGAAGAAACACAAGATCACCCATCAACCCGTGCGGCTCAGAATGTCCTTTTTCATCCGCTTGATGATCCGCTTTTCGAGCCGGGAGATGTAGGACTGGGAGATGCCGAGCAGGTCGGCGACCTCCTTTTGGGTCAGGCAGCGGCGGCCGCCCAGCCCATAGCGCAGGGAGATGATCTGTTTTTCGCGGGCGGGCAGGCGCTCGAGCGATTCGTGCAGGAGCTGCCGGTCGACGTCGTCCTCGATGGGGCGCATGACGCTGTCGGGCTCGGTGCCCAGAATGTCGGAGAGCAGCAGCTCGTTCCCGTCGCCGTCCGAGGAGAGCGGCTCGTCGAACGAGACCTCGGCGCGCTGGGAGGCGATCTTGCGCAGATGCATCAGAATTTCGTTTTCAATACAGCGGGAGGCGTAGGTCGCGAGCTTGACATTCTTGTCCGACCGGTAGGTGCCGACCGCCTTGATGAGCCCGATCGTGCCGATCGAGATCAGGTCCTCCGCGCCCACTCCGGTGTTCTCGAACTTGCGGGCGATGTAGACGACGAGCCGCAGGTTGTGCTCGATCAGGGTGTCGCGCGCCCACAGCGCGCCCTCAGCCAGCGCGGCCAGCGCCCGCGCCTCCTCGGGCGGGCTGAGCGGCGGGGGCAGCACATCCGAGCCGCCGATGTAGTAAATGCCCCCGGCGGACAGGCGGCTGTGCCGCATAAGCCAGAGGCGGAGCTTCCAGATGATTTGCATGATGTCTCCTTTCTCAGATGCCGATCAGACCGTCGTACCGCCCGCCCGCGACCGGCTCGGGCAGCAGGGCGGCCAGCAGGTCGCAGTCCTTGCCCCCGCGCACCACCCGGTCGGGCCGGAAGGCCAGCAGCAGCCCGGCGGGCTGTCCGACCGCGCGGTAGGGCAGCAGGCGGAAGCGCCGGGCCTCATCGGGCGGCAGCGCCGCGAGCAGCTCGGCGGCGTTGTCCGCGCGCAGGGCGCGCAGGGTGGGGGCAAGCGATTCGGGCAGCAGGCGGGCGGCGGCTGTGCGGTCGAGCAGCAGGGCGGGCCGCCCGGTCAGCGGATCGCACAGGTCGGCCCCCGTGTCGCACAGGAGCAGAAAGCGGGCGGTGCGCCCGCCGTAGTCCAGCGCGACGATCTCGCTCGGCCGCTCCCCGCCGTTTTTCCCCGCGCCGCCCCGGAAAAGTGCGCTCGCGGCCGCGAAGCAGAGCAGAGCGGCGGGCAGCACGACCCGGAGCGGCACGTCCAGATAGTAGGCCGCGCCCACCCGCAGGAGCGCGCCCGTCCAGCCCGCGAGCGCCAGCACGACCCCGGCGCACGCGCCCGCCGTCAGGAAAAACAGGACGGTCAGCCGGGGCAGGCGCGCCCGGTCGAAGCCGAAGGCCAGCGCAGGCAGCAGCGCGCCGCCCAGCAGGGCGAGAACCGGGCCGAGCGCGCTCTGCTCCCCGGGCAGGACGGACAGCACGGCAAGCGCCGCCCCGGCCGCCGCCGCGCCGAGCAGCCGCCGCCGCGCGGGGAACAGCCCGGCCAGCCGCGCGGTGGCGAGCAGCAGCAGGTAATCGACCGCCCCGTTGACCGCGGCCAGCACGTCCAGATAAATGACCAAACGCAGCCCCCCTTTTTCATTCATTCGGTCTTCAGCATATCACGTCCCGGCGGGGGAATTTTGTCCGAACCGCCCAGCGAAAAAGAACATAAAGCCGCGCGGTTTCGCATAGAGACAAAAACTGCGCGGAAACGGGGCCGTTTCCGCGCAGTGGATGTTTTTCGCGTTTCAGATGTAGGACAGGCGCAAAGTCGGGGAAGCGCCGCCCGAGAGGATGAAGACCAGGTCGACCGCGCCGGTTCCGGTGGGCGCCAGCTTGGCGAGCGATTCGCGGAAGAGCACGACCCGGTTGTCGAAGGTGAGAAAATCCTCGCCAGGGGTGAGGGTGGTCGAACCGGCCAGAACCCGGCTGACCGTCTCGCCTTCCTCAAGGTCGAGCCAGACCGTGACGTCGCGGTAATAAACCGCGCCTTCTGCCGCCGCAAAGACCATCTGGTCGGGCGAGATCGAGGTCGTCGGGGTGGAATCGGTGATCTGGATCGTGGCGGTCGGATTTTCGCCCGCGCTCATGACGAAGGTCAGCGTGACCGGGCCTTCGTTCTTGGAGGCCGCCCGTCCGGCGGGCAGGGTGACCTTGCCGGTCGCGGCGTCATAGGTGTAGTCGGCCGTCTCCTGCAGCACCGTATTGCCGAGCGTCAGATACTCGAGCGCCGCGCCGGGCGCCGGGGTCAGGGTGAAGACCAGATCGTTGTAGCCGTCGGACGCCGGATTGCGGTCGAGCGAGACGCTCGCCGGGCTGACCGCGCTGGCCGTGGACGGGGAGCCCGGGGCCGCGCCCGGCGTCGCGCCCGTGACCTTGCCGAAGGTCGAACCGGCGTCAGCGGTCAGGGCGGCTTCGGTCTTGGCGAGGGTGGTCTCGATTTCGGTATCATTTGCCGCCGTGATGGTCAGACGGGTGCCGAAGGGGGAGGAGACGAGCAGATTTTCACATTGGACGTTCTCGAGCGTCACCGTGCCGCCCGCGACCACCAGCGTGCCCAGCACCGAGACATTGCGCAGGGTGATGTTGGAGGAAGCGCTCAGCCCCTCGCTGATGTACAGGTCGCCCGCGACCGTCGCGTTCTGCAGGATGCAGGAGGCCGAAATGGTCGCGTTCGCCGCGTCGGAGCGCAGATCGGACGCGGCAAAGATCGCGTTCTTGTCGAGCTGGCTGCCCAGGTAGGCGTACAGCATGCGCGCGATCTCGCCCCGGGTCACCGAGGCCTTGGGGCGGAAGCGGTTGTAGTCATCGCCGACGAGGACGTTGTCCTCGACCATCGCACTGACGTAGGGCAGGCACCAATTCGAGATCGAGTCCGAGTCGGTGAAGGGCAGGGAATCGGCGGACGCAGCCGGGTACTCCTTCTTGGACAGGCGGCCCAGGATGGCGCAGACCTGCTCGCGGGTGATCGGGCGGTCGGGGCTCATGGTGGTATCGCCCGTGCCGCTGATGTAGCCGTAGCGCACCGCGATCTGCACGGTCTCATAATACCACTTGGAGCTCGCCACATCGGTGTATTTGCTGATGTCGGCCTTCTGGGTGAAGCCGTAGGCGCGGTTGATATAGCGCATGAACTCGGCGCGGCTGATGACCGAATTGGGCGTGTACGAGCCGCTGCCGTTCGGATTGATGATGCCGTGCGCGTTCATCTCGCGCAGGTAGGGCTCGGCCCAGTGGCCGGTGATATCGTCCACGGCCAGCGCGGCGGGCGTCAGGCAGGTGAAAAGCACCGCCAGAGTCAGCAGGACGGAGAAAAACCGCTTCAGATGTTTCATGATTCATTTCCTTTCTTTGAGGGTTGGTGGGGATTCAGACGCTGCGGGCGTAGCGGAGAAACTGCCGTCCCTTCCGGCTGATGCCGCCCAGCGCCTCGATGCGGGCG
Organism: uncultured Clostridia bacterium; assembly: GCA_945932315.1. Lineage (GTDB taxonomy): Bacteria > Bacillota > Clostridia > Oscillospirales > Butyricicoccaceae > Butyricicoccus. Next base: position 10,368 of record CAMEPU010000011.1, read on the forward strand.
CGGCCGTGGCCGCGCAGGGTGATCCGGTCGCCCGGGGCGAGCGGGTGCTCGTTCTTGAGCACCTGCATCTGATTGACGAAGACCAGCCCTTTTTCGACGGCCTCCTGCGCCTGCGTGCGCGAGATGCCGAAGATGAGCGCGGTCACGCTGTCCAGCCGGAGGGAGGCGACCGAACCCTCGCGCACGATTTCCTGCACCGGGGGGACGATCAGCTCGCGCAGGGGCGCGGCGTCGAGGGAGAGCTGCTTGCGTCCGGCCTTCAAAAAATTGGCCTCGATGTATTCGGCCATGTCGGCCATGACCAGAATTTCCGCGCCGCCGTCGTGCACCAGAATGTCGCCGATGACCGCGCGCTCGACGCCGAGCCCCATCAGCGCGCCCAGATAGTCGCGGTGGGACAGGGTGTCGGACGGGCTTTTGCGGGCGTGAAGCAGGGTGAAGGGCGCGTTTTCGGGGTCGCAGGCGTCCCCGGCCGTCATGTAGTCGGGGTAAAACAGGGCGCAGACCCGTTCGGCGTCCGGATAGCCGCCCCAGAGGACGGCCTCGCCGCGCGCGCCGGCCTTTTCGATCAGGCGGGCGACCAGCGTGCGCTGGCGCAGGTCGAGAAAGCGGGTGTGGGTCAGATAGGACCGCTCCCGGCAGGTTTCGAGCTTGTCGAGCGCCTGTGCGAGCAGCAGACGGTCTTCTTCATTCTGCGCGAGCGAGCGGAGCAGTGCTGTTTTGTTCACGCGCGGCCTCCTTTCATTTTGTTGTCACCTCTATTGTAACGGTTCTCAAAAAAGTTTACAATAAGAAAAGCATAAAAGCATGGAGAAGGCGGTGACCAGAAATGGTAAAAGACGACGTGCTTCGCGCGCTGGAGGCGGCGCGGGGCGAGCGGATCTCGGGCGGACAGCTCGCGGCCCGGCTGGGCGTTTCGCGCACGGCGGTGTGGAAGGCGGTGGACAGCCTGCGGGCGGAGGGCCTGACGATCGAATCGGTGCAGGGCGGCGGCTACCGCCTGCCTGCCGAGGACGACAGCCTGACCGCGGCGGGCGTGACCGCGCTGTTGGGAGAAAGCGCCGTGATCGGGCGCGACCTGCTCGTGCTCGAGGAGGTCGATTCGACGAACACCCGGATCAAGCGGGAATACGCGGCCGAACGGCCGGACGGCTTCACCCTGATCGCCCACCGGCAGACCGCCGGGCGGGGGCGTCTGGGGCGCTCCTTCGCGTCGCCCGACAGCGACGGGCTGTACCTGTCCGTCCTGCTCCGCCCCGACCTGCCGGTCGAGCGGCTCAATTTCATCACGATCGCGGCGGCCGCTGCGGTCTGCCGCGCCATCGAGGAGACCGCGGGCTTCACGCCCGGCATCAAGTGGGTCAACGATATCCTGAAGGACGGCAAAAAGCTGTGCGGCATTCTGACCGAGGCATCCATCGAGGGCGAGACCGGCGCGGTGGCCTACGCGGTGCTCGGCATCGGCGTCAACCTGCGCTTCGACCCGGAGGCCCACCCCGAGCTGGCCGCGATCGCGGGCGGCCTTGCCGACTTTGCGCCGTCCGTCCCCCGGCGCGCCGCGCTGGCGGCGGCGATCCTGCGCCAGCTCGACCGGGTGTACGCCCTGCTGCGCGCGGGCGAGACCGCATCCGTGCTGGACGAGTACCGGGCGCGCCTGCTTTGCCTGGGGGAGACAGTGACCGTGCACGGCCCGGACGGCGCGTGGGAGGCGGTCTGCACCGGCCTCGACGCGGACGGCCATCTGCTCGTTTCGGATGCGCGCGGGGAGCACGTTTTGTCCTCGGGCGAGATCTCGATCCGCCTGCGCGGGCAGGCCGGCCGCCCCACCTGATTCCGGATCAAAGAGAGCGGGAAAATTTTGTTGAAAAAACGGGAACTGTCCTTTAAGGTATACTTTTTGAATGAATCCGATCTTTTGGGGAAAAGTTCTAAAAATATCGTGCTATCCTATAAATTTATCTATTGCTTTTCTCAAAAAGTATAGTATAATAGAATAGTAAAATCTCGATGGATAGGAGATGAGACTGTGGCCACATCCAAGAGAGATCCCAAGGATTCCGGACATACCTTTGAGGATTACTTCAAGCGCGCGGCAAGCCCGATGCTGGTGCTTCGTCTGTTGTCAGAGAAGCCCATGTACGTGTATCAGATGGCCCAGGAGTTGGAGAAGCGTTCCAACGGCATTTACACGCTGTCTCTTCTGTACCCAGTCATTTACCGGCTGGTCAAGATGGGATATGTCAGTGAAGGTCAGAAGGAAGTTTCCAGTGACAATCGGGTTCGGCAGTATTACTGCATCACGGACAATGGCCGCGATTATCTGAAGGAGATTTACCAAAAGTATATCCTGCTCGACCACGCAGTGCGTGATATCGTCGGGGAACCGGGATAACAAGGGAGACAAAAAAGAGAGCCGATCTTTCGATCGGCTCTCTTTTTGTCTGTCATTACCAAACCAGCGTTGCGAAGTAGTCGTCCGGGGTCTCAGCGCGGCGGATGAGCTCGGTGGAGCCGTCCTCGCGCAGCAGGACTTCGGCGGAACGCAGCTTGCCGTTGTAATTGTAGCCCATCGAGAAGCCGTGCGCGCCCGTGTCGTGGATGACGAGCAGGTCGCCGCGCTCGATCTCGGGCAGCATGCGGTCGACGGCGAACTTGTCGCAGTTCTCGCAGAGCGAGCCGGTCACGTCGTACTTGTGGTCGCAGGGCGCGTGCTCCTTGCCGAGGACGGTGATGTGGTGGTACGCGCCGTAGATGGCCGGGCGCATCAGGTTGGCCGCGCAGGCGTCCACGCCGATGTACTCCTTGTAGGTGTGCTTTTCGTGGATGGCGCGGGTCAGCAGGCAGCCGTAGGGCGCCAGCATGAAGCGGCCGAGTTCGGTGCACAGGGAGACGTCGCCCATGCCGGCGGGCACGAGGATCTCCTCATATGCCTTGCGCACGCCCTCGCCGATGACGGCGATGTCGTTCGCGGGCTGCTCGGGGCGGTAAGGGATGCCGACGCCGCCCGACAGGTTGATGAAGGTGACGCGGCAGCCGGTCTCCTTCTGCAGGTCGACGGCGAGCTGGAAAAGGATGGCGGCCAGCGCCGGATAATAGTCGTTCGAAATGGTGTTGGAGGCCAGGAAGGCGTGGATGCCGAACTCCTCGGCGCCCTTGGACTTCAGGATTTTATAGGCCTCGAAGATCTGCTCGCGGGTCATGCCGTACTTGGCGTCGCCCGGGTTGTCCATGACCTGAAAGCCCTCCTTGGACTCGCCAAGCGTGAAAACGCCGCCCGGATTGAACCGGCAGGAGATCTTCTTCGGGATGTAGCCGATGGTCTTTTCGAGAAAGTCGATGTGGGTGATGTCGTCCAGGTTGATGATGGCGTTCAGCTTGTCCGCCAGCTGGAAGTCCTCGGGGGGTGTGTCGTTCGAGGAGAACATGATTTCATCGCCCGAGAAGCCGCAGCGCTCGCTCATCATGAGCTCGGTGAGGGAGGAGCAGTCGACGCCGCAGCCCTCCTCGCGCAGGATCTTGAGCAGAGCGGGCGTGGGGGTCGCCTTGACAGCGAAGTATTCCTTGTAGCCCTTGTTCCAGGCGAAGGCCGCGCGCAGGCGGCGGGCGTTCTCCCGGATGCCGCGCTCATCGTAGAGGTGGAAGGGGGTGGGATAGACCTTGGTCATCGCCTCGGCCTGTTCCTTCGTAATGAAGGGAAGTTTCTCGTTCATATCATCATTCCTAACCTGTAGAAAAATTTAACAAAATCAGCGCTTTTTGAGCCGTTCGAGCCGGGCGCGCAGCCGCGCGGCCCGCTCCGCGGTGGCTTGCTCGTCGATCGAAAGGATCGCACCGTTCTCATATTCGACCACCGCGCCCTCCCGCGCGCCCGCGGGTGCAGTCTCGAGCGGGATGTTCACCGTTGTTTCGTCCTCCAGCTCGACCACGGCAAAGCCGTCCTCCAGACGGTCAATGATCGCGCGCATCAGGCCGCCTCGCTTTCGGCGATCTCGTAAACGATCGTGCCGTTGTAGGTATAGCGCACGTCGTCGATCGAGAGGGCGGACAGGGTCTCGAGGGTCTCGCGGTGGGGATGGCCGTAGTCGTTCTCCTTCGCACACGAGATGATCGCGGTCGTGGGAGCGGCGGCCTCGAGGAACGCGCGGCTGGACGAGGTGCTCGAGCCGTGGTGGCCCAGCTTGATCACGTCGCAGCGCAGGTCGGCGTTCGAGGCCAGCAGCTGGTTCTCGATCGGCGTCTCAGCGTCGCCCATCATGAGCACCCGGGTGCCGCCCGCCTCAAACAGGCAGACGAGGGAATAGTTGTTGAGATTATCGAACTCGTCCTCCGGATCGGGGCTCAAAAAGGTGAAGGACGCGCCTGAGTCAAGGGTCAGTACGTCGCCGATCTCGGGGACGACGACCGGGATCGACAGATTGTCGATGGTGTCGAGCAGCTTTTCATAGGTCACCGAGCCCGAGACGCCGTTTGACATGTAGATCGTGTCGGTGTCCACGTTCTGGATGACCTTGCGCATGCCGCCGATGTGATCGGCGTGCGGGTGGGTGGCGACGACCGCGTCCAGATGGTCGATGCCGAGCTCGTCCAGATAGGCGACGATGGCGTCGCCCGCGTCCGAGGTGCTGGCGTCGATCAGCACAGCCTGATCGCCCGAGACGAACAGGGTGGAATCGCCCTGTCCGACGTCCAGAAAGTGAACGGTGGTCGGAGCTGAGAGATCGGAGCCGGTCGGTACGAAGCCGCCTTCGCTGAAGAACGAGGTGCGCGATTCGACGAACCAAAGAATAACGGCAAGAATCAGCACGATGATGAGCTGCATGGGGGAGAGCTTGCGCCGCGCCTTGCTTGCGCTGCTGCGCTTCGGAGATTGGGACATGGGTTTTTCCTTTCACGGTTTACAACCCCACAACATTATATAGAAAAATGCCGCGGAGTGCAAGAATATTCAGAATTTGCTTGTTTTATTAAGCCGGAGCCTTATAAAGCCAGTGCCCGGGCGAGTTTGCTGAGCGGCTGGGGCACAAGGCGCATCTCGGCGGCGAGCGCCGCGCCGAAGGCGTCGAAGGCGGCGGGATCGCCCGATTTCTGCTCGCATTCGATCTCAGCGAGCGGGGCGCGCCGCCCGTTGCCCTCGAGCTCGCCCTCGTCAAAGGTCAGCTCGGCGGTGAAGCCGGGCAGCGTGAGCTGGGCGGCGGTGCGGCGGATGTGGGTGCCGCAGACCGGATGGTAGTCGCCCTCTTTGAGCATGCTCAGCTCGTCGGGGAGCTGCGCGAGGCCCTCTTCAAGCGTCCCGGCCGGGTATTCGTACTCGGCGTGGCTGTGCAGGCCGTTTGCGACCGTGCCGCCCGTCTTGACGCAGAACACCGACTTTCCGTTCTCCTGCCGCAGCCGCATGCCGATTTTTTGGGCGCGCAGAGCGCGGTCGGGCGTGTCAAAGTAGACCGCGTCCATCTGGATCACGGTGAGCATGCTCAGATTCCGGGCATAGCGGGCGCAGACCGCGTCGAAGTCAGCCCGGGTGGCCGTCCATTTGTATTCGCGCTCCATTTACCGCACCTGCCCGCTGCCGTCGATGACGTATTTGGTGCTCGTGAGCGCTTCGAGACCCATCGGGCCGCGCGCGTGCAGCTTCTGGGTCGAGATGCCGATCTCCGCGCCGAAGCCGAACTCGAAGCCGTCGGTGAAGCGGGTCGAGGCGTTGACGTAGACGCAGGCCGCGTCCACCTCGTCCTGGAACAGGCGGGCGGCGTCGTAGCTGCGCGTCACGATGCACTCCGAGTGGCCGGTGTTGTAGGCGTTGATGTGCGCGATGGCCTCGTCGATCGAGTCGACCACCTTGCACGAGATCTCGTAGGCCAGATATTCGCGGCCGTAGTCCTCCTCGGTCGCCGGGAGGACGGCCTCACCCAGAATCTCGCGGGTGCGCGGGCAGCCGTGGATGACCACGTGGTCGGGCGCGAGCGCGGCGGCAGCCAGCGGCAGGAAGTCGGCGGCCACGTCGCGGTGGACGAGCAGGCTCTCGGCCGCGTTGCAGACCGAGATGCGCTGGCACTTGGCGTTTCTCAAGATGTCGCGCGCCATTTCGAGGTCGGCGGTCGCGTCGACGTAGACGTGGCAGTTGCCCGTGCCCGTCTCGATAACCGGGACGGTCGCGTTCTGGACCACCGCGCGGATCAGTCCCGCGCCGCCGCGCGGGATCAGCACGTCGAGGTAGCCGTTCAAGCGCATCATCTGGGTCGCGGTCTCGCGCGAGGTGTCCTCGACCAGATTGATCGCGTCGGCGGGCAGGCCGCAGGCGGCGAGCGCGTCCCGCATGAGCCCGGTCAGACAGAGCGAGGTGCGGAAGGCCTCCTTGCCGCCGCGCAGGATGCAGGCCGAGCCGGCCTTGAAGCACAGGGCGGCCGCGTCGACCGTGACGTTGGGGCGGGCCTCATAGATGATGCCGATGACGCCCATGGGCACCCGGCGCAGGCCGATGCGCAGGCCGTTCGGGCGGGTCTTCTGCCAGAGCATCTCGCCGACCGGGTCGGGCAGGGCGGCCACTTGGCGGCAGCCCTCGGCGATGCCCTCGATGCGCGCCGGGGTCAGGGAGAGGCGGTCGATCAGGCCCTCGTCCAGCCCGTTTGCGCGCCCGGCGGCGACGTCCTCGGCGTTGGCGGCTAGAATTTCGTCGGTGTGGGCGAGGAGCGCGTCCGCGATGGCGGCAAGCCCCTCGTTTTTGCGGGTGGCGGACAGGCGGCCGACGGCGGCCTTGGCGGCCTTCGCCGCTTCCGCGATGGTGATGAGATCTCTCACAGTTCGACCTTCCTTCCTTTGAACAGGGTGCCGACCGGCTTGCCCTCCACGATGTCGTAGAGGATCTCGGGCCGGTCGCCCCGGGTGATGAGCATCGAAATGCCCGCGTCCATGCAGAGCTCGGCGGCGACCAGCTTGGTGGCCATGCCGCCCGTGCCGCCCGCCGTGCCCGGGCCGCCCGCGATCGCGCGCAGGCTGTCGTCGATGTGCTCGACCCGGCTGATGAGCCGGGCGTCCGGATTCTCGCGCGGGTCGGAGTCGTACAGGCCCTCGATGTCGGACAGGATGACGAGCAGGTCGGCGCCGCACAGCCGGGCGACGACGGCGGACAGGGTGTCGTTATCGCCGAAGGTCTCGACGGCCTCGATCTCCTCGGTGGCGACCGTGTCGTTTTCGTTGACGATGGGCACGGTGCCGGTCTCGAGCAGAGCGTCGAAGGTGTTGTGGATGTTGTCGCGCTTATGGCGGCTGTCGATATCCGAGCGGGTCAGCAGGATCTGCGCGACCGTGACGCCATACTCGAGGAACATTTTATCGTAAATGTGCATCAGTTCGCACTGGCCGACCGCGGCCGCCGCCTGCTTCATGCGGGTGGTGCGCGGCCGCTCGCGCAGGCCGAGCTTGTTCGCGCCCACGCCGATCGCGCCCGAGGACACGAGGACGAGCTCGTAGCCGCAGTTGTGCAGGTCGGAGATGATGCGGGCGAGGCGCTCAATGCAGCGCAGGTTCAGCTTGCCCGAGGCATAGGTCAGGGTCGAGGTGCCGACCTTGACGACGATGCGGTGATGCCGGTTGGGTTGGGACATGGGGTTTCACTCCTCTAAAGTGATAATGTCAATACAGAAATATTGTATCATAACTCCGCGGAGGGAACAAGAGATATCGGTGCGGAAAGGGCGGATTTCGGGCGAAATGCGGGTTTTCAAAGGGTCGCGGCTGTGCTATAATATATTCTGTATCGCTGTGTGCGAAAACCGACGGAAGCGAGGACAAAAACCATGGCAAACCGACTGACTGTCAGCATCGGGGGGCAGACTTTCCATCTGGTCGCCGATGAAAGTGTAGAATATATGTCTCAGATCGCGCATGCGGCCGACGAAAAGGTGGCCGAGGCCTGCCGGCTGGCGGGCGGCAACACCTTCGCCGCCGGCGTGCTCGCGGTGCTCAATATCGCGGACGACGCGGTCAAATCGGCCGCCGAGCTGGAAAAGCTGCGCGCGCGCTGCGCCGCGCTCGAACAGCAAACGCCGCCCGACTCGAAGGAACTGGACGAGCTGCGCGCGCGCTATGACGCGCTCGAGCAGGCCATGCTGGCCGCGCAGGAGAAGCTGGACGCGCTCACGGCCGAGACCGAGAATCTGCGCGCCGAGAACGAACGGCTGAGCGCCGAGAACGCGCAGCTGCGCCAGCGCCGGAGGAAGAAAAAGTGAACCGCCCCGAGCTGCTTGCGCCCGCCGGTTCGTTTGAGGGCGTGCGCGCCGCCGTGCAGTCGGGCGCGGACGCGGTCTATCTGGGCTTCGGCACCTTCAACGCCCGCCGGGGCGCCAAGAACTTCACCCGGGAGGAGATGGCCGAGGCCATCCGCTACTGCCGGGCGCGCGGCGTGAAGACCAACGTCACCTTCAACATTCTGGCGCTCGACCGCGAGCTCGAGGCCGCGATGGAGGACGTGCGCTTTCTGAACGAAGCGGGCGCGGACGCGCTCATCGTGCAGGATCTGGGCGTCGCCCGCCTGATCCGGGAGCACGCGCCCGACCTGACCCTGCACGCCTCGACCCAGATGACCATTCACAATCTGGACGGCGCACTCGCCGCGAAAAAGCTCGGCTTTTCCCGGGTCGTCCTCTCGCGCGAGTGCACGCTCGAGCAGATCCGCGAGATCACGGCCAGGGCCGGGGTCGAGACCGAGGTGTTCGTCCACGGCGCGCTCTGCATGTGCTATTCGGGCCAGTGCTACCTGTCCTCGGTCATCGGCCGCCGGTCGGGCAACCGGGGCCTGTGCGCCCAGCCCTGCCGCCTGCCATACGGCTACGACGGGGGCAGGAAGGGTTACCCGCTCTCCCTGAAAGATCTGTCGGCCGCCGATCTGGTCGCCGAGCTGACCCGGGCGGGCGTGGCCTCGCTCAAGATCGAGGGCCGCATGAAGCGCCCCGAGTACGCCGCCGCCGTCACCGCCGTTTACGCAAAGCTGCTGCGCGAGCAGCGCGCCGCGAACGCCGAGGAGCACGCCCTGCTCCGCCGGGTGTTCTCGCGCGACGGCTTCACCGACGGCTACCTGACCGGAAAGATCGGCGCGCAGATGTTCGGCGTGAAAACCGAGGTGCCGCTGCAGGAGGTCAAGGCCGACTACGACGAGGCCGCCCGCCGCTTCGCGGAGGGCAAGGAAGCGCCCCTCGTGCCGGTCGATCTTCATTTTTCCGCTGCGGAAAGCGGTTTGAAGCTGACCGTGTCGGACGGAGAGACTGCGGCGCTCACGGTCACCGATCCCGCGCCCGTCGAGCGGGCGCAGAACCGCCCGGCCACCCGGGAAACGGTCGAAAAGAACCTGTCCAAGACGGGCGGCACGCCCTTTTTCGTGCGGGACATGGAGATCAAACTGGCCGACGGCCTGATGCTCCCGGCCTCCCGCCTGAACGCCCTGCGCCGGGAGGCGCTCGACCGCCTGCTCGCGCAGCGGGGAGAGCCGCCGTGCAGACGGTGGATTCCCTTCCAAAATTCGGAAATTCGACATACAAATGATAGATTTATCGGCTATACTGTCGAGGTGAGGAGCCTCGCGCAGATCGCGCCCGCGCTGTGCGAAAACCCGCCCGCAACCATTTACTGCGACCTGCGCGCGCTGACCGACGACCCGGACGCTGTCCGTCCGCTGCTGGCGCGCGGCCTGCCGCTGGCGGCGCAGCTGCCCCGCATCTGGCACGACCGCGAGCGGGACGATCTCACACGCCGTCTGGATATTCTGCAGGAGCTTGGCATTGAGACGGTCTGCGCCCAGAATCTGGGTCAGCTCGAGCTGCTGCGCGGCCGGGGCTTCACCGTCCACGGCGGCTTCGGCCTGAACGCGGCGAACAGCCGGACGCTCGATACCCTCGCAGAGCTGGGCGTGTCGCGCCAGACCCTGTCCTTCGAGCTGCGGCTGCCCCAGATGCGCGATTTGGACAAGCCGGTGGAGACCGAGCTCATCGTCTACGGCCATCTGCCGCTGATGATTTTTGAAAACTGCGCCATCCGCCGCAAGACGGGGAAGTGCAGCTGCAAAAACGGCCTGACCTGCCTGACCGACCGCACCGGACAGGCCTTCCCGCTGCTGCCCGCCTACGGCTGCCGCAACGAGCTGCTGAACAGCCAGCCGGTCTGGCTGGCCGACCGCCCGGGCGACTACCAGCGGCTGGGCGTGCAGTACGGCCGCGTCATGTTCACGACTGAGCCGCCCGCGCGGTGTGCCGAGGTCTGGCTGGCCCACCTGCGTGGCACCGGGCTCGACTTTGAAAAGGGCTTTACCCGCGGCCTTTACAACCGCGGTGTGGAATAAGACAGTTTTTTGAGGAAAGACATGAAGAAATTAAACTTTATCCAGATCCTGATCCTGCTGATCGGCGCGGTGCTGGGAAGCCTGATCGCCCGCCTGACTGCGGGTATCGGCGCGCTGAGCTGGCTCTCGTTCGGGGAGACCTTCGGCGTTTCGCCGTTCACGGTCGATCTGGGCGTGGCCCAGCTGACCTTCGGCATGACCTTTGATCTGACCATCGCGGCCATCCTCGGCCTGATTATCGCGATTTTCATCTGCCGCATGATGCGGTAAAAAACGGGAGTACACAAGCATGGAACTGATCCTCGCGTCCCAATCGCCCCGCCGCCGGGAGCTTCTGGGACTGATCGCGGCCGAGTTTTCGGTCTGCCCGGCGGATATCGACGAGACAATGGACGAAGCCCTGCCCATGACCGGGCGGGTGGCCGACCTCTCGGCGCGCAAGGCGCGCGCGGTGGCAGCGGAGCATCCGGGCGCGGCGGTGGTCGGCTCGGACACGGTCGTCGTGCTGGACGGCGCGCCCCTCGGCAAGCCGCAGGATGAAGCGGATGCCCGCCGCATGCTGTCCGCCCTGTCCGGGCGCGCGCACGAGGTCGTGACGGGCGTGGCGCTCGCGCTGCCCGACGGGCGGGTGCTGCGGGATGCGACCGTCACCCGGGTGCGCTTTGCGCCCCTGTCGGAGACCGAGATCGCGGCCTATATCGCCACCGGCGAGCCGATGGACAAGGCGGGCGCTTACGGCATTCAGGGTCTGGGCGCGCGCTTCATCGAGGGCATTGAGGGCGATTATTACAGCGTGATGGGTCTGCCCGTCCGCCGCCTGTACGAGATGCTGCGCGAGAGCGGCGTTTTAACATCGAATTGACGAAAGGAGCATCGTTGTGCGAAACAGCTTTACGCCCCGCCTGGTCGCGGGAATTCTGATCGCGGCGCTGCTCTGCTTGGGCGCGGCGGTCTATTCGGGCGCGACCGGCGGTTCGGCTTTCATGACCCGGGCGCTCGGCGCGGTGCTCACGCCGGTGCAGCAGGGTGTCAGCTGGGTGTCCGGCCGGGTGGACTCGGTCATCGGCTATTTCACGGCCTATGAGGCGCTCGAAGCCGAAAACGAGGCGCTGCGGCAGCAGGTGGCCGACCTCGAGCAGCAGCTGCGCGACAGCGACACTGCGCTCGAGGAAAACGAGCGCCTGCGCGAGCTGGTCGACATCGCCCAGCGCAACCGCGATTTTGAATACGACCTCGCCGAGGTCATCTCGCGCAACCCGGGCGAGTGGAGCAGCGTGCTCTCGATCGACAAGGGCGAGGGCGCGGGCATCGAGACCGGCGACCTCGTCATCACGGCCGAGGGCATGGTCGGCTACATTTCGGCGGTCGGCGCGAATTACAGCGAGGTGACCACCGTGCTCGACCCTGAGATGCAGGCGGGCGCGCTGCTCACCCGCACGCGCGAGACCGCCATCGCCGAGGGCGACTATTCGCTGCTGGGCGAGGGGCGGCTGCGCCTGTCCTACCTCAGCAAGGACGCCGACGTCGTCATCGGCGACACGGTCGAGACCTCGGGCCGGGGCGGCGTGTTCCCCAAGGGCATCATGATCGGCACGGTCGAGTCCATTCTGGTCGAGGAGGACGGCATGAGCAATTACGCGGTCATCCGGCCGTTTGTGGACGTCGAGACCGTGACCCACGTTTTCATCATCAAGGATTTCACCATCACGGAGTGACACATGCAGAGAGACGGTAAATTTGTGCTCAAGTTCATATGCTACGGCCTGCTGACCGTCCTGGTCTACCTGCTGGAGACCGGCACGCCGCTGCACCGGGTGCGCCTGCTCGATGTGTCGGTCGATGTGCTGGCCTGTCTGCCCGCGGCGGCCGCCCTGTTTGAGGGCCCTGCGCTGGGCGCGGCCATCGGCTTCCTGACCGGGCTGCTGTACGACCTCGCGGGAAACGGGATCGAAGGGCTGTATCCGCTCTATTTCATGCTCTTCGCCGCGCTGGCCGGGGGCGTCAGCGGCCGTTGGCTGCGCCGGATCTGGCCCTCCCATCTGCTGCTGACGGCGGGCGGGATGCTGGCCCTCCGCCTCATCCAGTTCGGCCTCATGATGGTGGTGGACAGCGGCTTTCCCGCCCTGGCCTTTCTGCAGTCGATGTACGCGCAGGTGCTCGTCGCCCTGCTTTTTTCCCCGGTCATTTACCTGCTCTGCCGCTTCATCGCGCGCCGGTTCGACCCCTTCAAGTAATGAGGATCACTGCATATGGATAACAAAGGAAAACTGCTGCGGCGTCTGATCGCGCTCGTCCTCGTCCTGCTCGTGCTGAGCGGGGTGGCGGTCGCCGGTCTGTATTCGCTGCAGCTCATCAATGGCGAGCAATACCGCGCCCAGTCCGAGCGCCGGATGACTTCGACCAATACGATCACGGCCGCCCGCGGCGAGATCCTCGACCGCTACGGCACCCCACTGATCACCAACCGCACGGTTTACTCGCTCGTGATCGACAAGACCTACTGGGACAGCGAGACCCAGAATGAGACCCTGCTCACCCTGTGGGAGCTGGTCACGGCCGACGGCGGCACGATCGAGGAGACCCTGCCCCTTTCGGAGACCGCGCCCTTCGCCTACACGGCCGAGCCGGGCGCCGAGGAGCGGGACGCGCTCGACGAGTTCCTCGCCAAGAAGGAGTCCAAGATGCCCACGCTGGCCGAGAAGGACAACCCGGACGCGGGCGACGTGCTCGAGGCGCTGCGCCTGTATTACGGGGTGGACGACTCTTATACCGCCGCCGAGACCCGGGTGATCGTCGGCCTGCGGTATGAGATGGACCGCCGTTCGTTCAGCCGCTGGAATCCGTTCACGCTGTGCGAGGACGTCAGCATGGACCTGATCGCCCAGATCAAGGAGCGCCACGATGAGTTTTCGGGCGTCAACGTCGAGACCACCAGCGTGCGCGAATACCAGACCACCTACGCCGCCCACCTGCTGGGCGAGGTCGGCATCATCTATGCCGAGGAATGGGAGGATTACAAAGCCAAGGGGTATTCCATGAACGCCATCGTCGGCAAGAGCGGCATGGAAAAGGCGCTCGAGGAATATCTGCGCGGCAAGGACGGCGCGCGCACGATCGAGACCGACGTCAGCGGCGCGGTCACGAGCGACCGGGACGAGAGCGCCCCGGTGCCCGGCAACAACTGCATTCTGACCATCGACATCGGCCTGCAGAAGGTGGCCGAGGATTCGCTGGCCGAGCACCTGACCGCGCTCGCGGGCGCGGAGGGCGGCGCGGCCGTCGTCATCGACGTCAACTCGGGCGAGGTGCTCGCGCTGGCGAGCTATCCGTCCTACGACCTCTCCACCTGGCATCAGGACTATAATGAACTGGTCGCCGATCCGATGCTGCCCCTTTACAACCGCGCGATCGCCGGCCTGTACGCGCCCGGCTCGACCTTCAAGCCGCTGACCGCGGTCGCGGCGCTCGAGGAGGGCGTCATCGACGCCAGCTTTATCCAGAACTGCCAGCGGTATTACACCCGCTTTTCCTCGCGCTCCTACCGCTGCATGGGCTACCACGGCAAGCTCGACGTCGTGCACGCGCTGCAGAAATCGTGCAACGTCTTTTTCTATGAGACCGGCTGGCTGCTCGCGCAGGGCAACGACGGCGCGCTGCTCGAGGAGTGGGCGCACAAGTTCGGCTTTGGCCAGAAGACCGGCATCGAGCTGGGCGGTGAGCTGTCCGGTTCGGTCTCCGGCCCGGTGAACCGCGAAAAGATGCTGGAAAACAGCCCGTGGCTCAACCCGTGGCAGGTGGGCGACTATGTCACCACCGCGATCGGCCAGTGCGACAACGCGTTCACACCCATCCAGATGTGCAATTATCTGGCGACGCTGGTCAACGGCGGCACGCGCTATCAGACCACCCTGCTCAAGAGCGTCAAATCCTACGATTACAGCGAGACCGTGCTTGAGAACGAGCCCACCGTGGCCGGCACGGTCGAGATCAGCGAGAAAACGCTCGACCTGGTGCTCGAGGGCATGGGCGCCGTTGTTTCCGAGGGCGGCACCGCGGCCCGCATCTTTGCCGATTATCCGATCAAGATCGGCGGCAAATCGGGCACCGCGCAGACCGGTAAGGAAGGCAAAAACGACAACGGCGTGTTCATCGCGTTCGCGCCCTTTGACGACCCCGAGATTGCGGTCTGCGTCGTCGGCGAGTGCGCGGGCAGCGGCTCGAACGTCGCGCCCATCGTGCGCGATATTCTGGACGGTTACTTCGGCGCGGAGGACAGCAGCGCAAAAATCGCGGCGGAAAATACACTGCAGCCGTAAAATGTGCGCCGCGCGCGAAAAAAACAAAAAAGTCTTGTCACAGACCGAAAATTACCTTATACTAATAAATGAGATAGCTTTTTTGGAGGACACATCGTGGAGGTCATTCTGGCCGCCTCAGGCAAGGGCGGAACCGGCAAAACATCATTCACCGCCGCGGTCGGCGCGGCGCTTGCCGAAAGCGGAAAGAAAGTGCTCGCTGTGGACGGAGACTGCGGACTGCGCAATCTCGATCTCGTTCTTGGGATGTCCGACCGGGCCGTTTTCAGCTTCGCCGATGTGCTTCTGCGCGGCGTCGCGCTTGCGGGTGCGGCCAGCGCACATCCAGCCTATACCGGACTATATCTGCTCACGGCGCCTCCGGCGTTTCCGGAGCTGCCCGAGGGCGGGCTCGCGCCCCTCGCCGAACAGGCGGAGGCCGAGGGCTTTGACTATCTCCTCATCGACGGGCCGGCCGGGCTTCCGCCCGAGCTCGCGGCCTACGCGGCGATCGCCCACCGGGGCGTCGTCATCACCCAGCCCGACCCGGCGTCCATCCGGGGGGCCGAGACCGTTGCGCGCACGTTGGAGAAATACGGGCTTGCGGACGACATGCTTGTCGTCAACCGGATCCGCACCCGGCTGATCCGCTTTGGTCTCGCCAGCAACATGGACGACGCGATGGACGCGGCCGGACTGCCCCTGCTTGGCATGGTGCCCGAGGACGAGGACGTCCTGGCGTGCGCAGGCAGCGGCAAAAGCATCATCGCGTTCAAGAAACGAGGCGCGGCGCGCGCCTACCGCAACATCGCTGGCCGCATTCGCGGCGAACACATCCCGCTCATGCGCCTGCGCTGAGCGCGGAATGGGGCGGCTTTCCGAACGGCCGCTCCGCCAGAAGAGAAAAAGGTATGAAAATGTGATGAAAGGAGTTTGCGATATGAATATCGCCTTGATTGCCCATGACCGCAAAAAAGAGCTGATGGTTCAGTTCTGCATGGCGTACTGCGGCATCCTTGCAAAGCACAACCTGTGTGCGACCGGCACGACCGGTAAGCTGGTTTCGGAAGCGACCGGCCTCCGCATTGAAAAGTATCTCCCCGGCATGCAGGGCGGCGAACAGCAGATTTCCGCCCGCGTCTCCTATAATGAAATTGACCTGGTGCTGTTTTTCCGCGACCCGATGTCGAGCTCCGAGTACGAACCGGACGTCCATCTGCTCGCCCGTCTTTGTGATATGCACAACAGCCCGATCGCGACCAACGTCGCCACCGCCGAAATGCTGATCCTCGGTCTCGACCGCGGCGATCTCGATTGGCGCAACATCGTCAACCCCAAGGGTGGACATTGATCTTCGGAATCAACAGGGCATAGCGGCCGGTCTCCCGGCCTCTATGCTCTTTACACGCCGCAGAAAGCGGCTTTTTCTCTGTTTCAGTCAAACAAAACAGGAGCGTTGAAGATGGAAAAAATCAAACCCAGAACTCTGTCCGGCTTCATGGAGCTGCTGCCCG
>CAMEPU010000012.1 GCA_945932315.1 uncultured Clostridia bacterium
CGTGTCGTGACTGTTGAATTGACCTCTCCACTCACGGGTGGAAGTTACAATGACCTTCATGTGGCCGCAACTGCTTTGTTGTCATACCTGTGCTGGTTCGCCGCGCATGCCGAAGATGAGCGCTATCGCCTGCGTAAGGATTTTGAAGAATTCAAAAATCGAAATCGTTCAGACGGAGAAGAGCGTCTTCAAACCTCGTTGTGGGAACTCAGTTGGGTCTTTAATAGTTTCCTGCGATTCGCTGGAGATGTTGGAGCAATCAGCGAGCGAGCCGGCAAGCAGGTGGACGCAGTGCTGACAAAGATCTTGCAAGGGATCTTCGCAAGCACGAAGCAGCGCTTGAATCTGCTTCACAGGCAGTCCATGGATGATATTGAAGTCATCATTCGGACTGGCGTTCAAATGCAGCGGGTGAAATCTATCGAGCACAACGGCTGCATCTGCTTCCGTTTGGAGGATCTCACCCGATACCTGCAAGCCTACTCTGGACGAGAAGATTTGTCGACATGCGATGTTGCCGCCACACTGCGGTTACATAATATGCTGCGAATGGATGCGAGCTCCAAATCCACCTGCAAAGTCAGAGGGAAGCGAATGGTCTGTATTCCAAAGAACAGACTTTTCGAAAAGAACGGATGGTGATATTTATGCTCCTATTATACCACAGCCGAGCGCCATAAAGAAAGATCGGCAAAGGCTGGTTCAGTGCAGAGCGGCCGCGCTGCTCTGATCCGATCAAAGTCAAAAATCGCGAATATATTATACCTATAGATGAAGGAAACATACCCTGAGATATGAAAAGGAGTGAACAATATGCAGAAAATTACATACAACGCCGAGGAGATCGCTCAGATTCTGGGCGTGAGCAAGAGCGCCGCTTACGATCTCCTGCACCGGGAGGACTTCCCTACTTTGCGTATCGGGAAGCGTCTGCTGGTTGTAGCTTCTCGTTTCGACGAGTGGCTGGCCGCGCAAAGCGAACCCATGGTGTCTTAAAAAACGCGGGCTCGGCCCGCTTGGGCCGGGCCACACTTTTCAAAACGGAGGAAGAAAATGGCACGCAAAAATTCCCGCCGCGAGGCTGGCAGCGGTACGATTCGTCAGCGCAAGGACGGTACATGGGAGGCGCGTTACTGTGCCGGCCGCAATCCCAAGACAGGTAAAGTAATCCGCCGCTCCATCTATGGCAAGACGCAGCGCGAGGTAGCCGTAAAGCTTCGCCAGATCACAACGGAGATCGACGCAAACACCTACGTTGCCCCCTGTGCGACGAAATATGCGGATTGGTTGGATACCTGGATCAAGGAATACCTGACGGGTCTGGCACCGCTTACGGTATCCGCGTATGAAAGCAATTGCCGCAACTACATCAAACCCGAGTTGGGGCATATGCGGTTGGATGCGATCACGCCGGCCATTATGCAGAAATTCATCAATCGGCTGGTGATGAAGGGGCTGTCCCCGAAGACGATCAAGAACATACACGGTGTGGTGCATCGCTCATTCGAGCAGGCCAAGCGCGTGGGGCACATCCGCAACAACCCGGCAGAGCACTGCAACCTGCCCAAGGTGACGAAACCACCGATCACTCCATTGGCGGATGATCAGATCCAGCGATTGCTTCACGAGTTGAAGACGTTGGAGCAGCCGTACGCGGATCTGTTCCGCACGGCGATTTTCACCGGGATGCGGAAAGGCGAACTGCTCGGGCTCAAGTGGGGTGACATCGATTTCAAGCGCGGCACGATCCTCGTGCAGCGTCAGCTTGTCAAACTGAAGGGCAAGGGCAACGGCTATATCTTCACCGGTCCCAAGGACGACGACAGCCGGCTGATCAAACCCGCAAGCTCTGTGATTCAGCGTTTGAAAGAACTGCGCGAAGAACAGGCCGAGCGGGTGGCTGCGACTGACGGTGTCTACTGCAACGAGGACGATCTGGTTTTTACAAACGACTTCGGCGGACATCTGGCACATGTCACTGTCAGCAAGCGTTTCAAGCAGCTGGCGCGGGAATTGGACATGCCCAACTGCCGTTTTCACGATCTCCGTCACACATTCGCGGTCATCTCGCTGGAGAATGGGGACGATATCAAAACCGTGCAGTCCAACCTCGGCCATGCCACTGCGTCGTTCACGCTCGACGTATACGGTCATGTGAACGATCGCATGCGCAACGAGAGTGCACAGCGCATGGAGGCGTACATCAGTATGCTCGACAAATCGTAAAAATCAGAAGAGCGGATCGCCGGACGGCTATCCGCTCGTTTTCATATGGTGGGGTACTGATGGGGTGGACGAAGGGGTGGAAAATTCGGAAAATACCATACAGCCGCGAGAAAACCGCCATAAAACAACAAAAAACGCATTTTACATCGCTGTAAAATGCGTTTCTTTTGGCGGAGAAAGAGGGATTTGAACCCTCGCGACACTTTCGCGCCCTACTCCCTTAGCAGGGGAGCCCCTTCACCACTTGGGTATTTCTCCGTGTCTACCAATGAGTATTTACTTCGTTCCGCCAAATAAATTTGGCGGAGAGGGTGGGATTCGAACCCACGCGCCCTTTCGGACAAACGGTTTTCAAGACCGCCTCGTTATGACCGCTTCGATACCTCTCCGTATCTCTGCCCGATAAGCTTATTTATTATAACATGACATCCGGGCTCTGTCAATCTTTTTTGTGTGCAGTTTCAGAGGGAGGTGGCATCCATTGCATTTTGTCCAGCGATCCGGTAAAATAGAGCTTGCGATCCAATCTTACAAAAGCGAGGTACCCTATGAAGCAGAAGGAACTGGGCGAGCTGCGCCGCCGCTTCCGCCCGGATAAGAATACCATCAGCCACATCTACGGCTGCTTTGTCAACGGCACAAAGGACGTCATCACTGAATTTGAGGAATCCCTCAACTACATGACGCCCGAGGAGGTCGAAAAATACCTCGGCCTGCTCAAGCGCTCCCTTTCGGGCACGCTTGGCCGCAACCTGATCGACATTGCCTTCTCCAATGAACAGGTCATGGACAGCGACGAGCACCGGCTGCTCTCCGCTCTGCGCTCCTCCAAGCTGCAGGACAAGGCCACCCGCGAGCTTTTCTACCGGAAGGTCATCGACGCCCTTGACATGGACGGCGGCAACTACCTGATCCTGCTCGCGACCGATTCCTACGACGTGCCCTTCCGCGGGAAGGATGACGAACTCCACGAGGAGGAGTCGACCGAGGTCTTTACATACATCCTGTGCAGCATCTGCCCGGTGCGGGACTGCAAGCTCGAGCTGGGCTACTTCCCGGGTGAAAAGGAGTTCCACAGCTACGTCGTCAGCCAGATCGTGTCCGCGCCCGAGCTGGGCTTCCTGTTCCCGGCCTTCGACGACCGGTCGGCCAACATCTACAACGCCCTGTTCTACTCCCGCAGCGCCGACGCGCTTCACCGGGAGTTCATCGACGCGGTCTTCCACACCGAGCCGCCCCTCTCGGCCGCCGAACAGAAGGAGGCCTTCCACACCGCGCTGCAGGACGCGCTCGAGGACGAATGCAGCATGGAGGTCATTCAGGCCGTCCATGAACAGCTCCGCGAGAAGATCGAGGAGCACAGGGAGAGTAAGAACCCCGAGCCGCTCGCGGTGACCGCGGACGAAATCGGCGGAATGCTGCAGGAGTGCGGCGTTTCGGCCGAGCAGGCCGCCGTGTTCCACGAAAAGTGCGAGGAGCAGTTCGGCATGGACGCGCCCCTCAGCCCGGCCAACCTGATCGACAGCCGGCGCTTTGAGGTCAAGACAACCGAGGTCACCATCTCGGTCGACCCGGCGCGCAGCCATCTGATCGAGACCCGGGTGATCGACGGCCGTAAGTACCTGCTGATCCCGGCCGACGCGGGCGTCGAGGTCAACGGCCTCAGCGTGTCCGCGAATGCCCTGACAATCGAATAACCCGCCCCAAAACGGCCCGCCGCATTACACGGCGGGCCGTTCTTACAATAGCGTGAATTCGTTTTTCCGGCAGCGCAGCACGCCCTCCCGGCGCAGCTTGCCGAGTTCGGCCGACAGGCCGCTGCGGTCGACGCCCAGGTAATCGGCCAGCTCCTGCCGGTCGTACGGGATCGTGAAATGCTCTGCGCCCGCCTGCTTGGCCTGCGCGAGCAGATAGGCCATCAGCTTTTCCCGCGTCGTGCGCCGGGAGGTGATCTCGAGCCGCTGGTGAAAGGCCAGATTTTTGCGCGCGACCACCTGCAGCAGGTTGAAGATCAGCCGGCTGTGGAAGGCACAGACCCGGCTGCACGGGGCGGTGATGCGGCGGCAGTCCAGCAGGAGCACCGCGCTGTCCGCCGCCGCGATGACGCTGACCGGCAGCACCGGGACGCCCGCGCAGGCGAAGGACTCGGCGAACAGCTCGCCGGGTGCGAGCCGGGCGAGGATGCTGCGGTTTCCATAGTAATCCTCCCGCACGACCTGCACGCCGCCCGTCAGGACGACGCCGATGTACCGCGCGGGGTCGCCCTCCAGCAGGATCACCCCGTTTTTTTCGGCGCGCACCGTTTTCGCTTCCAGACAGTCCAGCAGGGCCGACAGCTCGGACGTCTCGATCCCGGCAAACAGCGGACAAGCCCCGAGAATGGCAAAATGTTCTTGCATGATTTCCTCCCGTTTGTTGAAATTTCAACATACTGTTTGCGGCCAGTATACTATAATAGGCTCATCAAATCAATCAAAAAAGAGCGAAAGCTCGAAAGGATAGAGCCATGAAGCGAAAAATCATCAAAATTGACGCTGAGAACTGCATCGGCTGCGGCCTGTGCGCCGAAGCCTGCCACGAGGGTGCGATCGGCATGGTGGACGGCAAAGCCGTTCTGCTGCGTGAGGACTACTGCGACGGCCTGGGCGACTGCTTGCCCACCTGTCCGACCGGCGCGATCACCTTTGAGGAGCGCGAAGCGCCCGCCTATGACGAGGACGCCGTCCGCCTCGCCAAACAGCAGAAACAGTCCGCTCCCCTGCCCTGCGGCTGCCCGGGTTCGCAGTCCCGCACGATCGTGCGCGAAAGTGAGCCTGCGGCCCCGGGGTCGTCCGGCGCGAGCCGTCTGGCCCAGTGGCCGGTGCAGCTCCGGCTTGTCCCGGTGAATGCCCCCTATTTTGACGGCGCCCGGCTGCTGATCGCGGCCGATTGCGCCGCCTACGCCCATGGCGCGTTCCACGACACATTCATGAAGGGCCGTGTCACGCTGATCGGCTGCCCCAAGCTCGATCCGGTTGACTACGCCGAAAAGCTGACCGCCATTCTGGCGCAGAACGATGTGCAGAGCGTCACCGTCGTCCGCATGGAGGTCCCCTGCTGCGGCGGCATCGAGAACGCGGTAAAGCGCGCCCTGCAGGCCAGCGGCAAATGCATCCCCTGGCAGGTGGTCACGCTCTCGACCGGCGGCCACGTTCTGGATTGAGAAAAAGAAGCTGTGAAATTCCGCGTTTCACAGCTTCTTTTTTGCTTTTTTGGGATTGTCTTGCTTCTCTTCGCACAGGAGTGCCAGACATTTTTTCAGATAGATCTTATGGGCGATCGTGATGATGGTGTTGCGCAGCAGCACCTTTTCATCGGTGTTGTCCACGCCCACGTCCTCAACCGTTTCCCGCAGGCCAAACACATACAGCAGCAGGCGCTCGAACGCCTCGCAGAAATACTCATACGCTGTGCGCTCGTCATAGCTCCGCTTCTGCTGCTCGATCAGAATCTGGATATCCTCGAGCGAAAGCACGGTTTTGGCCACCGCGATGAAGATCAGATAGGCGATCTGCACCCGGTCGTACTGTTTTTTGACCGGCTTGTCGACCAGCCCCTGCTTGACATAGTTGCTGACCATGGACGTCGTGATCGAAACGCCCTCGAGCGGCTCCAGATATCCGGCGATATATTTGGTTGTCTGCTCCAGATACAGCCCCACGTCCGGGATCTCATCGAACCGGGGCAGTCTGAAATGCTGCATGGACTCGGCCAGCGCAAGCTTTACTTTCTGTTCCATCGCGCACCTCCGCTGACAATCATTATAACGCCGATCGAAGAAAAGTTCAAGGAAGCCTTTTATGAGTTTTTCAAAACCTCTTGACAGGGCTTTCAACTTATTCTAATATAAAATGCAGAGGTTTGAAAAATAACAATTTGTTTTTCAAACAAAAACTGAAAGAAAGCTGAAAGGGATACTCTTATGAAGCCTGTGATCCTCGTCGCGGAGACCGGTTCGGACATCACGCCCGAGCTGGCAGCGCGTTACCATATCCAGATCGTGCCCATGCACGTCTCCTTTGAAACCGAAACGCTGGACGACGGCTCGTTCCCGCCCCAGAAAATTGTCGACTATTACCGCGGCACCGGCAAGCTGCCCAAGACGAGCGGCAGCACGCCCGACGACTTCGCCCGCGTATTCGACGCGCTGCAAAGCCAATACCCGGGCTCGCCCATCCTCTACCTCGCCTACTCGGCGGTGACCACCTGCTCCTATCAGAGCGCGTGCATCGCAGCCGAAGGGCGCGAGGGCATCACGATGATCGACACCAAGCAGGTCTCGATCGGTCAGGCAAACGTCGTCCTCGCGGTCGCAAAGCTGCTGGAACAGCACCCCGAAATGACAGTCGAGGAAGCGGCCGCGGCGGCGAACGCGCTGATCGCGCGCGCCCGGATGTGCTTCCTGCCCGACAACCTCGAATTCCTGCGCGCGGGCGGCCGGGTCAGCAACGTGGCCTTTCTGGGCAGCCGCATCCTGAACCTGCACCCCTGCATCGAAATTCTGGACGGCAAGCTGGTCGCGACCAAGAAGTACCGCGGCAAGATGACCAAGGTGGCCGCCCATCTGATCGCGGACTACGCCGAAAAGTACGACCTTGACCGGGACTGCCTGTTCCTCGTCCGCACGGTCGGGCTGGACGATGCCGTGATCGAGAGCGCCGAGGCGGCGGCGCGGGAGTGCGGCTTCCGCGAGATCGTTTGGATTCAGGCGAACGGCGTCATCACCACCCACGGCGGCCCGGCGGCCTTCGGCCTCGCGGGCTTCGCCAAGGCCTGAGTTTTTTCTTTGATATGCAGTAAAATCCCCGCAAAAGAAGGATTTTTCCTCTCTTTTGCGGGGATCTTTTTGTCATAGTTCGTCTTGATACAGGAAAGGCGTGCCGCAGTTATAGCAGTTGTCGCGGCAGCTCTGCTGTCTTCTGCCGCATTTGGGGCACTCCACGATTTCCAGTGTGCGGGAGCGGAATACCGCCGGTGCCATGGCGTCCTTTTCGCCGTCCGCGCTTTCCGGCTGAACCGCCTGCACGTCCTGCACTTTCCGCACTTCCGTCGCCTCCGGCTCCTCTGCCTTGCGCACGGCTTCCAGCTCGGCGATCCGGCGTTTCAGCGCTTCGATTTCCTCGCGGTGTCTCCGCGCCTCCTGATCGCGCTGCTCCTGTTCCGCCGCTACGTCTGGCAGCAAAGCAAGGATGACGATCGATGAAACATTGCCAAAAAAACCGGCCAATACGCACAGCACACCGCTATAACCCTTTTTAACGCCCATGCTGTAACAGATCAGGGCAAACAGTCCACAGAGCAGCAGCATCAATATCAGCATACCGGTCATCCCTCCTTCGCTTCTTTCTTTTTATTATAAACCATTCCTTCCTCTTTGTAAAGCGCGTTTGGACGGCGCTTACGCGAGGCCGAAGGTGAACCGGGTGGTGGATTCGAACGCCTTATCCGGGCACAGGATGCAGGACGGGAAGGCCGGGGTGTTGGGCGAGTTCGGGTAGAACTGGGTCTCGAGGCAGAAGCCGTGGCGCGGGGCGTACTGCGCGCCGCCCTTTCCGGTGCGGGGCGAAACGCCGTTGCCGGTGTAGAACTGCATGCCGGGCAGGTCGGTCTCACAGGTCAGGGTGATGCCGGTCTTGTCCGACTTGGCCCACGCCGCCGGGCGCATCGCGCCGGGCTCGCCGTCCACGACCAGATTGTGATCATAGCCCTTGCCATTTCTGAGCTGCGCATTGTCGTCGTCGATGTGCGCGCCGATGGCGGTCGGCTGGCGCAGGTCGAAGGGCGTGCCCTCGACCGGCTCGACCGCGCCCGTCGGGATGCTGCCTTCGTCCGCCGGGGTGTAGGCGCTGCAATACAGCCGGACGATCTGATCGGCCACCGAACCCGAATCGTGTCCCGCGAGGTTGAAATAGGTGTGGTTGGTCAGGTTGAGCGGGGTGGCGGCGTCGGTCTCGGCCTCGTAGGTCAGGCGGAGGGACGAACCCTCGAGCGCGTAGGTGATGCGCACCTTGACATGGCCGGGATAGTTCGCGTCGCCGTCCGGGCTGTCGAGCGCGAGCGTGACCGCGTCCTCGCGCAGCGCCGCGATCTCCCACACCCGCTTGGAGAAGCCCTTCGCGCCGCCGTGCAGGTGGTTTTTGCCGTTGTTGAGTTCAAGCTGGTAGGTCTTGCCGTCGAGCGTGAACCTGCCCGCCGCGATGCGGTTGGCGAAGCGGCCGCAGACCGCACCGAAGTGGCCGCCGAGCGTGCAATAGGTTTCGATCTCATCATAGCCGAGCACGACGTCGACCGGGTTTCCCGCGCGGTCGGGCACGATCAGGCGGCGCAGGGATGCGCCGTAGGTGAGCACCTCGCAGGACAGCACACCGTTCGACAGGGTCACGGCCTCGACCGGCTCGCCCGCCGGGGTCACGCCGAAGGTGCGGCGTTGGGATTCATTCATGGGATTGACCTCCTCTTATTTCTGCTTTCTGATAAACTCCTCTATTTGCCGGGTGGCCTGCTCGACCTCCCATTTGAAATCGTTCGCGGACAGGCGCTCCGCGCCGTGCCCCAGGATGATCATCTGCTCGAGTCCGTCCGAGGTCGCGACCTTGACCCGATGCTCGCGCGACAGGTCGTAGGACGCCTTCTCGATGTACATGTCGGCGGTCTCAGCCTCCTTGGTGTAGACCACGTGGATGTTGTAGACCTTCTCGACCGAGCCGGGGTTGCCCTTCACCTTGTAGGCGTCGAACACCAGAATCAGATGGCATTTCCGCACGCCCTGATAGTTGCTCATCAGGTTGATGAGCGTCTCGCGCGCCGCGTTCAGGTCGTCCTTCGCGATGTCGGCCAGCTCGTCCCAGGCGTGGATGATGTTGTAGCCGTCGACCAGCAGATAATCGTCCCGGGCGACCCGGCTCATCACCTTGGCGTCGATCTCGGGGCCGCGCCGACGGCTCTGCTGAAAGGCGTCCATGCCTCGATTTTTGATCGGGCCGTAGGTGCGGACAAAGATCTCTTCCAATTCCTTGTCGCCCGCAAAGCCGCCCACGCCGCCCGATGATCGGGACGCCCGCTGGGGCGCTTCCTCCGGGATGGGCGCACCGTCCTCAAGCGCGAGGCTCACGCTGCAATGGGCGTGCGCCGGCACCTCGTCCCACGGGACGTTGTAGCCCGCGCCGTGGGAGCAAAAGACCGAGTCGGGCGTGTTTTCCACATCATGTGCACAATCATAGCCGATTTTCTCCACGACCTCATCCGCATTGTGGCAGGGCGCATAGCCGCGCACGGTGCAGGAGAGCTGCCCCCGGCCGCGCGTATAGGCCGCGACCTCCCGGGGGTAACCGCGCATCGAGGCGACCGGCGCGGTGCCGGTCAGCACCGCCATCTCCCCCGCCGTCCCGGGCGGGTCGAACGTGCCGCTCATGCGCTGCACGTCGGTCATCGCCCGGCCGACCAGCTCCTGCGGTACGGTCAGGCGGTAGTCATACCACGGCTCAAGCAGCACCGGCTCGGCCTGCATGAGTCCCTGCCGCACCGCGCGGTAGGTCGCCTGCCGGAAATCGCCGCCCTCGGTGTGCTTGAGGTGCGCCCGGCCGGTCAGCAGGGTGATCTTGAGATCGGTGACGGGCGAGCCGGTCAGCACGCCCACGTGGGTCTTTTCAGCCAGATGGGTCAAAATCAGGCGCTGCCAGTTGAGGTCGAGCACGTCGGTGCTGCACACGGTGTCCAGCCGCACGCCGCTGCCGGGCGCGCCCGGCTCGAGCAGGAGCTGGCACTCGGCGTAATGGCGCAGGGGCTCAAAATGGCCGATGCCGATCGCCGGGGTGGCGATGGTCTCTTTGTAAACAATATTGCCCTCATCGAACGTGACGTCCACGCCGAAGCGGGACGCGATCCGCTGGGTCAGCACCTCGAGCTGGATCTCGCCCATGAGCTGCACCTGAATTTCGGAGAGCGCCTCGTTCCAGAGGACGCGCAGCATGGGGTCCTCCTCCTCGAGCTGCCGCAGATTGCGCAGCATCTCGTGCACGTCGCAGCCATCGGGCAGGCCGACGCGGTAGGTCAGCACCGGCTCGAGCACGGGCGCGGCCGCGTTCTGTTCGATCCCCAGCCCCTGTCCGGGCATGGTGCGGGTGAGGCCGGTGACCGCGCAGACCGTGCCCGGCGCGGCCTCCTCGGCCGTCTGGAACTTTGCGCCCGAGTAAACGCGGATCTGGTTGATCTTCTCCTCCCATCCCGGGCCTGCGATCTGGTCACGCACCCGGAGCGCGCCGCCCGTGACCTTGAGGTGGGTCAGGCGGTTCCCCTGCTCATCGCGGCTGATCTTGAAGACCTGCGCGCCGAATTGGGTCGGATAATCTGGGCGGGGCGCGAAGCGGGACAGGCCGTCCAGAAATTCGTCCACGCCCTCGAGCCGGAGCGCCGAACCGAACCAGCATGGAAAGATCCTGCGGCGGGCGATCAGGGACGCGACCTCGTGGTCTTCGATCGCGCCGCCGTCCAGATAGCGCTCGAGCAGGCCCTCGTCCTGCATGGCAATGTTTTCATAGAGGCCGTCCGCATCGCCGAAGTCGATGCAGCCCTCGTCCAGCCGGGCGCGCAGCTCGTCCATCAGCGCGGCGCGGTCGGCCCCGGCCAGATCCATCTTGTTGACGAACAGGAAGATCGGGATCTGATGCCGGGCGAGCAGCCGCCACAGGGTCTCGGTGTGCCCCTGCACGCCGTCCGTGCCGCTGATGACCAGAATGGCCGCGTCCAGCACCTGCAGCACGCGCTCGGCCTCGGCCGAGAAATCGACGTGCCCCGGGGTGTCGAGCAGGGTGGCCTCGTCCTCCCCCAGCGGGAAGACGGCCTGTTTGGAAAAAATTGTGATGCCGCGCGCCCGCTCGAGCGCGTCGGTATCCAGAAAAGCGTCGCCGTGGTCGACCCGGCCGAGCTTCCGCACCGCGCCGCTGCGGTAGAGCAGCGCCTCGGAAAGCGTGGTCTTGCCGGCGTCCACGTGCGCCAATATGCCAAAAACGATCTTTTTCATAGCGTGTTCCGTTCTGATTCAGTAATATCGAGTCTATTTTACCACAGGAACGCCGTGCACGCCACCTCGGAGACGCAAAAAGGGCGCGAACTTTGTCCGCGCCCTTTGGGTGTCGCTCTTTACTTGTACAGCTCGGGCTTCTCGATGGTCTCGATCTTCTTGAACATGCCGGTGCCGCGCGAAGCGTTCAGCGCGTCGCCCGCCACGCAGGCGACATAGCCGTCCCAGGCGGAGGGGCCGGTCGGCGCGCCCGCCGACACCGCCTTGACCCACTCGGTCAGCTCGATGTCGTAGGCCTCGATAAAGCGGTCCTTCCAGTCGGTCAGGATCGGGAAGGAACGGGTCGCGTTCGCGCGCTTGACGACCGCATAGGGATCGGGCAGGTTGACGGTGCCCTTCTCGCAGACGACCTGGCACTGGATGTCATAGCCGTAAGCGTCCGCGACCTGCACCTCGACGTCGATGCGGCAGCCGGTCTTGGTCTCGAGCAGGATGATCTGTGGGTTGTCATAGCCCTTGGTGGACTCAGCGGACTGGCGCACCTTGAGCACCTGGCCGCTCTCGTACTCGTCGCCCAGCAGCCAACGGCAGATGTCGAGCTCGTGAATCGCGACGTTGGTCACGCCCATCTCGGTCTTGAAGCCGTCGGGCTGGCTGACGTTGCGGTGGCAGGCGTGGATCATCAGAGGCGCGCCCAGCTCGCCCGAGTCGATGATGCGCTTCATCTCGGCGTAGCCGCGGTCATAGCGGCGCATGAAGCCGACCTGCACCAGACGGCGGCCCAGCGCAACCTCGGCGGCGATGATCTTCTCACAGTCGGCGGCGTTCTGCGCGAGCGGCTTCTCGCAGAAGACGAACTTCTGCGCCTTGAGCGCCTCGAGCACGTAGCCCGCGTGGGAGGGATCGGACGAGGTGATGACGACGGCCTCGACCTCGGGCGCGGCGATCAGCTCCTCGCCGGTCTCATAGGCCGTGATGCCGTACTGCTCGGCCACCTTGTCGGCGGCCGCCTTGAAATAATCGGCGCAGGCGACGACCTCGCAGCCGGGCACCAGATCGTGCAGGCGGCGGATATGATCGCGGCCGATCGCGCCGCAGCCGATAACACCAATTTTCAGCATAATGCTCTCTCCTTTTCTTCTTCTCAATGGGTCTTTGCAGTTTTATCGTACTCCGCCTCTCTTTTCCGGTCAAGCGGCCAAAAAAAGTTTGGAGTCTTGCCCAAACGGGAGTGCGGCTTTTTCAGCAGATTGCGGGGATTGACCGCCCGGTCAAACCCCAATTCTCCTGTGCCCTGTGCCTGTTTTACCCGATCTCAAGCGCCTCGCGCAGTACGCGCAGGCTGGCCAGATGGCCGTCCAGCATGGACAGGGTCAGATCCTCCATCTCGAGCGAGATCTCCTCGTCGTAGCCCGACATGCGGACGACCGAGAAGAACTCCTTCCACCACTGCGCGCCGTGGCCCGCGCCGACCGCGACGTAATTCCAGCTGCGGCGGGCGAAGGCGTCGATCGGCTTGGTGTCGAGCACGCCGTTCGGGCCGATGTACCGGCGCTCGGTGCGCGAGTCCTTGCCGTGGATGTGATAGATCGCGCCGTGCTCGCCCAGCACGCGCGCGGCCTCGATCGGGTCGCCGCCCATCCAGAACAGGTGGCTGGGGTCGAGGTTCATGCCGACCATCGGGCCGACAGCCTCGCGCAGGCGCAGCAGGGTCTCCGGGTTGTAGACGAGCTGCATGCCGTGGTTCTCGAGGGCGATCTTCTCGACGCCGCAGTCGGCCGCCATTTGGACGATCTCCTTCCACGCCGGGATGGCGACCTCGTTCCACTGGTAATCCAGAATTTTCTGGGTCTCGGGCGGCCACGAGGTGGTGATCCAGACCGGGGTCTTGTCCCCCTTGCAGCCCGTGGGCAGGCCGCTCATCATGACGATCTTCTTGACGCCCAGCATGCGCGCCAGCTCAAAGGTCTTTTTGGTCACGTCCATGTCGTGCTCGTAGGCCAGCGGGTTGCCCGAGCAGTTGAGCGCGCACAGTTCGAGCCCGTGGGCGCGGATCGCGTCGTACCACTTCACGCGGGCGGCCTCGTCGCGCACCAGCAGGTCGAGGTCGATGTGGGGCGCACCCGACCAGTTGCCCGTGCCGATCTCGAGCGCCGCGATGCGCTGCTCGACGCAGAAATCGAGCATCTGCTCAAAGGGCATGTCCAGGGTGCAGGTTTTGATCGCAAGTTTCATTCCGATTCCTTCCTCTCCTCAAAGTCTTTGAGATACTTCGATTGTAACAGGCTCGCGCGCGCTTGGCAAGGCGGCCGCCCCAAAAAGACCGCGCGCCTCCCTGCAGGCAGCAGCGAGGCGCACAGAAAAAGAGAAGATCGGAAAAACCCGGGCCGCACCGGGGCCTTCATCCGGTGCTTGACGGCTTGGACTTTTCCGCCCACGTTTAATATACTCCGTTCACGGGTATTTTGAAAATGGACATTTCCGCTAAAATAACGCCGGATTCTTTTGACGGTTTGGACAAACCTGCGCATCGTGCGAACACACACAAAAAGAGCACGTTTTGCAACGTGCTCTTTGAACCGCTTTTTATCACTTTGCGCAGTACAGCCGGTACTCGCTGGGCGGCATACCGACATATTTGGCAAACAGGCGGGAAAAATAGGCCGGGTCGTCAAAGCCGACGGCCGCCGCGATGGACGCAATGCTGTCCTTCGTGTCATACAGCAGGCTTTGCGCCTCGCCGATCCGGCGGCGCAGGATATATTGCTTGATCGTATAACCGGTGTTCTGCTTGAACAGATGGGCCAGATGATAGGGGCTGACATAGAAAAGCTGCCCCAGCCGGTCCATCGAGATATCCTCGGCATAATGGGCGTCGATATAACGTTCCACCCGGGTGAGAAGCGGCCCCTCCTCCTGCGCGGGCGGCTGCTCGGCGCTGTCCGTCATCTGCCGAACCAGCTCCAGGGCAGCCAGCGTCAAGTTCTGGCAAAACATCTGATTTTCGCGTGTCTTTACGCCCGCGTGCGCTTCCATCATCGTAAAAAGCGTGGAAAGCTCGTCAAACTGCGCGGGTTTATGGAAGATGGGATCGCGGCCGGACGCGACCAGCTCGCCGGGCGCAAGCCCGGGAAGCGCCAGGCGCCGGATCCCCAGGCACAGGGTCTGATAGGTCTCCCCCGACATCGGGAATTCGTCGTGCGGCTCGCCGCAGTTGCACAGGATCACGTCGCCGCCCTCGACCGCGCGCCGGTGCAGGCCGATGGAATACCGGCCGTGTCCGCGCAGGACGAGCAGCACCTCGGCGATATCGGCGTGCTTGTGCATCATCTGATGATAACCGGCCGTCCAGTCCGCGAAGGAAATGTACTCGATATACGGCTGATCGGGCGGGAGCGTCCGCGCCAGCTCGGATGTAAAGACGATATGCTTCCGGTAATTCCGATTCTGCTCGGACAACTCGCCATCCCCTTTCCTCTTTTTCGATTTTATTATTATACCGCCTATTTTGTTCAAAAAACAGGGATTTCGTGCAAATTCGCAAGAATATCCATGTGGTAAATGCACGCAAAATGAACACCGCCGGAAAATGCATTTCCGGCGGTGCCAAAACCTGATAGGATAGGAACAGAATGGATGAGAGGTGATTACAATGACGCGGGGATTTGCTTCCCGGCTGGCGGCGTTTCTGTTCGGCCAGTCGCTCTCAGCTGCGGGCAGCGCGCTGATGGTTGCGATCGGGCTGGGCGCGGACGCATACAATGTCATGATTCAGGGGCTTTCGGGCGTGGCTCACATCCGGCACGGTACCATGAGCAGCGTGATGCTCTTTCTTCTTCTGCTGCCCGCCCTGCGCCGGGGACGCTCGCGCATCGGCCCCGGCACCGTAATCAGCATCTTTCTGGTCGGCGGCGTGGTGAACCTCGTACAGCCCGTTTTCGCGCCCCTGCGGTTCGCCCCGCTGGCGGTCCGGCTGCTGCTGGTGCCACTGATCCCGCTCGTTATCGGCGCGGGCATCGCGCTGGTGCAGGCGGCCGATCTGGGGATGGCCTCCAACGACATCCTTCCCCTGCTGCTCTATGAGCGCCAAAAGCGGCTACAGTACCGCACGGTGCGCATCCTGTACGACGCCGTCCAATGCGCGCTCGGCCTCTGCCTCGGCGGCGTCGTCGGCGTCTGCACGGTGGCCTCTCTGCTGCTCACCGGCCCGGCGATTCAGGCTGTCCTGAGCATGCTCAGGCGTTGTTCCCGTGTGCTCCGCATCCGCTGACCAACGGAGCGCGCCTGGCGGTTGACGCGGCCGTTTTTTTCATGCTATAATCATATCGACCCGGTTTGGTACAATACAAGAGCGATCCCGACCAATTCTATGACGATACGGACTGAATGCCATGAATACCAGTTCTTCACCCACGCTCAACAACATCACGCTGGAGGAAAATGACCCGTCTTTTTCCGCGTCCTTCCCCTACCGCACCGGCGTATATGGCTATCACGACACCTCGTACCCCTGGCACTGGCACAACGAGGTCGAATTTTTCTATATGCGCTCGGGCGTGATCGACTACCACACGCCCAGTGGAATTTATCCGCTGGTGGAGGGGGATGTGGGCATGGTCAACGCAAGCGTCCTCCACATGCCGTGCGGCCGTCCGGGCGTGTTCAGTGAGCAGGAGGATCATATTTTCCTGCCCTCGTTCATCAGCGGCGCTCACGGCAGCGTCATCGAAACCCGGTATGTGCTGCCGCTGGTCGAGAACCGCAGCATCGACATGCTGATCTTCCGCAAGGGAACCGAAACGGCCGCCCGGGCCGTCGAGCTCATGCACCGCGCGACCGCCCTGCACGAGGAGAAGCCCTTCGGATATGAGGCGGGGATCCGCTCGCTCATGACCGAGCTGTGGCTGACCGTATTGCAGGCGGCCGAGCTTTCGACCCAGCCGGCCGAGGGTTCGCCGCACGACGACGCGCGCATCCGCGAAATGATGCGCTATATCGCCGACCACTACGGAGAAAAAGTGACGCTGGGCGAGATCGCGGGCGCGGCGCTGATCGGGGAGCGCGAATGCTGCCGGTGCTTCCAGCGCCAGCTCGGCATGTCCCCGATCGAATACCTGATGGATTTCCGCATCAGCAAGGCCTGCGAACTGCTCCATTCGACCGAAATGAGCGTGCTCGAGATCGGCATTCACTGCGGCTTTTCCTCGCCCAGCTATTTCGGCAAGATCTTCCGCCGCAAGCTCGGCTACACGCCGCGCGATTACCGCAATGCCCGTCTGGACATCGCATCGACGGTCAATTTCTGATAAAAGAATTTCCGCTCCGGCACAAAACGCCGGAGCGTTGTTTTTCGCCGTTTTGGTTGCATGGAGTGCATCAATCCTCTATAATAATATTATAAAAACCAAAATATGGAAGGAGAACGGAACCGATGAACCAATACCTGCTCCACTTCAGCCCGACGGGCGGCACCCGCACATGCGCGAGCCTGCTGGCGGACTGCTGGCCCGACCCCTGGCAGGAGATCGACCTGACCGACGTTTCCCGCGACTTTTCCGCGCTCTCTTTTGCGCAGGACGATCTTGTGCTCGTCGCCGTTCCCTCCTACGGTGGCCGCGTGCCCGGCCCGGCCGCCGAGCGGCTGGCCAAAATCCAGGGCGGCGGCGCGCGCGCCATCCTGCTCTGCGTCTACGGCAACCGCGCGTTTGAGGACACCCTGATCGAACTCGAGGACGTCCTGCTCGCGGCCGGCTTCCGCTGCGCGGCAGCGGTCGCGGCCATCGCCGAGCACTCGATCTTCCGCCAGTTCGCGACCGGCCGTCCCAATGGGCACGACGAGGCCGATCTCGCGGACTTCGGCGCGCGCATCCGCGCCCGGTTGGAGGAATCCGACGTGGAAACACCCGTGCAGGTGCCGGGCAACCGCCCGTATAAAAATTTCGGCGGCGTTCCCATGAAGCCCAAGACCCGGCTGCGCGGCTGCACCCACTGCGGCGCGTGCGCGCGCGCCTGCCCGGCGGGCGCGATTTCGCATGCCAATCCCAAACATCTCAACAAGGAGAAGTGCATCTCCTGCATGCGCTGCCTCGCGGTCTGCCCGCGCCACCTGCGCTACCTCAGCCGTCCGCTGCACACCGCGGCGGCCGCCGGGCTGAGCGCGGCCTGTTCAAGCTACAAAAACAACGAGCTGTTTCTGTAATTCAATACCACAAAGCGACAAAGAGGAACGGAAAAACCGTTCCTCTTTGTCATAGCAGCCCGATGAGCCGGGCGGCGCACGCGGTCAGGGAGCAGAGCGCCATGCCGAACGCGGCCGGCAGCACGCAGGCCAGCGCTGTCCAGCCCCAGCTCCCGGTCTCCTTGCGGATGGTGAGCAGCGTGGTCGAGCAGGGCCAGTGCAGCAGACAGAAAAAGACCGTGCACAGGGCGGTGACCGCCGTCCAGCCGTTCGCGAGCAGCAGTCCGTGCAGCTCGGCCATGCCGCCGAGCGAGGCGAGCGTCCCCTGCGCCGTGTAGGCCATGACGATGATGGGCAAGACGATCTCGTTCGCCGGGAAGCCGAACAGGAAGGCCATCAGGATCACCCCGTCCAGCCCGAGCAGCCGGGCGAACGGGTCGAGCACCGTCGCGCCGTGCGCGAGCAGGCTCATCCCGCCGATCTCGACGTTGGCCGCGAGCCAGAGCAGCGCGCCCGCGGGCGCGGCCACGGCGGCCGCCCGCCCGAGGACAAAGATGGTGCGGTCGAGCACCGAGCGGATGAGCACCCGCCCGAGCTGGGGGCGGCGGTAGGGCGGCAGCTCGAGCGTGAACGACGAGGGCGCGCCCTTCAAGACGGTCGCCGAGAGCAGCCGGGTGGCCGCGAAGGTCATGCCCACGCCGAGCACGATGACCCCGGTCAGCAGGAGCGCCGCCTGCAGCGAGGCCAGCGGGCCCTGCGCGCCGGTGACGAAAAAGACGGTCAGCAGGGTGAGCAGGGTCGGGAACCGCCCGTTGCAGGGCACCATGCTGTTTGTCAGGATGGCGAGCAGCCGCTCGCGCGGCGAGTCGATGATCCGGCAGCCGACCACGCCCGCCGCGTTGCAGCCGAAGCCCATCGCCATCGTCAGCGCCTGCTTGCCGCAGGCCGCGCACTTCTGGAAGGGCCGGTCGAGGTTGTAGGCCACCCGGGGCAGGTAGCCCGCGTCCTCGAGCAGGGTGAACAGCGGAAAGAAGATGGCCATGGGCGGCAGCATGACTGAGACCACCCAGGCCAGCACCCGGTACGCGCCCAGCACCAGCACGCCGTGCAGCCAGTCGGGCGCGTGCAGCGCGGTGAAGAGCGCGGTCAGCAGCGCCTGCACCCGGAACAGCGGGACGGCGAGCAGGTCGGACAGAAAATTCGCCCCCACGATGGTCAGCCAGAACAGAAAGGCCAGCAGGGCGAGCATGACGGGATACCCCACCCATTTGCCGGTCAGCACCCGGTCGATCGCCCGGTCTGCGTCCGAGTAGCCGGTGTGCTCGCAGCGCACGCAGTCGTTCGCCAGCTCCTCGGCTGCCAGCACGAGGGAGGACACGATGAGGTCTTTCAATCGGTCAGAGGAGATCCCGCGCTCCCGCAGGATCGCGCGCGCCCGCGCGATGGCTGCGTTCCAGTTTTCATCCGTGCGCAGCTCCCCGCCCAGATAGTCCTCGGCCGCGGCGCGCAGCCCCCCGTCCTCGTCGAGCAGGCGGAGCGCCAGCCAGCGGGCGGGCAGCCGCCCGGCCGCCTTTTCGGCCGCGACCGGCTCGAGCACGGCGAGCGCCTCCTCCACCGCGCCCGGATAACGGATGCGCAGGGGCGGCGCCGCGGGCGCGGCCAGCACGCCGTCGACCGCCCGGACGAGTTTTTGCAGCTCCCGCTTTTTGCGGGCGACCGTGCCGACGACGGGCACGCCCAGCCCGCGGGACAGCGCGTCCAGATCGACGCGGACGCCCTTGCGCCCGGCTTCGTCCATCAGATTGACGCAGACGACCACCCGCCCGGTCAGCTCGCGCACCTGAAGCGCCAGATTGAGGCTGCGCTCGAGGCAGGTCGCGTCGCACACGACCACGGTCGCGTCCGCCCCGCCGAAGCACAGGAAATCCCGTGCGACCTCCTCCTCGGCCGAATGGGCGAGCAGCGAATAGGTGCCCGGCAGATCGACGACGAGATATGTACCGCACCGCCCCTGCGCGCTCGCCACCGTCTTGCCCGGCCAGTTGCCGGTGTGCTGGTTGAGCCCGGTCAGGCCGTTGAACACCGTGCTCTTCCCCACGTTGGGGTTCCCGGCCAGCGCGATCACCCGGTCGGCGTCTGACTCCCGGCGGAGCGCCAGCCCGCCGTCCACCGCGCCCGCGCCGGTCGCGTCCCGCGTCAGTCCCATGCTTCCTCCGCCAGCAGAATGTCGGCCCCGTCGGCCGCCCGGATGGCGATGACCGCGCCCCGGATGAAAAACGCCGAGGGGTCGCCCGCCGGACTGCGCCCCAAGCACTCGACTTCGGTATCCTCAACCAGCCCGATATCGAGCAGGCGTCGGCGCATGCTGCCCGTCGCCCGAAGCGCGCGCACGGTCGCCCGCTGCCCGGGCCGCAGCTCGTTCAGACAGATGGTTTTGCTCATTTGAAACGCTCCTTCCGTATGGATTGGAGGCTTTGCGCCCCTAATCGCATCGTATGCCGGGAGGTGCGGGAGGGTGCATGCCCGGTCACCCGCCGCCCGCGAGATAGGCGGCGGCTTCATGCGCGGCCACCGCGCCGTCAGACGCTGCCGTCACGATCTGCCGCAGCGCCTTGGCGCGCACATCGCCCGCCGCAAACACGCCGGGGAGGTTGGTCTTTGTCGACTCGCCCGCCAGAATAGAACCCGCCTCGTCGAGCGCGAGCTGCTCCCGCACCAGCCCGGTCGCGGGCGCGCGCCCCACGCTGATGAACACGCCGTCGCACGCGAGATCGCGCTCCCGGCCCGTCTGCACATCCCGGAGCCGCAGACCGCGCAGCCCGCCCACGCGCAGCAGCGCTGTCGGGACGCTGTTCCAGCAGAATTCGATGTTTCCGGCCTGCATAAGCTGTTCGTGATAGGCTTTCTCGGCGCGCAGGGTATCGCGGCGGTGCACCAGAACGACCCGTTTGCAGACGCGGGAAAGCTGCAGCGCGTCGGCCGCCGCGCTGTTGCCGCCGCCGACCACGGCGACCGTCTTGCCCCGGTAGGCCATGCCGTCGCAGGCCGCGCAGTAGTGGACGCCCCGCCCGGTCAGCTCGGTTTCGCCCGGCAGGCCAAGCCTGCGCGGCTCAGCGCCCGTCGCCCAGATCACCGTGCGCGCGCGGAAGCGGCCCGCGCTGGTCTCGACCGTTTTGATCTCGCCCCACAGATTGGCGGACAGCGCCTCGGCCAGCACGGTCTTGGCGCCCGCGCGCTCCGCGCCCCGCTGCATCCGCTCACCCAGGTCAAAGCCGTCGATCCCGTCCGGGAAGCCCGGCCAGTTCTCAATTTTGGTGGTCAGCGCCATCTGCCCGCCGGCCGACAGCTTCTCGAGCAGGGCGGCGTCCAGCCCGGCGCGGGCGGCGTAAAGCGCCGCCGTATAGCCGGCCGGGCCGCCCCCGACAATCAGCACGTCATGGATCGGTTCCATCGGCTTCACCCCTTCCAGTGCGCGGTGACAAAATCCTCAATCTCGGCCAGCGACGCGGGCGCGACGGCCCTGTCGGCCGGCTGCCCGTCCCGGAAAAACAGCAGGGTGGGGACGACCTCGATCCCGTACCGCTCGGCCAGCGCGGGCTCCCCGTCGATATTGACCTGACCGACCGTCAGCCGCCCGGCATACCGCGCGGCGAGCTGCCCGACCGCCGGGCCGATGCGGCGGCAATAGACGCACCAGGGCGCCCAGAACTCCACCAGCGCGGGCTTCCCTGCGGCCAGCACCTCCCGGCTGAACCGCTCCCCATCCATCTGTAACATCTCCATCGCGTTTCGCTCCCTTCCGTTTTTACCAGTATGCCCAGTTTCGCGCAAAAAAAGAGGCAGGCGCGCCGCCTGCCTCGGAAAAGATTTTTGTTTACTGCTCGAGCGCCCGGATGAGGTTGACCATCTCGATCGCGCCCTCCGCGCAGTCCGCGCCCTTGTTGCCCGCCTTGGTGCCCGCGCGCTCGATGGCCTGCTCGATGGTGTCGGTGGTCAGAACGCCGAACATGACCGGGATGTCACTGTTCAGCGCGACGGTGGCCACGCCCTTGGAGACCTCGCTGCACACATAGTCATAGTGGCTGGTCGAGCCGCGGATGACCGCGCCCAGTGCGATGACCGCGTCGTACTTGCCGCTCTTCGCCATCTTGGACGCGATGAGCGGGATCTCAAACGCGCCGGGCACCCACGCGACCGAAATGTCGTCCGGGTCGACGCCGTGGCGGACGAGCACGTCCTCGCAGCCGCTGAGCAGCTTGGAGACGATGAATTCGTTGAAACGGGCGGCTACAATGCCCACGCGGATGCGGTCGGATACCAGCTTGCCTTCAAAAATCTTCATGATATTTTTCCTCCTGTTTAGTCCTCAAAATTTAAAAGATGTCCCATGCGGCGCTGCTTTGTCCGCAGGTAAAACAGATCTTCCTTGGTCGCAGCCACCTGGATGGGCACCCGCTCGACGATCTCCATGCCGAAATCGGAGAGCTGGTAGACCTTATCCGGGTTGTTGGTCAGCAGGCGCAGCGTGTGCGCGCCCAGATCGTGCAGGATCTGCGCGCCGATGAAGTATTCGCGCATATCGCCCGCGAAGCCGAGCGCCAGATTGGCATCGAGCGTGTCCATGCCCTGATCCTGCAGGGCGTAGGCCTTGAGCTTGTTGAGCAGGCCGATGCCGCGCCCCTCCTGCCGCATATAGAGCAGGATGCCCCGGCCTTCGGCCTCGATCTGGGTCATGGCGGCGGCCAGCTGCTGGCCGCAGTCGCACCGGCGGGAGCCGAAGCAGTCGCCCGTCAGGCACTCGGAGTGCACGCGGCAGAGCACGTTTTCGCCGTCGCCGATCTCGCCCTTGACGAGCGCGACGTGGTGCTCGCCGTTCAGCTTGTTGCGGTAGCCGTAGGCGACGAAATCGCCGTACTTGGTGGGCAGCTTGGTGACGGCCACCTGCTCGACCAGCTTCTCATGCCGCTTGCGGTAGTTCTGCAGGTCGCGGATGGTGATGAACTTGAGTCCCCACTCCTGTGCCTTCTCCTGCAGTTCGGGGGCGCGCATCATCGTGCCGTCCTCCCGCATGATCTCGCAGCACAGGCCGCATTCCTTTAGCCCGGCCAGCCGCAGCAGATCGACGGTGGCCTCGGTGTGGCCCGCGCGCTCGAGCACGCCATTCGGCTTGGCCATCAGGGGGAACATATGCCCGGGGCGGCGGAAATCCTGCGGGCGCGCACCCTCCTCCACGCACTTCATCGCGGTGACCGACCGCTCGGCGGCCGAGATGCCGGTGGTGGTGGACACATGGTCGATCGAAACGGTGAAGGCCGTCTCGTGGTTGTCGGTGTTCGTGGTGACCATCTGCGGGAACTGCAGCTTCTCCACATATTCGGCCGACATGGGCATGCAGATCAGGCCACGGCCCTGCGCCGCCATGAAATTGACGTTTTCGGTGGTGGCGAACTCGGCGGCGCAGATGAAGTCGCCCTCGTTCTCGCGGTCGGGGTCGTCGGTGCACAGGATCAGCTGGCCCTGCCGCAGTGCCTCGAGCGCCTCCTCAATCGTACTGTATTGAAACATTCCGTTTCCTCCTTAGAATCCGTTTTGTGCCAGAAATTCGAGCGTCAGACCGCCGCTTTTGGGCGTGTCCCCGGCCGGGCGCAGCAGCTTTTCGACGTATTTGCCGATGATGTCGGTCTCGAGGTTCACACGGTCGCCCGCGCGCTTCTCGCCCAGGATGGTCACCGCCGCCGTGTGCGGGATGATCGAGACCGAGAACCAGGTCTCCCCCACCGCCGCGACCGTCAGGCTGATGCCGTCGATTGTAATGGAACCTTTTTCGACGATATAGCGCAGCAACCCGGGCGCGGCCCCGACGGTGTACCAGACCGCGTTGTCATCCCGGCGGAGCGACTGGATCACGCCCGTGCCGTCGATATGCCCCGAGACGATGTGCCCGCCGAAGCGGCCGTCGGCCGCCATCGCCCGCTCGAGGTTCACGTGGCTGCCCACGGTGAGCGCGCCCAGCGAGGAGCGGTTCAGCGTCTCGTGCATGACGTCGGCGGTGAAGCCGCCGCTGTCCCGGCTGGTGACCGTCAGGCACACGCCGTTGACCGCCACGCTGTCGCCGACCTTCAGATCGGACAGGATGGTCTCCGCCCCGATGGACAGCACCGAGGAGTGCGCCCCCCGGTGGATAGCGCGGATCGTGCCGACCTCCTCAACAAGTCCGGTGAACATCGCTTTCCACCTCTCCTTCCAGCAGAAAATCCTCCCCGACCGGGGTCACAGTGCAGTTTTTGAGCCGCCACGCCTGCGCGGGCAGCGCGACGCCCGTGCCCCGCACGGGCGACTGCGCCGCCCCGCCGAAGATTTTGGGCGCGATATAGGCCTGCACCCGCTGCACCAGACCGGCCTCCAGCATCGCGCCGTTCAGCGTGCCCCCGCCCTCGAGCAGGACGCTGTCGATCTCGTTCTGTCCCAGCCGGTCCATGAGCGCGGTCAGATCGACGTGACCGTCCCGCTCGGGCAGCTCCCAGACCGCGCAGCCCTGCGCCGCGAGCGCGGCCGCCTTTTGGGGGTCGGGGCGGCAGGCCGCCAGAATGGTCGGCGTTTCCCGGGCGGTGCGGACGAGCTGGCTGTCCAGCGGCGTGCGCAGATGCGAGTCGCAGATGATCCGGATCGGGTTGTGCCCGTCCGGCAGGCGGCAGGTCAGCAGTGGATCGTCCGCCAGCACCGTGCCCACGCCCGCCATGATGGCGGTGTACCGGTCGCGGTCGGCGTGCACCCGCCGCCGGGCTTCCTCCCCGGTGATCCACTGGGACGCGCCCGTGCGCGTCGCGATCTTGCCGTCCAGCGTCATCGCGTATTTCATCAGTACATAGGGGCGTTTGGTGCGGATATAGTGGAAAAAGATCGTGTTGAGCGCGTCGCATTCCTCGCGGCACACGCCGGTCACGACCTCGACCCCGTGCGCGCGCAGGATGGAGATGCCCTTGCCCGCCACCAGCGGGTTGGGATCGTCCGAGCCGATCACGACCCTGCGGATGCCGGCCTCCAGAATCGCGTCCGTGCAGGGGGGCTGCCGCCCCTGATGGCAGCAGGGCTCGAGGGTCACATACATCGTCGCGCCCGCCGGGTCCTCCGTGCAGTGCGCGAGCGCGTGCCGCTCGGCGTGGAGCGCGCCGCACCGCTCGTGCCAGCCCTCAGCGATGACCGCGCCGTCCCGCACGATGACCGCGCCCACCATCGGGTTGGGCGACGTGCGTCCCCGGCGCGCCAGCTCGACCGCCCGGCGCATATAATCCATATCGTTCATGGTTTGCCTCCAAGCAAAAAAAAGATGCCTTGAACCGATCGTTCAAGACATCATGAGGCGCCAAAAGGACGCCGCGCCCGCTGCAAACAAAAAGCCCCGGAATGAAAAACCATTCCAGAGCGCGTCCGCGGGCGCGGGCGCAAAACTTCCCGCGCTGCACGATCTTCTTTCATCCAGACTGTACTGTCGGCCTCGGAGTTTCACCGAGTCATGCCTTTCGGCTCGTGGGCTGTACCACCGGTGGGGAATTGCACCCCGCCCTGAAGATCCCTGTTCAATTCAAAGTTATTATAGCACGCTCCGCGGACTTGTCAAGCGGCGGGCGCGGACGTTTCCGTCCGCGCCCGCCCCCCTTTTTCCGCGCCCCCCCCGGCGGTCCGCCCTGGGAACCGACCCCCAGCCCGCCGCCGCCGCCGTCGATCCGGACGGTGTTCGCGCCGCTGCCGTAGGTCTCGCCGTCGTTCATCTTCTTTCCGTCCAGCGCGGCCTCTCCCACGCCCTTGTCGAGCGTGACGCGGTAGTCCTCCTCCGCGCCGAGGAGGGTCAGATTCAGCTCGCCCACGCCGTGGTCGATCTCGCAGCTTCCAGTCAGCCGGCTCTCGAGATTCACTTCGCCGACGCCCATGTCCAGCTTCAGATTGGCCAGCGCGC
>CAMEPU010000013.1 GCA_945932315.1 uncultured Clostridia bacterium
AAAAATTATTTTTTATGTGATAATATCCGCATTTCGTTGACAAGTTTAGCCATTTAAGATTATAATGAATGAAAGTATACAGCGGAGTTCTCCCGGGGGATGGATGGACTCCGTTTTTCCGTTGCGGCGTGCGCCCGCAAAAAAAACAGAAAAAGAGGTGTCCCTTCATGAAGGTGAATGACCGCCACGTGTCGTTCTACTACGAGAACGACGACGACTACGGCCCGATCGAGATCGAGCCCCGCAAGACCGCGCTGCTCGTCATCGACATGCAGCACGTGTTCATCACCCGCCCCAAGCTGGAGAACCCGACCGAGTCCGAGCTGGCCAACGCCGCCCGCTGGGAGCAGTTCTATCAGGCCATTGACGAGACTGTCGTGCCCAACAACCAGCGCCTGCTGGCCTACTGCCGCGCGCACGGCATCGAGGTCGTCTTTGCCAAGATCCAGTGCCTCAAGAAGTCGGGCAGCGACCGTTCGCTCGACCAGAAGGCGACCGGCTACAACGAGCTGCTGCTGCCGCCCGGCGATCCCTCGGCTGAGATCGTGCCCGAGCTCGCGCCCCAGCCCGATGAGATCGTGGTCACCAAGACGACCGACAGCGCCCTGACCGGCACCAACCTGCGTCTGGTGCTCCACAACATGGGCATCGACACCGTGATCGTCACCGGCGTGCTGACCGACCAGTGCGTCTCGGGCACCGTCCGCAGCCTGGCCGACGAGAGCTTCAAGGTCTGGCTGATCGAGGACGCCTGCCGCGCCTCCACCCAGCAGATTCAGGACAACGAGCTCGAGATCCTGAACAACATCTACTGCCATGTCATCAACACCGACGAGTGCCTTGAGGCGCTGGCCAAGGCCGAATAAGGTTTTCCGGGGGGATAAAAAATGGATTACACAAAACTGTTTGATTTTCTGCCCGCCGAGATGGAGTACTGGGGCGTGCCCGGCTTCAGCTACGGCGTCATGCGGGACGGCAAGGTGCTGGCGCAGGGCGGCTGCGGCTGGCGCGACGTAGAGCGCAAGCTCCCGGCCGACGAGAACACCCTGTACGGCATCGCGTCCTGCTCCAAATCGTTCAACTCCTGCCTGATCGCCATGCTGGTCGACGACGGCCTGCTCGACTATGACAAGCCGATCTGCGAGTACATCCCCGAGTTCAAGCTCTACGATCCCTTCGCCAGCAAGGAGTGCACCCTGCGCGACATGCTGACCCACCGCACCGGGCTCGCACCCCACGAGGCCATGTGGCCCGACCCGTCGAGCACCAAGTGGGACCTGCTGATGCGCCTGCGCTACCTCAAGCCCAACGCGCCCTTCCGCACCGTGACCCAGTACAACAACACGGTCTACTCGGCCGTCGGCGCGATCGCCGAGTACGTCACGGGCGAGACCTGGGAGCACCTGATCGAGGAGCGCATCTTCAAGCCCCTCGGCATGACGAGCAGCCTGCTCTCCGCCCACCAGATGTACGAGCAGCCCAACCACGCGCAGGGCTACTGGAACTGGGAGGACGGTAAGGGCGCCGTGCCGGTCGGCCCGTGGGAGATGGACGTCGCGGGCGGCGCCTGCGGCGTGGTCTCGAACGTCACCGATATGTTCAAGTGGCTGACCCTCCACCTCAACAACGGCGTGTACGAGGGCAAGCGTCTGGTTTCGGAAAAGAACATGCGCGAGATGCACCACACCCTCGCGCCCATGCACATGTTCCCGTGGCGCTATCCCGAGGTCGAGCCCGACGGCAGCTACGGCATGGCGTGGTTCATCCAGTATTACCGCGGCCGCAAGTTCGTCTGGCACACCGGCGAGATCGAGGGCTTCTGCACGCTCGAGGGCTTCCTGCCCGATGAGAACATCGTCCTCATGCTGGCGATGAACGTCCACAAGCCGCTCAATATGCCCCTGCTGATGACCACCTGCTACACCGTCTTCGACCGCCTGCTGGGCGATCCCGAAACCGACTGGGCGGCCCGCCTGCACGAATGGAACGGCAAGTACGACGCCTTCTACTACCACTGGAATGTCGACC
Source organism: uncultured Clostridia bacterium (assembly GCA_945932315.1). Classification (GTDB taxonomy): domain Bacteria; phylum Bacillota; class Clostridia; order Oscillospirales; family Butyricicoccaceae; genus Butyricicoccus. Next base: position 2,029 of record CAMEPU010000013.1, read on the forward strand.
TGTTCGAGGGCAAGCCCGCGCCCGTCCCGAACACCCGGCCGAGCCACCCGCTCGCCGACTTCACCGGCGCGTACCACCATCCGGGCTACGGCACCTATCGGGTCATCGAGGAAAACGGCGAACTCGTGCTGCTCTATAAGGATATGCGGGTGCGCATGGAGCACTGGCACTACGACGTGTTCAAGGCGCACAAGCTCAAGGAAGACACCACCGTGCTGACCGCGCCCATGTCGTTCTACGTCGACCCGTTCACCGGCGCGATCGACGGCTTCACGCTCCAGATCGAGCCCACGGTCGAGCCCGCGGACTTCCGCCGGGTGGCCGACTGACCTGCCCGCAAAAATAATTTAGGGGGATAAGAAAATGTCCAATAACAACGGAAACCATCTGAAAAAGAGCCTTAGCATGATGACCATGATCTCGATCGCGGCCGGCTCGGTCATCGGCGGCTGGCTGGCCGAGAGCCCGTACTGGTACTCGCTCACCGGCCCGGGCGCGGCCTTCATCTTCCTCGCGCTGGCCGTCCTGCTCGTCCCGGTCGGCCTGGCCTTCGCCGAGATGTCGGCCATGCTGCCCTTCTCGTCCTCGGTCGCGGTCTGGACGGCGAACGCCACCAACCACAAGGTCGGCTGGCTGGTGCAGTGGCTCATGTTCCTGATCCAGATCGTCGAGCCGCCCATCTGCGCGTTCATCCTGACCACCGCGCTCGGCTTCTTCATCGAGTTCACCGCCACCCAGACCATGCTGATCGCGGTCGCGATGTGCTTTGTCTGGTACATCGTCTCGAACTTCAACGTCTCGATCTCGGGCAAGCTGAGCAACGTGTTCTTCTACACCATGATCGTCATCTCGCTCGGCATCGTCTGCCTGTTCTTCACGAGCGGCCACTGGAGCACCGAGAACCTGCTCGGCCACGGCGGCTGGTTCCCGAACGGGGGCTACGGCATCTTCCTCGCCTCGGGCGTGCTGACCATCAAGTTCATCGGCTTTGAGCTGACCCCGACCATGATCGAGGAGACCACCTTCCCGGCCAAGAACATGTGGAAGGTCATTCTGGCCGCCCTCTTCCTGCCCGCCCTGCTGTACGCCCTCGTCGTCATCGCGATCGGCGGTATGGCGCCCTGGACCGAGCTCGCCGGCATGTCCATGCCCGAGCCCGAGCTGATCCGCGGCCTCGGCCTGCCGATGCTCTTCGCGTGGGCCGCGCTGATCGCGGGCTCGCTGCACGGCTTCACCACCTTCATGGGCTTCTGGACGTCCTCGGCGCGCGTTCTGTACGGCTCGGCCCAGCTCAACATGCTGCCCCCCGCCTTCCAGAAGCTGAACCGCTACGGCCAGCCCTATATCGCGAACATCGTCGTCCTGTTCTTCTCGGTCTTCTTCTGCGTCTTCTCGGCGACCAACTGGGTGCAGTACATCTACGCGGTCTCCTGCATCGCGGCCGGCATCGTCTACCTCGTCGTCTGCTACGACTGCTATAAGCTGCGCAAGACCCATCCCGAGTGGAAGCGCCCCTACAAGGCGCCCGGCGGCAGCGCCTTCCTGTTCCTCGGCATGATCGTTTCGGTCTGGGTCGTCATCGCGTCCTCCCTGTCTCTGGACGCGGCCGGCTGGCTGTCGCTCGTGTTCTACATGGCGGTCGGCGTCGCCGTCATGATCGGCATGGACCGCTACCGCAAGGCCCATCCGGGCAAGCTCGAGCCCAAGCTCCTGACCCCCGACAACGCGTCGGCACAGGAATAACCGCATTTTCGCTCCCGGCGGAGAAATTCCCGCCGGGAGCTTTTTTATTGCAGGTTCGCCAAATCCCCTGATTTTTTCCTTCGTTTTTCAGGTGCAGATTGACAAACGTATCACAAATAGAATAAAATATAGGATGTGGAAATATGCATTGCACCGCAATGCGCCCCTGATGTGGAAGAATCGACAAGAAAGAAGTGGACCGATTGAAAAAGAACCTGACCCGACGCCTCCTCGCAGCCGTGCTGACCGCAGCCGTGCTGGCGGGCAGCATGGCCGTCCCCGTTTCCGCGGCCGATACGACAACCTATCCCGGCGAGGCAGAGACCATCAAGGTCGCCTCCAGCCAATCCCTGCAGCGCGAGACCGACTTCAACGCCGACTGGAAATTCTACCGCGGCACGTCGTCCACCGCGCAGAACCCGATCTTTGACGACTCGGGCTGGAAATCTGTGTCCCTGCCGCACGATTTCAGCATCTCGCAGAGCTTTACGACGAGCGGCGAGGCCGAGAGCGGCTTCCTGCCCGGCGGCACCGGCTGGTACCGCAAGCACTTCACGCTGCCCGAAAGCTGCGCCGGCCAGACGCTGGTGCTGGGCTTCGACGGCGTTTACTCGGATGCCTATGTCTATGTCAACGGCACCCTGCTCGGCGAGCACCACTACGGCTACACTTCTTTCGCCTTTGATATTTCGGATTACGTCACCTGCGACGGCGTGACCGACAATGTCATCGCAGTCAAAGCGGTGAACAACATCCCGTCCAGCCGCTGGTATTCGGGCAGCGGCATCTACCGCGACGTCACCCTGATCGCAACCGATCCGGTGCACGTGGCCTATCGCGGCGTTTCGGTCACCACGCCGAACATCGCAAGCGGCAGCGGCACCGTCAATGTCTCGGTCGAGATCGACAATGACGGCAGCAGCGCGGCCACCGCAACGGTCACCAGCACGGTTTACGCCAAGGGCGGCAGCTCCGCGCTCGTAACCAGCTCCACCACCGCATCCATCGACGCGGGCGGCACGACCACCGCGAGCGTTTCCCCGTCCGTCAGCAACCCCAACCTCTGGTCTCCCGACAACCCGAACCTGTACACCGTCCGCACCGAGATCAGCGTGGGCGGCACGATCGTCGACACGGTCGAGACCGATTTCGGCTTCCGCTATTTCAGTTTTAACTCCACCGGCTTCCACCTGAACGGCGAGAACGTCAAACTCAACGGCGTCTGTCTGCACCACGATCAGGGCGCGCTCGGCTCGGCCGCCTACTACGACGCCATGTACCGCCAGCTCTCCATCATGAAGGACATGGGCGTCAACGCGATCCGCACCAGCCACAACCCGGCCGACGAGGATTTCATCGACATCTGCAACGAGCTGGGCCTGCTCGTCATCGAAGAGGCCTTTGACGGCCTGAATATCGCAAAAAACGGTAATTCTTACGACTTTTCCCAATATTTCACCTCATCCGTGGATACCCGTCTGCTCGGCGCCAGCAGCAGTATGACCTGCGCTGAATACGCCGCCCGCTCGATGGTGCGCCGCGACCGCAACGACCCCGCGATCATCGCCTGGTCCTTCGGCAATGAAATTCAGGAGGGCGCTTCCACTAGCCCCTCCTTCCCAGACATCGCCGAAGACTTCATCACCTGGGTACAGGCGGAGGATCCTTCCAGCCGTCCCATCACCATCGGCGACAACACGCGCGGTGGGAATACAACCCTGACCTCTGTGATCAACAAGATCGTAGCCTCCGGCGGTGTAGCCGGCTTCAACTACGCCAATACCGCGAGCCAGCTGTACAGTCTGGCGCAGGATTTCGGCAATGTCATCATCGCCACCGAAACCTCCTCCGCGACCAACAGCCGCGGCCAATACCAAAATCAGAACAATAACGCCAATTCCGACGGAAACTACCACCTCACCTCTTACGACACCTCGGCCGTCGGCTGGGGCATCACGGCGCACGATTCCCTCTACAATACCTATCAGTACGACTGCGTCGCCGGTGAATTCGTCTGGACCGGCTTCGACTACATCGGCGAGCCGACCCCATGGAACGGCACCGGAACCGGTTCTGCCAGCGGAGCCGGTGCGATTCCCAACAGCAGCTATTTCGGCATTGTGGACACCGCGGGCTTTGAAAAGGACACCTATTACCTCTACCGCAGCCAGTGGAACCAGAAGGACACCACCCTCCATCTGGTCACCGCCTGGGACAGCGATAACATGATGACCACGTCCGGCAAAACCCCGGTCGTCGTGTACAGCAACGCGCCCGTCGTCGAGCTCTACCGCAACGGCACGCTGATCGGCACCGCCACCCGCACGGCGCACACCTCGTCTGCCGGCCACACCTACTATACTTATACCACCGCGAGCAATGATGCCACCGTCTGCACGGCGGTCAACGCTTCAGGCTCGGCAAGCCTGTACGCGACCTTCAACGTCGTCTATGAGGCGGGCAGTATCACGGCGAAGGCCTATCAGGCCAACGGCACGACCGAGATCACAGGCACGGCCGGCACCAGCGCCGTTTATACGCCCGGCACGCCCGCAAAGCTGGCAGTTACACAAAACAAAACGTCCATCGCGGCCGACGGCAGCAGCCTGACCTATATCGAGGTCGAGGTACAGGACGCAAGCGGACATCTGGACACCACCGCCACCAACACCATCAACTTCTCGCTTGAGGGCAACGGTGAGATCGTCGGCGTCGACAACGGCGACCAGGCGACCACCGCCAAGTACCAGCAGTCCTCCGTCCTGACCAGCACGACCAGCGCCAAGATCGCCGCTTACGCGGGCAAGGCGCTCGTGATCGTCCGCTCCACCCGGGACGCAGGCAGCTTCACCGTCAGCGTTTCGTTCCCCGGCCTGACCGGCGGCAGCGCGTCGGTCACCACGACCGCTGTCGACAGCGGCGAGACTCAAGAGGGCCTTGCCAGCTACACGATGGTGCGCGATTACTCGGTCATGGCCGGAACGAACCCCCGCTTCCAGACCGAGGCGACCGGCACCCTGTCGAACGGCGCGGCCGTCACCGGTACCATCAGCTGGACCTCCGTTCCGAGCGGCACCTACAGCACCCCCGGCGATTACACGATCAGCGGCACGCTGACCTTCTCGGGCTATGACGCCATTCCGGTCACCTGCCGCCTGCACGTGATCGCGGACGTCATCGCCATGCGCAACATCTCCACCGTCACCATGACGAACACCGTGCCCACCCTGCCCTCTACCGTGCGCGGCGTGCTGGCCGATGGCACCCTGAGCGGCGAATTCTCCGTCCAGTGGAACGCGATGTCGGCAAGCCAGTTTGCAACGGTGGGCAATATTGTGGTCGTAAGCGGCACCGCGACCGTGATCGGCAGCACGACGCTGCCCGTCACCGCGAGCATCCGGGTGGCCGAAGCGGTCAATACGGAAAGCACCAACGTCGCCGGAACGGCTTCTTCGCTGACCGAGGACTGCGCATCGACTTCGGACAACCTCTCGTCCATCATCGATGGCGCCACCAGCAACAGCTCGGATACCAACGCACGCTGGACAAACTATAACAACCGCAACACCAGCTCAACTGCGTCGATCACCTTCCAATGGGCCACCGCGCAGCTGATCAGCAGTGCAAACCTGTATTTCTTCACCGACAGCTATTCGGCTTCCCTGCCCGCCAGCGTCAAATTTGAATACTCGCTGAACGGCAGCGACTTCACCGAGATCGGCTACACCGACGTCACGCCGACCGCAGGATTCACCGAAACCGCTTATGTCTTTGATCAGGTCATCAACCCGGTCGCGCTCCGCATCACGCTGACCGAGCAGAGCGGAAAGTGCGTCGGCCTGACCGAAGTACAGATCATGACCTATGCGGGCAGGCTCACGTACAACAGCTCGGCCGACCTGTCCGGCATCACGGTGGACGGCACGGCGGTCTCCGGTTTCTCCGCCGGCACCCTGTCCTACACCGCTGCGGGCAGCGAGTCCAGCGCCGTGACCGCTGCGACCGGCGTCAACGCGGGCATCACCGTCCTGCCCATCTACGGGGGTGTGGTGCGCATCCTGACCGTCTCGGAAGACGGCAGCGCGGACAAGACCTACGCGGTGACAATGTCGGAATCGAGTGTTTGTACACATGAACACACCGAGCTCCGAAATGCCAAGGCCGCGACCTGCTCCGAAGAAGGCTACACAGGCGACACCGTCTGCATCGACTGCGACGCGACGCTCTCTGTCGGTTCGACCATTGCCAAGCTGGCGCATACCACCGCACTGCAGAACTACCAGGCCGCGACCTGCACCGCAACCGGCTATACGGGTGACACCGTCTGCACCGTCTGCGGTGAGACCGTCAAGACCGGCAGCCTAATCCCCACAACCGATCACACTTACGTCAAGACCTCTGAAACCGCAACCGAGATCATCTATACCTGCACGGTCTGCGGCGCCACGAAAACAGTCCCCATCTCGCAGGGCGACCTGAGCGTCACCGTGAGCGCGGATCGCATCTCGGACAACCGCATCGCGCTCACCGGCTGCTTCGCAGATTACGAAAGCGCGTCCAACGTCACCGGCCACGGTCTGATTTATCTCCGCACCGACCGGCTGGGCAGCCGCACGCTGACCGTCAACACGGCCGGACGCACCCGCGTCAGCTTCTCGGGCTACAAGAGCGACGGCAGCTTCCGGTACACGATGTACGTGCCGAACTCCTCCACCGAGTACACCGTCCGCGCGTTCCTGGCTTACACGAATGACGACGGCCGGACCGCTTACGTTTACTCCGACCCGATCACCGTTTCCGCCAAGTAACTGTAATCCTTTGAAAATCCCGCGCCGCCGGCGCGGGATTTTTTGTTCCAGCCTGAAATGCGCCCCTTTTTCCGTTGACAGGTCACGTTTCCCGGCGGTATAATAGAAAAAAGTGGACGTTTTTCTGCGGGCGATGAGGTGAAAAGCATGAACTTTACCCTGGTTCGCGGCGAGGCCGCGCGCGTTTCCGAATACTGCGAGATCTTTCTCGATTCCAAGCTGTACGACGCCTATTTTTCCGAGCCGGGCGTGCTCGAGGGCTGGCTGACCCGCGCCATCGGCGAGGGCACGCTGTACATCGCCATGAGCTCACAGGGCGAGCCGATCGGCGCGATGATCATGGAGATGACCGGCATGTGCGGTCTTCCCTACCTCCACCTGCTGGGCGTCAAAAAGAAGTGGCGCGGCATGGGCATCGGCACCGGCCTCATCAAGATCTTCATCGGCGTGGTCGAAGCCACGGACGCGCCCAATATGTTCATCATGACCAGCCATTTCAACGTCCGCGCCAAGCGGCTCTACCAGTCGATGGGCTTCGTGCCCCAGTGCCTGCTCAAGGATGTCACCCACAAGGGCGTGAGCGAATGGCTCTTCATGCGCCCGTCGTCCACCCGCGGCGAGCATTGGTAAAAAGAATAAGAAAACCCAAAGGCGTGCTGCGACGGCAGCACGCCTTTTTGATCTGTCCCGCAGGGACTCCTTCATTGCCCCGCAGGGGCAATTTCATGCGGCCGCAAGCCGCATTTCATATCGCGAAGCGACATTTCATACGCCCTGCGGGCGTATCTCATTGCGGCTGCGCTCAGCAGCCGCTATATGCGCCTTCCCAGACCACGCGCCGGTAGTTTTCCCGGTCGGTGTCGCCCTCGGTCGAGAAGCAGAGCACCCGCGCGGACTCGTCCAGTTCAAGCTGTTCGCGCAAGTGGGACAGCTCGGGGCGGCTGCACAGCGCGCTGACCAGACCGGCGGTCGATGCGCCGCTCTCGCCCGAGATCACGCGCGGGTCGCCGTCCACGGGCGCGCCCAGCACGCGCATGCCGCGCGCCGCGACCCAGTCGGGCATGGAGATAAACCAGTCGGCATAAGCTGCAAGGATGTCCCATGCGATCGTGCACGGCTCGCCGCAGGCCAGCCCGGCCATGATGGTGTCCATCGCGCCGCCCACCGTGCGGATCTCCCCGGCTTCGGCTGAGCGGTAGAAGCAGTCGGCCTTGTCGGGCTCGACGACGATGATCCGCGGGCGCTCCGCCCCATACAGGGACGCGAAAAACGCGGCGACCGCACCCGCCATCGCGCCTACGCCCGCCTGCAGAAAGACATGGGTCGGGCGCACGCCGCCCAGCTGGCGGACGGCCTCGAGCGCCATCGTGGTATAGCCCTGCATGATCCAGGTCGGGATCTCCTCGTACCCCGGCCAGGTGGTGTCCTGCACGAGCACCCAGCCGTTCTCCCCGGCCCGGCGGGCGGCCAGACGGACGGTGTCGTTATAGTTGAGCTCGGTGACCGAGGCCTCGGTCGTGAACATCTGAATGTTGCGCAGGCGCTCAGCGGCGCTGCCCGCGGGCATGTAGACCACGCTGCGCTGCCCCAGCCGGTTGGCCGTCCACGCGATGCCCCGGCCGTGGTTGCCGTCGGTCGCGGTGACAAAGGTCAGCTCGCCCAGCGCGTGCCGGGTCTCTTCGCTCGTCAGTTCGTCATACGGAAGCAGCCCCGTGCCCAGCCGCGCGCCGATGTACTGCCCCAGACAGTGACTGCCGCCCAGCACCTTGAAGGCGTTGAGGCCAAAGCGCTTGCTCTCGTCCTTGATGTACAGCCCGCCCAGCCCGAGCTTCCCGGCCAGCCCGCGCAGATCGGCCAGCGGGGTGACCCGGTATTCCGGAAAACTCCGGTGAAAGGCCATCGCGGCCTCGGCCTGCGCCGCCGTAAATTTTTCAACATATGCGGACGCGCCCGTGCGCGGGCCTGCGGTCAGCCGGATGCCGCTGCAATTCCATTCCTTCATCGGATCACCCTTACAGCGGATCGGAAACCGGCTTGTACAGCTCGGTCAGACCCTCGGCCAGCTCGCGGTGGCGGCTGTTCTCCGGAAGAGCCTCGGGCGCGCTCTTCTGATAATCGGTCACCTGCTTGGCGGCCGTGCTGACCGGCAGCAGCGTACCCGCGCCTGCGACACAGCCGCCCTTGCAGGCCATGCCCTCGAGCAGGTAGCCGTTGTACTTGCCCGCCTTGGCCATCAGCATCAGCTTGCGGCAATCGCGCAGACCCTCGGCACGCGCGGTTTTGACCTCGCGCTCGGGCGCTTCCCGGCTGATGAGATCGGCGACCGCCTGCGCGACGCCGCCCGCGACCGCGAAGCCGCGACCGGCCGCCGTGCCCTCGTGCTCGATCTCGGCATCCTCGACCGCGTCGAAGCGGATCTCCTTGGCCTCGAACATGCCTTGCAGCTCCTCAAAGGTCAGGACAAAATCGACGTCCGATCGGATATCGGTGCGGATGGCCTCCAGCTTCTTGGCCGCGCACGGGCCGACAAAGACGACTTTGCAGCCCGGCATTTCCTTTTTGATCATGCGGGCGGTGAATACCATGGGGGTCAGGGTCATCGAGATGTTCTTGGTCTCGCCCGGGAACAGCTTGTAGATCATCGAGTGCCATGCCGGGCAGCACGAAGTGGCCATGTACTTCTGATTTTCGGGCACGTTCTCCAAAAAGTCCTTGGCTTCCTCAAGGGTGCACAGGTCTGCGCCGATCGCGACCTCCTCGACCCGGGCGAAGCCCAGCTGCCGCATGGCGCTGACCAGCTTCTCGGGCGTGGCGTTCTTGCCGAACTGGCCGACGAACGCGGGCGCGACGATGGCAACCACCTGATCGCCCTTCAGGATCGACTGGATGACCTGGAAGATCTGTCCCTTATCGACAATCGCGCCGAAGGGGCAGCTGACCAGACACTGGCCGCAGGAGACGCATTTCTCCTGATCGATCACGGCGCGGCCGTACTCGTCCGAGCCGATCGCGTCCATGCCGCAGGCCGCCTGACAGGGGCGCTCCAGATGGATGATCGCGTGGTAAGAGCAAGCCGAGGCGCACTTGCCGCACCTGATGCACTTTTCGGGGTCGATCCAGCTTCTGCCGTTGACAAAGGAGATGGCCTCCTTGGGGCAGACGCGCTGGCAGGAAGCGGCCAGACAGTTCTGGCAGCTATCCGTGACCCGATACTGATTGGTCGGGCAGGCATGGCAGGCGTAGGGGATGATGTTGATGAGCGGCGGCTCATAGTACTGCTCGGCGATGGCCGCGGCGTCCATGCCCTTGGTCATCAGCATGCGGGTCTGAACCGGGCGCATGCCCAGACCCATGGCCAGACGGACGCGCTCACCGACGATGGCGCGCTCCAGGAAGACCGATTCGCGGTGCAGCGGGCGGTCGCCGGGCACGATCTTAAAGGGCAGCTCCTCGATGCCGGTGTAGCCCTCGCCCGCGTAGGCGATACGCGCGACCTCGGTGAATACCTTTTTTCGAATGTCCGTGACAAGGGACGGAATACCTCTCATATCTTTTACCTCCACACAATTTTTTCTTGTCAAGCCTATTATATCCGCTCCCCCCGGACAAGTCAAATCCCCCGCCATATCGACCGCAACGCCGCGTTTCCGACGTCCTTTTGTGCCGAATCTCCCGCTGTGAGCGCCTTCCGAAATTTTTTTGAAAATCCCCTTGACAAACGGCTTCATCCGTTGTATTCTCTAATTGTACTAAGACAGTAATACAATAATACAGTCATACAAAGGAGGTACTGCAATGCAATGGAACCTGACGGGCGACCGCCCGATTTACCTCCAGCTCTGCGAGCAGATCACACTGCGCCTGGTTTCGGGCGCGTGGCCGCCCGGCGGCCGCCTGCCCTCGGTGCGCGAGCTCGCGGTGGACGCGGGTGTCAATCCGAACACGATGCAGCGCGCGCTGGCGCAGCTCGAAAGCGACGGGTTGGTCGTCACCAACCGCACCGCCGGCCGCACCGTGACTGAGGACGAGGGGGTGCTCGCCCATGTGCGCCACGAGCTGGCGAATGAAAAGATGGAGGAGTATCTGGAGGGCATGGCCACGCTGGGCTACACAGCGGCCGAGGCCATCGCCCTGCTGCAAGGAAAGGAGACACAACATGGATAATACGTTAATCCGCTGCGCCGGGCTGACCAAGCGCTTTGGCGCGAAGGAAGCGCTGCGCGGCGTCGACCTCGAGCTGGGCAGCGGCCGCATCGTCGGCCTGCTCGGCCCCAACGGCTCGGGCAAGACCACGCTCATCAAGATTCTGAACGGCCTGCTCACCCCGACCGAGGGCTTCGTCCTCATCAGCGGCTTCGAGCCCGGCGTCGAGACCCACGCGCGCGTCAGCTACCTGCCCGACCGGATGTACTTCGCGGACTGGATGAAGGCCGCCGACCTCGTCGACTTCTTCTCCGACTTCTACGCCGATTTCGACCGGCAGAAGGCGAGCGAGATGTGCGCCGCCCTGCACATCGCCCCGGGCGACCGCATCAAGACCATGTCCAAGGGCACCAAGGAAAAGCTCCAGCTCGTCATGGTCATGAGCCGCGCGGCCGAGCTCTACCTGCTCGACGAGCCGATCGCGGGCGTCGACCCGGCGGCGCGCGATTTCATCCTGAACACCATTCTGACGAACTACAACGAGAACGGCACCGTGCTGATCTCGACCCACCTGATCTCGGACATCGAGCGCGTGCTCGACGAGGTCGTCTTTCTGAAGGAAGGGCAGATCGTCTGCCACGACACCGTCGACAACATCCGCGAGAACGCGGGCAAGTCAGTGGACGCCCTGTTCCGCGAGATGTTCCGCGCCGAGGGCATGGAAGGAGGCGTATTCTGATGCGGAAGCTGTTAAAATATGAGATGCGCGCGATGAACCGCCGCCTGTTCCCGATCTACGCCGGCATGCTGGCGATCGCCCTGCTGAACGGCTTCTTCGGCATGGGCGCCATGATTCAGGATTCAAACGCGCTCGAGCGCATGCTGGACGCGCTGCCCAGCCCGCTGTCCTTCCTGCTCAGCATGATGCAGATGGTCATCGTCATCCTGTTCTTCGGCATTCTGATGGGCATGATGGTCGTCTGGCTGCTGACCACGATTAATCGCTTTAACAAGGGCCTGCTGGGCGAGGAGGGCTACCTCATGTTCACCCTGCCCGTCACGACCGGCCGCCTGATCGGCTCGAAGCTGCTGGCCTCGTCCATCCATCTGGTGCTGGCCTCGCTCGTCGCGCTCCTGTCCATGTGCTTCATGGCCGGTACGACCGGCATCAGCGCCTTCTTCCGCCTGATGTCGGACGCCGACTTCGGCTCGTTCTTCGGTGAGCTGGCGCGCGCCTGCCCGACCTGGCCGATTGTCGTGCTCGAATTTCTGGTGTTCTGCGCGCTCGGCGTCTTCGGCACCGTGCTCCACTTCTACCTCGCCATGGCGCTCGGCCACCTGTCGAACAGCCACCGCACCCTGATGAGCGTGCTCGCCTACATCGGCATCTCGGTCGTCATGAGCATGCTCACGAGCATGGGCTTCAGCGGTCTCATGCTGCTGGAAAACGTCGGCTTTGTCGAAAACATGGCCCGCTTCGTGTTTGCCCACGGCCAGCTTGCCGGACACCTCATGATGCTGGCGCTCATCGCGCTCAGCGTCGCGGAGTGCGCGGTCTTCTGGTTCGGCACCCGCTATATTCTGAAGCGCCGCCTCAACCTCGAATAACGGTTTTTTCCCCGGCGGGCCGGTTTTCCGGCCCGCCTTTTTCATGCGCGCATGTGTCAAAAAAAAGTTATGGTTTTATTAATTATTCCAAAGAATTCTGAATTCTCATGAAAACATTTGTTTCGCTAAGATATCCGTGTTATACTGTATTTAAAGAATGGCCCCTCGCGGGTCTCTTTCGATTTTCCCGACGAATGGAGGAATCGGATTATGAAAGGAATCGTTCTCGCGGCCGGTAAAGGCTCCCGTCTGTATCCCATGACGCGCCCGATCTGCAAGCCCCTGCTTCCTGTCTACGACAAGCCCATGATTTACTATCCGATCTCCGTGCTGATGCAGGCCGGAGTGCGCGATATCCAGATTATTGTCCCCGATGGGGAGATCCCGACGTTTACCCGCCTGCTGGGCGACGGCTCCCAGTGGGGCATCCATATTTCGTATGCCGTCCAGCGCGTGCCGCGCGGCATCGCGGACGCCTTTCTCATCTCGGCCGATTTCATCGGGGACGACTCGGTCGCCCTCGTGCTGGGCGACAACATCTTTTACAGCCTGACGCTCGAGCGCATTCTGCGCCGCGCCCGCATCCAGCAGGACGAGCTGGGCGGCGCGACCGTCTTCGGCTGCTACGTGCGCGACCCGCGCGCCTTCGGCGTGGTCGAGTTCGACGACGACGGCCGGGTGCTCTCGATCGAAGAGAAGCCCCGCCACCCGCGCTCCAATTACATCATCCCCGGCCTCTACCTTTATGACAGCTCGGTCGTGGAGATCGCCCATAACCTCAAGCCCTCCGCGCGCGGCGAGCTCGAAATCACCGATGTCAATAAGGAATATTTGGCAAGAAATCAACTGCAAGTAATCAAGTTCGACCGGGACTTCGTCTGGATGGACGCGGGCACGGCCGACAACCTGCTGGCCGCCGGTCAGGCGGTCAAGCGCGTGCAGGACGAGACCGGCCGCTACGTCGGCTGCCTCGAGGAGATCGCCTATGCCCGGGGCTATATCAGTGATACCCAGGTCATGCGGCTGGGCGAGTCCCTCCGGGGCACGCTCTACGGCGAATACCTGCGCTGCCTGTAAATCAATTGGAAAAGAGGACATCCCACTTATGGCTGCTTACAGCGAAATGAAAACCTACCACACCAAGGCCCACATGGGCATGATCGAGGTCACCGATGACTTCCGCGCGGCGGTGCGCCGCTCGGGCATCAAAAACGGCATCATCACCGGTTTCACGACGGGCGGCGTCGCCGGCCTGACCACCCTCGAGTTTGAGCCCGGTCTGGTGTACCACGACCTCAAGGCCGCGATGGACATTTTCTCGCCCTACACGGACGAGACCGGCCGGGTCATCCACTACCGCCACCACGAGACCTGGCACGACGACAACGGCTCCTCCCACATCAAGGCGGCGCTGCTGTCCCCCTTCATCACCGTGCCCATCGTGAACGGCGAGATCACCATCGGCCCGTGGCAGAACCTGACCCTCATCGAGTGCGACACCCGCAACCGGGTGCGCGACATCGTGTTCCAGGTGCTGGGAGAAAAGGAATAACCGCATCGGAAAGCCGCGGCACAGCCCGCGGCTTTTTGCTGTCCGGAACGCTTTCCCTGCCCGCGCATAGGTATGAAACAGAACCGTTTTCATTTTCTATCCGCACAGGAGAGACGCCCATGCAGCAAAAACAGATCGAGCGGCGCTCCTTTCTCGTCAGCGCCGCTGTCAACCTCATCATCACCCTCGCCGGGTTCCGGGTCTGGCATTCGACCGGCATCCAGGCGCTCTTTCTCGACTTCGCGTTCTCGCTCATCATCCTGTTTTCCACCCTGGCCGCCGCCGTCATCTCGCGCATCAGCGGCCGCCGCACGCCCGCCTATCCGAACGGCCTTTACATGCTCGAGCCGCTCTACGCGGTGCTCAAATCGCTGCTCACCCTGCTCCTGCTGCTCGGCACGCTGGCCAAAACCGCCCGGACGGCCTGGGACTGGTTCGCGCACGGCGCGGGCGCGCCCCTGTTCACCGCCCCGGTGCTGCCCTACACCCTGTGCATGGTCGCCCTGTGCTTCGGGCTCGGCTTCTTCAACGACCGGCAGAACCGCAGGCTCCACGGCATGAGCCCGATGCTGGCCGCCGAGAGCCAGTCCAACTTTCTGGACGGCCTGCAGTCGCTCGGCGTCGGCCTCGCGATCGTCGGGCTGATGCAGATCGACATCGCGGGCCCCCTCGGCTTCCTGCACTACACGGGCGACTTCTTCATCACCCTGCTGCTCGTCTGCATCTCGATCCACGAGCCCCTGCGGGTGCTGCGCGCCTCCTTCCGCGAGCTGTCGGGCGCGGCCACCCTGCAGAGCGACATTCTGGACGCGGTCGGGCAGGCCATCGCCCGCCATCTGCCCGACGTCCGGCGCTGGGAGGTCTACAAGGTCGGCACCCACCTGACCGTCCGCATCCTGCTCCCGCCCGAAGCCGACGGGCCCGGACGCGCCGCCCTTCTCCGCGCCCGCGACGCCGTCGCCCGCGAGCTGTCCGCTACATACGAGAGCATCACGGTCTATTTCACCCTGTAAACGCGCAAAAACCCCGCCAAACGGCGTATTGACCAAAATCAGGCCTCCGATCAATGCCTCTTACATTTACTCCATGATACTGTCCATAATATACTGGACAGTATCGCAGGCATCGTCAAAGGAAATATCCTTCGCATAGTCAAAATCACGCTGGTACTTTTTCCAGAAGCCCTGGAGCTGTTCGCTGGCGCGGATCTCCGCGATAATATCCGAATAGGCTTCCAGCACTTTGCGGCTGCCGCGTTTATCCGCTGTCCGTTCCAAAGCTTGCCGCAGCGTCTTGACATTGCACTCCGCACCGCGCAGGACGTACAGAATATGTACGTCATAAAAGTCTCTCGGACGGGTATTGGCAATGCTGCGGGACAGCACCGTTTCAATTTTCTCTGCCAACACCGTTTCAAGATTATAGGCAAGAATGCTGATTGTGCGGTCATCGAACAGCAGAGAAAAGGTATACTCGATTTCTCTCGGCGTGATAACATCCCCGGTAGTGACATCCACAGTCAAGGGCACGCTGATCGGCGGGTAGTACGCTTTGAGCTTGGCACGAATACCCGGATAATCGTCACCCTCGCGTATGTCTGAAATGTCCACTAACTCAAATTGCACATCGTCGGCAATTTCCACGGTGCAGATTTCTTCGAAGATCTCATGGATAGATTCATGCGTCAGCGTAAAGCCCTTGATCGTGGTATCTAAATCCATAGTCGCCCGCGTGTCCAGCCCCACGATTGCTGAAATGAGAAAACCACCTTTGAGAATGAAGTTGTGCTTATACTTTGACAGAGAAATTCGTTCCAGCAGTCTTTCCAGCATATAGTTCTGCATGACGAGCTGGGCAGAAATATTCTTCTCCGCAGCTTTCTTCTTGATAAACGCTTTTAATTGCATTGGATTCTTTGTAATCATAGCAGGATCTCCATATAGCGCAGCACTTTAGGCTTCACGCGAAGCTGCTCTGCGTACTGCATCAGTTTGTGTATGTCTTTTTCCTTGGAGGCCGCGTACTTTTTCATTGCCGCACCCACGATTTGAATATCGCTGCCGTTGCCGCGCAAAATGTCACACAGTGTCCTTTCAAGGTCATAGACACGGATCGGATTGCCGCAGGGAGATTGTAATTCCATCACACCAAACGAATAATTCTTCGTCACAACCCGTTTGACAATGATGCTTTCCTGTTTCAGCGACGGCGAATTGTATCCCTTGGGAAATGTCATGGTATACTGCGCTGGGGTGCGGTCAGAATAACCCAGCAGATACAGCGCGGTATCGTGCGAATAGATCCCACGCCCATACTTGCGCTGCAACAGATAAAAGTCATCTTCCCATACATTGCTGCGCACATACAGACCGCGCCCGAAACGGTACAGCTCTCCGTTCTTTACAAGCTCCTGCAAAATGCTGCGGTGCAGCCCTGCAGCTGTCACCTGTTCTGCGGTTATGGTTCCGTCTGTCGACGCTTCCAATAGTTCTTTGATCTTTTCTTTATCGGTCATAGCTGCACCTCGCTTTCGACTATTACACATTATATTATATAAAAATAATGTGCAATTGTCAATTCAAGAATGACAGTCGCACATCAAATCATCTGTAAATAATGTGTATTTGTCGGATACAACTACAACGCTTTTCCCTGTTTTCGTCCACGGGCAGGCTACAAAATACTGTCGATGCTCTGCTTGACAGCATTGTGTTCCCGGAACTGCTTTTTACGTTTTCCATACTCGGTATCCAGCTCGTTCTTTCAGCTGTGTATCTGACCTTACACGGGCTATCGAAGAAATCCACAATACAAAAAGACGGCATAGCCGTCAAGCTAAACCGTCTTTTGCTTCCATGGTTTCTCAGAGTGCCGCCCTTGGCGGCGGGGGTTGTATTATTCGTTTTCGGCGAACGAGCCGGTGTACAGGCGGTAATACCGTCCCTTCTGCGCCATCAGCTCGTCGTGGCTGCCGCGCTCGACGATCCGGCCCTGATCGAGGACCATGATCACGTCGGCGTTGCGGACGGTCGACAGGCGGTGGGCGATGACAAAGACGGTGCGGCCAAACATCAGCGCGTCCATGCCCTGCTGCACGATGGCTTCGGTGCGGGTGTCGATGCTGCTCGTCGCCTCGTCCAGAATCATGACCGGGGGATCGGCGACCGCCGCGCGGGCGATCGAAAGCAGCTGCCGCTGGCCCTGGCTCAGGCCGGCACCGTCGCCCTCGAGCACGGTGTCATACCCCTTGGGCAGGCGGGAGACGAAGTCGTGCGCGCCCGCGAGCTGGGCGGCCGCGATGCACTCCTCGTCGGTCGCGTCCAGACGGCCGTAGCGGATGTTCTCCATGACCGTGCCGGTGAACAGGTTGACGTCCTGCAGCACCACGCCCAGCGAGCGGCGCAGGTCGCTCTTGCGGATCTTGTTGATGTTGATGCCGTCGTAGCGGATTTTGCCGTCGTCGATGTCGTAGAAGCGGTTGATCAGGTTGGTGATCGTGGTCTTGCCCGCGCCGGTCGCGCCGACGAAGGCCACCTTCTGGCCCGGCTCCGCGTACAGCGTCACGTCGTGCAGGACGGTCTTTTCGGGCACGTAGCCGAAATCGACGTCAAACATCCGCACGTCGCCCGCGAGGGGCGTATAGGTGACCGTGCCGTCGGCCTGATGGGGATGCCGCCACGCCCAGGTGCCGGTGCGCTCGGCGCACTCGGTGAGCTGGCCGTCCGGGCCGTACTTCGCGTTGACCAGCGTGACGTAGCCGTCGTCGGCCTCGGGCTCCTCATCGAGCAGGTCGAAGATGCGGCCCGCGCCCGCGATGGCCTGGAACACCGCGCTGAGCTGCTGGGTGACCTGATTGATCGGCTGGTTGAACGAACGGGTGAGCTGGAGGAAGGTCGCGATGTCGCCCAGCGTCAGGCCGGTGCCGTGGATGGCGAGCGCGCCGCCCGCGATCGCGACCAGAATATACTGGATGTAGCCCAGATTGTTCATCAGCGGCCCCATCAGGTTGGCCAGCCGGTTGGCCGCGTACTGCTGCTCGAACAGCTCGTCATTGCGCTTGTCGAAGCCCTCGACGGCCTCCTCTTCATGGCAGAACACCTTGACGACCTTCTGGCCCGAGATCATCTCCTCGATATAACCGTTGGTCTCGCCGAGCGCCTTCTGCTGGGCGGCGAAGAAGTGGGACGACTGGCTCATGATCTTGCCCACGCCCTTGCGGATGGCGAACAGGCAGACGAGCACGAGCGCGGTCAGCAGGGGGCTCGTGACCAGCATGGAGCAGAACACCATGACGATCATGACGGCCGAGGAGATGACCTGCGGCAGGCTCTGCGCCAGCATCTGGCGGAGCGCATCCGCGTCGTTGGTGTACCGGCTCATGATCTCGCCGTAGGTGTGGGTATCAAAATAGCGGACGGGCAGGGTCTGCATGTGCTCATACATCTCGGAGCGGATGCGGCGCAGCGTGCCCTGTGCGACAAAGGCCATGAGCTGGCCCTGCAGCAGAGTTGCGAGTGCGCCTGCAAGATAGAGCGCCGCCATCTTGCCGAGCGCTCCGAGCAGGCCGCTGAAGTCGGTCGAACCCGCAAGCAGCATGGGCGTGATATAATCGTCGATCAGCGTGCCGAGGAACATGGTGGCCTGCACGGTGGCGAAGGTGCTCAGCAGGATGCAGAGCAGCACGATGACGAGCTGCACCTTATAATATTTGCCCACGTAGCCGAGCAGGCGGCGGACGGTCTTGCCGTCCGGCCGGGGTGCCTTGCCCATCATGCGCGGGCCGTGTCCCGGACCGTGGCCCGGGCCGCCCATCGGCGGCTGCGGCTGTTTCTGATTACTGGTGGTCTGCATCGCCGTCGCCTCCTCTCGTCTGGAATTCGTAAATCTCCTGATAGATCGGGCTGGACGCGAGCAGCTCCTCGTGGGTGCCGATGGCCGCCACGCCGCCGTCGTCGAGCACCAGAATGCGGTCGGCGTCCTGAATGGACGAGATGCGCTGGGCGACGATCAGCTTGGTCGTGTCCGGGATCTCGTCGCGGAAGGCGCGGCGGATCTTGGCGTCGGTCGCGGTGTCGACCGCGCTCGTCGAATCGTCGAGAATCAGGATTTTGGGCTTCTTGAGCAGGGCGCGGGCGATGCACAGGCGCTGCTTCTGGCCGCCCGAGACGTTTGCGCCGCCCTGTTCGATGTAGGTGTCATAGCCGTCCGGGAAGGCGCGGATGAACTCGTCGGCCTGCGCCAGACGGCAGACCCGCTCGAGCTCCTCGTCCGAGGCATCTGCGTCGCCCCAGCGCAGGTTCTCCTTGATCGTGCCCGAGAACAGGACGTTCTTCTGCAGCACGACTGAGACCGCGTCGCGCAGGGCGGTCAGGTCGTAGTCGCGCACGTCGCGCCCGCCGACCTTGACGGTGCCCGCCGTCGCATCGTACAGGCGGGGGATCAGGCTGACCAGCGTCGACTTGGCCGAGCCCGTGCCGCCCAGAATGCCGATGGTCTCGCCCGAGCGGATGTGCAGGTCGACGCCGTGCAGGCTCAGGCGATTGGGATCGCCCGAATAACTGAAATCGACGTGTTCAAAATCGATCGAGCCGTCCGGAACCTCGGAAACCGGCTGCGCGGGGTTGTGCAGGGTGCTCTCCTCATTCAGCACCTCGGCGATACGCTCGCCCGAGGCCTTGGACATGACCAGCATGACGAGGATCATCGAGACCATCATGAGGTTCATGAGGATCTGCATGACGTAGCTCAGCATCGAGGTCAGCTCGCCCGTGGTCAGGCTGCCCGACACGATCATGCGCGCGCCGAACCACGAAAAGAGCAGCATGCAGGAATACATGCAGAGCTGCATCAGCGGGCCGTTCAGCGAAATGAGCCGCTCGGCCTTGAGGAAGAGGGTGTAAACGAGGTCGGAGACCTTGTTGAACTTGCGGTTTTCATAGTCCTCGCGCACGTAGCTCTTGACCACGCGCACACCGCGCACGTTCTCCTGCACGACGGCGTTCAGGTCGTCATACGTCTGGAACACCCGGGTGAACAGCGGGAAGGCCCGGGTCAGGATGAAATACAGGCCGATGATCAGGAACGGAATGACGATCAGGAACACGGGCGCCAGCCGCGCGTTGATGTAAAACGCCATGCCGAGGCCGAAGACCAGCAGGATGGGCGAGCGCACGGCCATACGGATGATCATCTGATAGGCGTTCTGCACGCGGGTGACGTCGGTCGTCATGCGGGTGACGAGGGACGCGGTCGAGAACTTGTCGATGTTCGCGAACGAGAAGTCCTGCACCCGGTGGTACATGTCGCGGCGCAGGTTGTGCGCGAAACCGGCCGACGCGCGCGCGGCGCAGATCGCGGCGAGCGAGCCGCAGACCATCGAAAAAATGGCGACGGCGAGCAGCAGCAGGCCGTACTTCCAGATTTGGTTCATATCGCCCCGGTCGATGCCGTAGTCGATCAGCCGCGCCATCAGCAGCGGGATGATGACCTCGGCGATGCCTTCGCACATGACGAAGAAGGGCGCAAGCAGCGAATCGCGCTTGTATTCGCGGACGCTGCCGAGCAGGGTTTTTAACATACTATTCGGATTCCTCCTTTTGGTCTCGCGGGTCCTGCACCTTCTGCATGTTTTCCCGCATGCGGTCGAGCATTCCGCGCAGGGTTTCGATCTCCTCGGGCGTGAACCCGGCGGTGAGATCGCGCTCGTTCTGTTCAATGCCCCGGACGATCGCCTCGTGCTGGGCCGCGCCGCGCTCGGTCAGGCGGATGCGCTTGAGCCGGGCGTCGCTTTCGACGGCCTCGCGCACGATCAGCCCGCCCCTCTCCATGTTCTGCAGCATGCCGGTGACCGATGAACGGCGCAGGTGGAAGCGGTGCTCGATATCGCGCTGGAAAATATCGGTGTCCCGGTGGTCGTACAGGTAATGCATGAGCCATCCCTGGGGTGCCGAGGCGCAGTCGGCGCCGCTGGCCGCCCGCATGGCCTCCATCCGGCGGTGCATCAGCCGGGTCAGCAGATGGAGCTGGCCGCCGATGGAATCCTCCGGATTGCAGATCGGTTTCATTTGTTCGCCTCCTAACAGTTCGGTTGCTAACAGATATAGTATACTCGTTCCTGCCGCGATGTCAACCGGGGGATTTGTGATTTTTTTGTGAACGCATCCGCCCGGTGTTTCTGCATGACTTCGCCATTTCCCGCATATGGTTTCCTGAGAAGGAGTTGATTTTTATGTGTGGTATCGGCGGAACGATCGACTTTGACCGGAACGCGCGCGAGCTGCGCCCGGTGGGCGTCCGCATGGCCGAGTCCCTCGCCCCCCGCGGCCCGGACGAGGGCGGCTTCTACTTCGACGACCAGGCCATGCTGGTGCACCGCCGCCTGATCGTCATCGACCCGGAAGGCGGCAAACAGCCCATGGAATCGCCAGACGGAAATATTATTCTGATTTATAACGGAGAGTTATACAACACAGAGGATATTCGAACCGATTTGATTACGAATGGTCATATTTTTGCGGGCCATTCGGACACCGAGGTCGTGCTCCACGCCTTCCTCGAGTGGGGCGAGCAGGCCTTCGAGCGCTTCAACGGCATCTACGCCCTCGCGCTCTGGGAGCGCGAGCGGCAACGGCTGACCCTGTGCCGCGACCGGCTGGGCGTCAAGCCGCTGTTTTACGCCCGGCGGGGGAACGCCCTGATCTTCGGCTCCGAGCCCAAGGCCCTGCTCTGCCACCCCTCGGTCAAGCCCGAGGTCGACGAGGACGGCTTGCGCTCGATTCTGCTGCTCGGCCCGGCGCGCATGCCGGGCGACGGCGTGTTCCGGGACGTGCACGAGGTGCTGCCCGGCCACTTCCTGACCTTCGACCGGGAGGGCCTGACCGACCGCCCCTACTGGGAACTGCGCGCCGCGCCCCACACGGACGGCGAGACCGAGACCATCGCCCGCACCCGGGCGCTCATCGAGGACGCCGCCCGCCGCCAGATGGTGTCCGACGTGCCCCTCTGCACCTTCCTCTCGGGCGGGCTGGACTCCTCCATCCTGTCCATGCTGGCCGCCCGGCACCACAGCCCGGAAAACCCGCTGCATACCTGGTCGGTCGATTACAAGGACAACGACAAGTATTTTACTAAAAGTATTTTTCAGCCAAATTCTGACAGTGAGTATATTTCTCAGATGACGGACGCGCTGGGCACGGTGCACCACCGGGTCGAGCTGGACGACGCTTCCCTGTGCATCGCCCTGCTGGCCGCGACCGACGCGCGCGACCTGCCCGGCATGGCCGACGTCGATTCCTCCCTGCTGCTCTTCTGCCGGGCGGTCAAGAAGGAGTTCACGGTCTGCCTGTCGGGCGAGTGCGCCGACGAGCTGTTCGGCGGCTACCCGTGGTACCACCGCCCCGAGATCCTGTTCGAGGACACCTTCCCGTGGTCGCGGTCGGTCGGCCTGCGCCAGAGCCTGCTCCGCCCGGGCGCCGTCCGGGACGGAGAGGAGTTCGTCCGGGCGCGCTACCGCGCCACCTGCGCCGCGACCCCCAAGCTCGACGGCGAGAGCGCCCACGCCGCCCGCATGCGCGAGATGTTCGTGCTCAATCTGCAATGGTTCATGGCCACCCTGCTTGAAGGGAAGGTTGCAAAAGGAAAATGCGGTCTGGCAGCACGATGTTCATCGCTCATTTCATCAATCGTTTTGTGTTGATAAACGAGCGATGAAGCTTTATAATGAATGCAAGATAATAGGATGTGCGCAATAGAAAACGGGATCGTTCAAAAAATACGTACCGGCAAGTCCTGGGGATACACCATCAAATAAAAGGGAGATCGAATATGAGCCTGCTTACTGCATCCAGCATGAAATCCCGCCAGCGCGGATATGAATATTTCAAAAGCAGCAAAGTGTCCAATCTGGAGCATCCCGAAGAGATGCGTTTCCGCGCCGATGTTTCCGGGAGCGGAAAAGAGCCCTATACGGTCAACATCGATCTGGAGCATGTGCGCCAGTCCTCCTGCAACTGCCCTCACGCTGCAGGCCGGCGGATCATCTGCAAACACATGATCGCAGTATTTTTCACCGCTTTTCCGGAGGAAGCGGAGAAATACTACACCGATGTTTTGAAAGAACAGGAGGAATGGGAGAATCATCAGGAAGAGCTT
>CAMEPU010000014.1 GCA_945932315.1 uncultured Clostridia bacterium
CCTGGACCCCGGCGTGGAGATGCTGGAACAGCTGACGGGTATCCCCGTGGTGGGTGTGGTCCCCCATCTGCAGGTGGACCTGGACGACGAGGATTCTTTGACGGAACGTTTTGACCGGGAGGGCGGAAAGGGCGCGCTGGACATCGCCGTGGTGCGGCTTCCGCGCATTTCCAACTTCACGGACTTCAATTCCCTGGCGCGACTCCCGGAGGTATCCCTGCGCTATGTGAAGACCGCGTCTCAGCTTGGCTGCCCCGACGTGGTCATCCTGCCGGGGACCAAGAACACGATGGACGACCTGCGCTGGCTGCGCCAGAGCGGACTCGAGGCCGCGATTCTGAAGCACGCCGCCGAGGGCGGCGCGGTCGTGGGCATCTGCGGCGGCTATCAGATGCTGTGCCGCTCAATTGCCGACCCGACCGGCGTCGAGGCCGGCGGACAGCTCCGGGGCATGGGGCTGCTCGAGGCGGACACCGTGTTCCTCGGCGAGAAGGAGCGCACCCGGGTGACCGGGCGGGTTGAGCACGCCGGCGGCATCTTCAAGGCGCTGAACGGCACCGCGTTCACCGGTTACGAGATTCACATGGGACAGACCACCGGAAATGTCGGCTTCGCTCGGCTCGAGCAGGCGGGCGAGACCAAACCGGACGGCATTTCGGCCGGCAACGTCTGGGGCAGCTATGTCCACGGGATCTTCGATCAGGGGCAGTTTGCGCAGAATTTTGTCTCCTGCCTGCTGCGCGCCAAGGGGCTTGACCCTGCGCAGGGCGTGGAGGACTGGGACACGTACAAGGAGCGGCAGTACGACCTGCTGGCCGAGGGCGTGCGCCAGTCGATGGATATGGAAAAAATCTATGCGATCATGGAGGAAGGCATATGAAAGTAGAGCTGCAGCGGGTAGCCCCGGCCGAGATCGAGGCGCGCAGTATGGAAATCATCCGGTCGGAGCTGAAGCAGCCCCTCCCGCCCGAGAACGAGGCGGTCATCCTGCGGGCGATCCACACGACGGCCGATTTTGATTATGCGGAAAACCTCTGTTTTTCGCCTGAGGCGGTGCAGCGGGGCGTGGAAGCGCTGCGCGGCGGCGCCGATATCGTGACCGACACGACGATGGCGCTGTCGGGCATCAACAAGCGGGTGCTGGCCCGGTTCGGCGGGCAGGTACACAACTTCATTGCCGACCCCGACGTCGCGGCCGAGGCCAAGTCCCGGGGCGTGACCCGGGCGACCGTCAGCATGGAGCGGGCGGCGGCCATGGGCAAGCCGCTCATCTACGCCATCGGCAACGCGCCGACCGCCCTCGTGCGGCTGTATGAGATGTGGCAGGACGGCACGCTGCCGCCCCCGGCGCTCATCATCGGCGTGCCCGTCGGCTTTGTCAACGTGGTCGAGGCCAAGGAGCTGACCATGGAGATGGATTGCCCGTGGATCGTGGCGCGCGGCCGCAAGGGCGGCAGCAATCTGGCAGCCGCCATCTGCAACGCGCTGCTGTACACCGCATCCGAGAACGAAAGAGAGTGAGCCCATGAAAAAAGCAATTCTGGCCGTATCGTTCGGCACTTCGTATCCGGATACCCTCGAGCAGACCATCGCCGCCACCGAGCGGGCGCTGGCCGCGGCCTATCCGGACTGGGAGGTTCGCCGCGCCTTTACGAGCGGCATGATCATCAAAAAGCTGCGGGAGCGCGACGGCCTCGAGATCGACAACGTGGCCGAGGCCATGCAGCGGCTCGAAGCCGAGGGCTTCACCCACGTCGCCGTGCAGTCCACCCATGTGATGCATGGTGAGGAATATGAAAAAATGCTCGCGCAGCTCGAGCCCTATCATACCCGGCTGCACGTGGCCGTCGGCATGCCGCTGCTGCACGCCGAGTCCGACTACGCGGCGGTCGCGGACGCGATGCTCGACTGGCTGCCCCAGCCCGGGGCGGACGAAGCGCTTGTGTTCATGGGGCACGGCACGCCCCACTTCGCGAACGCGGCCTACTCCCAGATGGAGCACATGCTGCAGACCCAGTGCGACCGGATCTATGTGGCGACGGTTGAGGGTTATCCCGCGCTCGACAGCGTGAAGCAGCGGCTGGCCGCCCGCCCCGAGATCAAAAAACTCACGCTCGCGCCCTTCATGCTGGTCGCGGGCGACCACGCCCGCAACGATATGGCGGGCGGCGAGGACTCGTGGAAGGCCGAGCTGGAAGCGGACGGCTATGAGGTTCGCTGCGTGCTGCAGGGTCTGGGCCAGTGCCCGGCCGTTCAGGCGCTGTTCGTCGAGCACTGCCGCGCGGCCGTGGACGCGTTGTCCCAAAGCGGCAAGCTGTGGGGCGTGGGCGTCGGCCCGGGCGATCCCGAGCTGATGACCGTCAAGGCGGTGCGCGTGCTGCGCGAAGCCGACGTGGTCATGGTGCCCGACACCGTCCGCGCCGAGCAGACCGCACTCAATATTGCAAAGGAATATCTGACCGGCAAGGAGATCATCTCGGTCAAGACCCCGATGGTGCGGGACAAGGCGGTCGTGGATGCGGCCTATGAGGACGCGGCTTCCAAGATATGCGCCCTGCTCGACGCGGGCAAGCAGGTGGCCTTCCTGACGCTGGGCGATCCCACGGTCTATTCGACCTACATGTATATCCATGATAAAGTGCTGCGGCGGGGCTATGAGGTCGAGGTCGTGCCCGGCGTCACCTCGTTCTGCGCGGCGGCGGCGCGGCTCAACCTGTCGCTCTGTCAGGGCGCGGAGCCGCTGCTCGTCATCCCGGCCTCCCACGACCAGGACGCATTGCTCGATGTGCCCGCGAATAAGGTGTTCATGAAGGCCGGACGCTCCATTCTGGAGCTGCAGGAAACGCTGAAAGAACGCGGTATGCTGGACGGCGCGTCCATGGTGGAGAACTGCAGCATGGAGAATGAGCGGGTCTATCCCAAATTCGCCGAGCTGCAGGAGCCCTCGGGCTATTTCTCCCTCGTCATCGCCAAAGGAGGCAAGGTATGAGCCTTGTGATGTCGGGTCTCGACTGCCACCGCGCGTCCCTTGACCTGCGCGAGCGTCTGGCGTTTTCCAAGCAGGAGGTGCTCGGAATGCTCGACTGGCTCCGGAAACAGCCGGGGGTGGAGGGCTGCGTGCTGCTGTCCACCTGCAACCGCACCGAGCTGTACCTGAGCGGCGAAGCTGAAACGCCGTGGCGGCTGCTGTGCCGGGGCGCGCAGGCGCCCGAGGACGAGCTGGAGCCCTACTTCACCACCCGCACGGGCGCGGATGCGGCCCGGCATCTGATCGAGGTGGCCTGCGGGCTGCATTCCCAGATTCTGGGCGAGGATCAGATCATCACGCAGGTGCGCACGGCCATGGAGCTGGCGCTCGAGGCCAAGACCACCGATCCCGCGCTGGCCGCCCTGTTCCGCCGCGCGGTGACCGCGGGCAAGCGCGCCCGGACTGAAGTCCATGTGGCGCGGGGCGTGCCCTCGATGGGCACCCGCTGCCGCGAGATCCTGCTGCGCGAGCTGGGCAGTTTGAACGGCAAGAAAATTCTGGTCATCGGCAACGGTCAGATGGGCCGTCTGGCGGCCGAGCTGCTGCAGCAGGAGGGCGCGCAGGTGCAGGTGACGCTGCGCACCTACCGCCACGGTGAGACCGTCGTGCCCGCCGGGTGCGGCACCGTGCCCTACGACGAGCGTTTCACAGCGCTCGAGGGGATGGACGCGCTGGTTTCCGCGACGGCCAGCCCCCACTATACGCTGACGCGCGCACAGCTCGAGCAGGTCAGGCAGCTGCCCCGGGTGGCGGTCGATCTGGCCGTGCCCCGGGATATCGACCCGGCCTGCGCCGACCTGATGCGCTGCTTCGACACCGATTCGCTGGGCGCGGGCGGCCCGGGCAGCCCGGAAGAGTTGGCGGCGATGGAGGCCATCGCCCGCGAAGAGCTCGAAAAGTTTACCCAGTGGCAGCGGCGGCAGGCCGGTCCGGCCGGTGCGCCCCGTTTCCCGCTGTTCCTCGATCTGCGGGGGAAGAAGGTCGTGCTTGTGGGCGGCGGTACCATCGCCACCCGCCGGATCGGCACGCTGCGGCTGTTCGGTTGCGAGATCGTGGTCATCGCGCCCGCGCTCAAGAGCCGGGCGGACGGCGTCACCTGGATCGAGCGGGGTTATCAGCCGGGCGATCTGGACGGTGCGTTTCTGGCCATCGCGGCCACGGACGACCGCGCGGTCAACCATCAGGTGGGCGAGGACGCCCGCCGGCTGGGCATTCCGGTGTCTGTGGCCGACTGCGAGGCCGAATGCAGCTTTTATTTCCCCGCCATCTGCACCGGAGAGAATCTGGTCGCGGGCGTGGTGTCTTACGGAAAGGATCATCATAAAACCGCCCGGGTCGCCCGGGAGATTCGCAAGGTATTGGAGGAAGCGGAATGAAGATCAGGATCGGCAGCCGGGAAAGCAAGCTGGCCGTCATCCAGAGCCGCATGGTGATGGACGCCATCGCCCGGACGGTTCCGGAGGCCGAGCTCGAGCTTGTGACCATGAAGACCACCGGCGACCGCATTTTGAATAAGACCCTCGATCAGATCGGCGGCAAGGGTCTGTTCGTCAAGGAGCTCGATCAGGCGCTGCGGGACGGCCGCGCTGACTTCACCGTGCATTCGCTCAAGGATATGCCGATGGAGGTGCCCACCGATCTGCCGCTCGCGGCGTTCTCCCGGCGGGAGGACCCGCGTGACGTGCTTGTGCTGCCCGAGGGCGTGACCGAACTCGACCGGTCGAAGCCGATCGGCTGCTCGTCCCGGCGGCGGCAGCTGCAGTTAAAAGCATTATTCCCCGGCGTGGAGATCCGTCCGGTGCGCGGCAACGTGCAGACCCGGCTCGCCAAGCTCGAGGCCGGAGAGTTTTCGGCGCTGGTGCTGGCGGCGGCCGGGCTCAAGCGGCTGGGGCTGGAAGGGCGGATCAGCCGGTATTTTTCGACCGACGAGATTCTGCCCGCCGCCGGTCAGGGCATTCTGGCCGTGCAGACCCGGCAGGGCGTGGATACATCCTGTTTGTCTGCCGTCCGCGACGAAGACGCAGGCTGCTGTGCGCTGGCCGAGCGCGCCTTTGTCCGGACGCTCGACGGCGGGTGCACCTCGCCCGTGGCGGCGCACGCCGTCGTGGCGGGCGAACAACTGACATTGACCGGGCTGTATGTCAGCCCGGATGAAACGGTCGTGCGCAAAGGCGCGATGACCGGTTTGAAAGCAGACGCGGAGCGCCTGGGGCAGGCCCTGGCCGAGGCGCTCAGGAAAGGAGAGTGACGCGCGGATGAACGGCAATGTGATTTTGGTGGGCGCGGGCCCGGGCGATCCCGGCCTGCTGACCCAAAAGGGACGGAGGGCGATCGAACAGGCTGAGGTGGTTGTCTTTGACCGGCTGGTCAGCCCGGCCATTCTGGCGATGATCCCGGCGGACGCCGAGAAAATCGACGTGGGCAAGGAGTCGAGCCACCATCTGGTGCCCCAGGATCAGATCAATCAAATTCTGCTCGAGAAAGCCCTCGCGGGCAAGCGGGTGGTGCGGCTCAAGGGCGGCGACCCCTTCCTGTTTGGCCGGGGCGGCGAGGAACTCGAGCTGCTCGAGGAGCACGGCGTGCCCTTCGAGGTCGTGCCGGGCGTCACGTCGGCGCTGTCGGTGCCGGCTTATGCGGGCATCCCGGTGACCCACCGCGATTTCTGCTCGTCCCTGCATATCATCACGGGCCACGCGCGGGCGGGCGCGGAGTTGCACATCGACTTTGAGGCGCTTCGCCGCACGGGCGGCACGCTCGTGTTCCTGATGGGCGTTTCGGCGCTGCCCAAGATCTGCGAGGGCCTGCTCAAGGCGGGCATGGCGCCCGAAATGCCGGCCGCCGTGGTCGAGCGGGGCACCCTGCCCGGACAGCGCAAAGTGATCTCCACGCTGGCGGCGCTGCCCGCGGACGCCAAGCAGGCGCAGGTCAAGAGCCCGGCGATCATCGTCGTGGGCAAGGTCTGCACGCTGTCCGACCGGTTCGACTGGTTTGACCGTCTGCCCTTGAAGGGGCAGAACGTGGTCGTCACCCGTCCGGCCGACCGCAGCGGTACACTCTCCGACCGCCTGCGCCGCATGGGCGCGAACGCGGTCGATTACCCCTGCATCCGCACGGTGCTGCGCGACCCGAGCCCCGAACTCGACCGCGCCATCGCGGAGCTCGGCGGCTACCGCTGGCTGGTGTTCACCAGCCCGGCAGGCCCGGCCATCTTCTTCGACCGCCTGCGGGCGGCGGGCAAGGACGCGAGAGCGCTCGCGGGCGTGAAGCTGGCGGCCATCGGCCCCAAGACGGCTTCCGTCCTCGCCGAGCACGGCCTCGCGGCCGACCTTGTGCCCAAAACCTACGACTCCGACCATCTGGCGCAGGCTATGTCCGGGGTGGAGGGACCGGTGCTCCTGTGCCGCGCGAGCCAGGGCAGCGACGCCCTGCCCCGGCTGTTTACCGAAAAAGGGATCGCATTTGACGACGTTCCGTGTTATGATACAGTATATGAGAGCCCGGATGCCGCGCCTGTGCGCGCCTTGCTGGACGCCCCGGTGCTCGTGACCTTCACAAGCGCGTCGACCGTGCGCGGCTTCGTCGAAAGCCTCCCGGGCGCCGACCTGTCCCGCGTGCTGGGCTGCTGCATCGGCCCCCAGACGGCGGACGAGGCGCGAAAATACGGCATCGCCGTGGCGACGGCCAAGGAAGCCACCATGGACTCTCTCATTGAATGCATTCTGGAATGTACCAAGGAAGTGTGAAGCATATGGATCTTACCATTCGTCCCCGCAGGCTTCGAACCTGCGACAGCCTGCGCCGCATGGTGCGGGAAACCCGCGTCTCCCCGGACAGCCTGATCTATCCGCTGTTCGTCATCGAGGGAGAAAACATCAAGGAGCCCATCCCCTCGCTGGACGGCCAATGGCGCTACTCGCCCGACCGCATCTGCGAGGCCATCGCCGAGTGCATGGAGGCCGGGGTCAGCCGGGTGCTGCTGTTCGGCATCCCGGCGCATAAGGACGCCTGCGGCTCGTCGGCCTGGGATCCCAACGGCGTGGTGCAGCAGGGCATCCGCGCCATCAAGGCCGCCTATCCCGACTGCTATATCGTCACCGACGTCTGCATGTGCGAGTACACCGACCACGGCCACTGCGGCATCCTCCACGACCACGACGTGGACAACGACAAGACCCTCGAGGT
The DNA here is from genome assembly GCA_945932315.1 of uncultured Clostridia bacterium. Taxonomy (GTDB): domain Bacteria; phylum Bacillota; class Clostridia; order Oscillospirales; family Butyricicoccaceae; genus Butyricicoccus. The sequence goes on from CAMEPU010000014.1 coordinate 7,211, forward strand.
GCTGGCCAAGACCGCGCTGTCCCATGTGCAGGCGGGCGCCGACATGGTCGCGCCCTCCGATATGATGGACGGCCGCGTTTCCGCGATCCGCGAGATTCTGGACGAGAACGGCTTTGAGACCACGCCCATCATGTCCTATTCGGCCAAGTACGCTTCAGCGTTCTACGGCCCCTTCCGCGACGCCGCCGGTTCGGCGCCGTCCTTCGGCGACCGCCGCGGCTATCAGATGGACCCCCACAACCGCAAGGAGGCCATGAAGGAGTGCGCGCTCGACGTCGAGGAGGGCGCGGATATCCTGATGGTCAAGCCGGCGCTCAGCTATCTCGATATCATCCGCGAGTGCTCGGACGCGTTTGACCTGCCCATGGCGGCCTATTCGGTCAGCGGCGAGTACGCCATGATCAAGGCCGCGGGCGCGGCCGGGCTGATCGACGAGCGCCGCGTGATGTGTGAAAGCGCGCTGTCCATCTACCGGGCGGGCGCGGACATCCTGATCACCTATTTCGCCAAGGAACTGGCGCAGGCCATGAAGAGAGGGGAGCTGGGCTGATGACGCGATCGGAAGCGCTGTTTGAGGCCGCGCAGAAGGTGCTGCCCGGCGGCGTCAACTCCCCGGTGCGCGCCTGCCGCGCGGTAGGCACCTATCCCCGTTTTCTCGAAAAGGGCGCGGGAAGCCGCGTTTGGGACGCGGACGGGAACGAATATATCGACCTCATCTGCTCGTGGGGACCGCTGATTTTGGGGCATTGCAATGAGCAGGTTGAGCAGGCTGTGCAGGCCGCGATCCAAAACGGCCTCAGCTTCGGCGCGCCCACGGCCATCGAGGTTGACATGGCCGAGCAGGTCTGCCGGATGACCGGGGTCGAGATGGTGCGCATGGTCAACTCGGGCACGGAAGCCGTCATGTCGGCGCTCCGTCTCGCGCGCGGCGCGACCGGCCGCAGCAAGATCATCAAGTTCGCGGGCTGCTACCACGGCCACTCCGACTCGATGTTGGTCAAGGCCGGATCGGGCGCTCTGACCGGCGGTGCACCCGACTCGGCGGGCGTTCCGGCCGAGATGGCTGGGGACACCCTGACCGCCGACTACAACGACGCCGCCAGCGTGCGCCGTCTGCTCGAAGCCAATCCGGGTCAGGTGGCGGCCGTCATCGTCGAGCCGGTCGCGGCCAACATGGGCGTCGTCCCGCCCGAGCCCGGCTTTTTGCAGAGCCTGCGCGATCTGTGCGACGAATTCGGCAGCCTGCTGATCTTTGACGAGGTCATCACTGGCTTCCGCCTCGCGCCCGGCGGCGCGCAGGAGTATTTCGGCGTCCGCGCCGATCTCGTCACCTACGGCAAGATCATCGGCGGCGGCATGCCGGTCGGCGCTTACGGCGGCAGCCGCAAGCTGATGGAGCTGGTCGCGCCGCTCGGCCCGGTCTATCAGGCGGGCACGCTGTCGGGTAATCCGGTGGCCATGGCCGCCGGTTTGGCGCAGCTCCGCATTCTGGAGAGCACGCCCGCCATCTACACCGAGCTGGAGCGCCGGGGCGCGATGCTGCAGGAGGGCCTGCAGGAAGCCCTGTCCGGCATGCCGGTGCAGGTCAACCGGGTCGGCTCGATCCTGACGGTGTTCTTCACCGAGCAGCCGGTCACCGGTTATGCGCAGGCCAAGTCCTCCGATCTCGAGCTGTTCAAGCGCTGGTACAACGGCCTGCTCGCGCGGGGCGTCTACGCCGCGCCCAGCCAGTTTGAGGCCATGTTCCTCTCCGCGGTCCACACCGACGAGGAGATCGGCCAGATCATCCGCGCCGCGAAGGAAATTTTCTGAAGCGCCGCGCGCAAAATGCGATATTTGCAAAAAAATGAGGGTTCGCCCTCATTTTTTTCGATTCAATTTCATGATTTCAGGCGTTTTTCAGTTTCCTTTCAGCGAAGAACGCTATGATAAAAGAAAACGGATCCGCTGGGAGGCTGTCATGAAAATACTGATCGTGGAAGATGAAAAAATGCTGGCCGATTCCATTCAAACGCTGCTCGAAAGCAAGGGCTTCGAGACCGAGGTCGCTTACGACGGGGAGACCGGGGAGGAATACGCCGAACTCGGGATCTACGACCTACTGATTCTGGACGTGATGATGCCAAAAATGGATGGGTATGAGGTCGCGCGCCAGGTGCGCGCCAAGCGGTGCGCCACCCCGATCCTGATGCTGACGGCCCGTTCCTCGCTCGAGGACCGGGTGGAGGGGCTGAACGCGGGCGCGGATTATTATCTGACGAAGCCGTTTGACACCCGCGAGCTGCTCGCCTGCATCAACGCGCTGCTGCGGCGGCAGGGCGCGCAGGTGGACGAGCTCAGTTTCGGCAACACCGTGCTCGACCTGTCCACCAGCATGCTGATCTGCGGCGGAAAAAGTGTGCGGCTGTCGGCGCGCGAGTTCGACGTCATGCGGTTCCTGCTGCAGTCCCAGGGCAGGATTATTTCCAAGGAGGTCATTCTGGCCCGGGTCTGGGGCTACGATTCCAACGCGGTGGAAAACCACGTCGAGGTCTATGTCGGCTTCCTGCGCAAAAAACTGGCCAGCATCGGCTCCAACATCCGCATCGAGGCGATCCGGCGCCTGGGCTATCATCTGGAGGAGGAAAGCGAATGATCCGACGGCTGCGCATCAAGTTTGTCTGCATCAACATGGCGATCGTCACGATCCTGCTTTGCGCCATCTTTGCGACCGTGCTCTATTTTACAAAGTGCAATCTCGAGCAGGAGAGCATCCGGATGATGCAGGCTGTGGCCTCCGATCCGCTGCGGCTCGGGCGCCCGGACGAGCCGCGCGGCAGCATCCGGCTGCCTTATTTCGCGGTCCAGCTGGGCGCGTCCAACGAGATGCTCGCCGTCGGCGGCGGATATTACGACCTGACCGATTACGAGCTTTTGGGCGAACTGGTATCGCAATCGACGAACTCCGCACAGCAGATCGGCGTACTTCCGGAATACAATCTGCGCTTCTGCCGGGTCGCGACGCCCAACGCGCAGTGCATCGTCTTTGCCGATATGTCGAGTGAGGTCAGCACGATGAACAGCCTGATTCAAAATTGTCTGCTCGTCGGCGCAGCCAGCTTTTTTGCCTTTCTCCTCATCAGCTTCCTGCTGGCGCGCTGGGCCGTCCGCCCGGTGGAGACCGCGTGGGCGCAGCAGCGGCAGTTTGTCGCGGACGCCTCGCATGAGCTCAAAACGCCGCTGACCGTGGTGCTGGCGAACGCCGAGCTGCTGCAGAGCGAAGAGCAGGATGAGGAGGCGCGCGCCCGCTTTTCCCGGAATATTCTGGTGATGTCCCGCCAGATGCGCGGTCTGGTCGAGAGCCTGCTCGAACTGGCGCGGGCGGACAGCGGGGACACGCAGACGAGCTTTGCGCCAGTCGATCTGAGCGCGCTGGTTTCGGACGCGACCCTGCCCTTTGAGCCCATCTGCTTTGAAAAGGGGCGCGAACTGGTCAGCAATCTGGAGGATGGGATCTGCGTCCGGGGCAGCGATGTCCATCTCAGGCAGCTCGTGGACATCCTGCTCGACAACGCGCAGAAGTACGCGGCCGGAACGGGACCGATTCTCGTCACCCTCCGGCGGCGCCACCGGCATTGTCTGCTGTCGGTCGAAAATCCGGGGGAGCAGATCCCGGCGGATGAGCTGAAAAATATTTTCAAGCGGTTTTACCGGGTGGACAAGGCCCGCAGCCGGGACGGCAGCTATGGGCTGGGACTGTCGATCGCCGAGCGCATCGTCCAGAGCCACCGGGGAAAAATATGGGCGGAGAGCCGAAACGGCGTCAACACCTTTTTTGTCGAACTGCCTGTGCTGTAACAGACCGGGGGAGCAGTTGTTCTGCGCCCCCGGTTTTTTGCTGAAAAAGAGCCTCGTTTTTTCAGCACCGCTTCAGAATGAGATGGTACATTGGTATCACACAGAAAGGCGAACCCCTCGCCGCAATACAGAACACAAAGGAGCTGTGATCCATGTTGAACCATCCGATCAGACACAAGCCCAACCGGGCTTCACGCGCCCTGGCCGTCGTATTCACGCTGGCGCTGTTTGTATGCATGACCGTGACCGCATCCGCCGCGAACGGACTCGAGATGAGCACGAGCTATCCCGGCCTGACGGTCAAGGCGGGCGACGAACTGGAATTCCGGCTGGACTTCTCGAACGGCAGCGGCGCGGGCGTCAACGCCGCGCTTTCCGTCACCTCGATGCCCGCCGGCTGGGAAGGCTATTTTGAAGGCAGCGGCAGCGAAATCAGCAACGTTTATGTCCGGAGCGGCGACAACACCGCCTCGGCCGATTTCCACGTGACCGTCCCTGCGGACGCGGCGGAAGGTACTTACAAGATCACGCTGCAGGCCGCGGGCGGCGGCGCGGCTTCGTCGCTCGTGCTGACGCTCAAGGTCGACCAGGAGGAACTGGGCAGCAGCGCGTTCACCACCCAGTACGCCGAGCAGGAGGGCTCGGCGGGCACCAGCTTCAGCTTCAGCTCCACCATCCAGAATAACACCGCGAAGGAGCAGTCTTACAGCTTCTCGTCGAACGCGCCCACCGGCTGGACGGTGACCTTCAAGCCCTCGGGCGAGGATACCCAGGTGGCTGCGATCGACGTCGATGCGCGCGGCAGCCAGACCATGGATGTGACGGTCACCCCGCCGAACGGCGTCGAGGCCGGCGAGTACACCATTCCGATTTCGGCGATCTCGGCTTCCGAAACCCTGTCCGATGAGCTGACCGTGGTCATCTCGGGCTCTTACACGATCGACCTCTCTACGCCGAGCGGCCTTCTGAGCTTTGACGCCGCGGCAAACAAGGAGACCGACGTCACCCTGACCATCACGAACAACGGCAACATCGACCTGCAGAACATCAACCTGACCTCGTCCACGTCGCAGAGCTGGACGGTTGAATTCTCGGAAAGCACGATCGACGTGCTTGAGGCGGGGGCGACCCGCGAGATCACCGCCTATGTGACCCCCTCGGAGGATGCCATGAGCGGCGACTATGTCCTGACGATCACGGCGAAAAACAGTGAAACCTCAGACACCGCCGAATTCCGCGTTTCGGTCAAGACCGAGACCGTCTGGGGCGTTGTGGGTATTCTGCTGATCGCTGCGGCGGGCGGCGGCCTCTATTACGTCTTCAGAAAATATGGGAGGCGCTGAGCATGAGCAATCCCATCATCCAAACGCAGGTGCTGACCAAACGCTACGATGATGTGACCGCGGTCGATAAGCTGAATCTGGAGATTCAGGAGGGTGAGGTGTTCGGCCTGCTCGGCCCCAACGGCGCGGGTAAGACGACGACCACGCTGATGCTGCTCGGGCTGACCGAGCCGACCATCGGCACCGCCTTCATCGACGGGCATGACTGCGCGCGCGATCCTCTGGCGGTCAAGCGCATCGTGGGTTACCTGCCCGACAGCGTCGGCTTTTATCCCGAGCTGACCGGACGGGAGAACCTGCGCTTTACGGGGCGGCTCAACGGGCTTGAGCCCGCCATCTGCGAGCGGCGGATCAACGAGCTGCTCGAGCGCGTGGGCATGACCTACGCGGCCGACCGCAAGGCGGGCACCTATTCCCGCGGTATGAAGCAGCGCCTCGGCATCGCGGATGTGCTGATGAAGGACCCCAAGGTCATCATCATGGACGAACCCACGCTGGGCATCGACCCCGAGGGCATGCGGGAGCTGATCGCGCTCATCCGCGAGCTGTCCGATAAGGACGGACGCACGATCCTGATTTCCTCCCATCAGCTCTATCAGGTGCAGCAGATCTGCGACCGGGTCGGCATTTTCGTCAAGGGAAAGCTGATCGCGTGCGGGCGGATCGAAGAGCTCGGCCGGCAGCTGCAAAACGAGGGCAATTACATCCTCGAGCTGCAGACCGCGCCCGCCGACGAGCGCCTGCGCACGCTGCTTGCGGAGCTCCCGGGCGTGCGCGCGGTCACCGTCGATAAGGACGGCGGCTTTGAAGTGGAGTCAAAGCAGGATATCCGGCACGAGATCACCATGCTGCTTGCGCAGAATGGCTATACGCTGCTGCAGCTCCGCCAGCGCGGCGGCGATCTCGACGAGATTTACCGCAAATATTTTGAAAAGGCAGGTGAGCAGCATGAACATTCAGACGCTCAAAAACAGAGCGGCCCGATTCGCGGCATCTTCCGCAAAAAGAGAGAATAAAACAACGAGGCCGGCCGGCGGATTGGCTGCCCTTTACCGCAAGGAGCTGGCCGACCATCTGAACAGCAACCGCTATCAGCTGCTCTTTTGCCTGCTGCTGCTCATCACGACGGCCAGCCTGATCGGCGCGGTGTCCAATCTGCGGGACGCGGTGTCCGACAGCAGCGAATTCATTTTCCTCAAGCTCTTTACGACAAGCGGCACCTCGATTTACTCGTTTGCCACCTTCATCGCGTTTCTGGGGCCGCTCGTCGGTATCACGCTCGGCTTTGACGCCGTCAATAACGAGCGCTCGCTGGGCACGCTGAGCCGCCTCGCGTCCCAGCCCATTTACCGCGATTCGATCATCAACGCCAAATTTCTGGCGGGCGCCAGCGCGATCCTGCTGTTGGTGTTCACGCTGGGGCTCTATCTGTGCGGCGCGGGCCTGCTGCTGATCGGCATCCCACCGAGCGGGGAAGAGGTGCTGCGCATCCTGATTTTCCTGCTGCTGTCCGCTGTCTATATGTCAGTCTGGCTGGCGCTCGCGATCATCTTCTCGGTGCTCACCCGGCATGCCGCTACCGCGGCGCTGGTCAGTCTCTCGATCTGGCTGTTCCTCAGCCTGTTCATGAGTCTGGTCGCGAGCGGCATTGCAAACGCGCTGCTCCCGGTAAACGGCATTGAGGGCGTGGCGAATATGATTCCCAATTATGAGCTGAATCTGGCGCTCAACTGCGTTTCACCGTACTATCTGTTCAGTGAGGCGGCATCCACCATCCTCAATCCCAACGTCCGCTCGATCGGCGTTGTGACCATGTCCTCGTATGTGGGCGCGATTGCGGGCTCACTGCCGCTGAGCCAAAGCCTGCTGCTCATCTGGCCTCATCTGGTCGTCATGGTCGCGCTCGCAATGGCGGGCTTCGCGGTCGCCTATATCAGCTTCATGCGTCAGGAGATCCGCGCTTAAAAATACCCCCCCTATATGATTTCATATTGCAAAGCAGTCCCGGCCCGCGCAATCTGCGCGGGCCGGGACTGCTTTGTCGTGTTCGTTTTCAGAATGGATCAACCGCGCGGAAGCGGCAGGTGAAGCGCAGGGGCGCGGCGTCCAGCTCGTATTGCGGCAGGGTCAGTCTGCCCCAGCTGTCGTCGCCGCCGACGCCCAGTGAGCCGAGCGCCGCGCGGATCACCGTATAATGCGCGGGGGATAGCTCATGCGGGTGCGCGGCGTTTTCCAGTTCAAATGGCGTGTAGGGCAGGGCCGAGAACTGCATCCCGTCGCCCATGAACAGCAGGCCGAGACCGCCCTCATCCGTGACCGACGCCCAGCGCACGCCCTGCTTCGCACCGCACTCCTGGGGCACCAGATAGCCCGCCATGTTGTCGGCAACCCGGTTTTCGTAAACGGAGAGCTTCGCGCCCTGCTTGCGGTCGGCATAGGTCTCGGCGGGGCCCAGACCGTACCAGCGCACGCGGTCACAATCAGCACGCATCTTGAAGAGTAGGCCGAACTCGATCGGCGCGCCCAAGCTGAGCGGCGCATCGCTTTCGAGCGTCGCTTCGACCGTGCCGTCGGGTTCCACCGTATAGCGCAGGGTGCACGCGGTCTGCGGCGCGGTGGGCATCAGATAGGTATAGATCACCGCGTTTCCCTCGCGGCGGCAGCCCGCCGGGCGCGTCCAGTCGGGGCCCAGCGTCGCCGGAATTTCCTTGGCCGTCAGGTACTGGCTCGCCAGCTTCCACTGGCCGCGGCGGGCGGCAAGGAAGTTGCCCCGGTCATTGGCCGTGGGCGCGCGCCAAAAGTTGGGCGCCGGGATGGATTGCAGTAGCTCGCGACCCTTATAGCGGTAGGAGATCAGCCCGCCGTGCAGCTTGGAGAACAGAATCTGAAACTCCTCGCCCCGGAAGCCGATGTTCCAGCCGCCCTCGATGATCTCCATGTGCTGGATCCGCCCGGGCGCGGGTTCGTACTGTCCGAACACGCCCTGCCCGAAGGCGATTTCATGTCCTTTTTCCGCCCACAGGGTGTCCTCCCGCAGGTGGAAGGACACAGTGACGGTGTATTCCCCCGGCGCGTCCGGGAGGGAAAGCGGGAGCGGATAGGTCTCCGCCGCGCCGGGCGCGGCGGCGGTGGCAAGCGGCGCTTCGGACAGCGTTTTTCCCTCGCGGGCGAGCGTCACCCGGCAGGCGTAGGCCGCGCTGTTGGTGAACAGACTGCGGTTTCTGACCGTCACACTGTCCCGCCCGACTTCGATGCGCAGGGGCTGATAGAGATATTTAACCTCCTGCATTTTGGGGGAGGGCACGCGGGTGTCGGCGTAGACCAGCCCGTCGCCGCTGAAATCGTAGTCACAGGGGCGGTCGTCGAAATCGCCGCCGTAGCCCAGATAGGGCTGGCCGAAGCGGTCGCGCGTCAGCAGCGCCTGATCGATGTAATCCCAGATGAAGCCGCCCTGATAGGCCGGGACTTCCTCGCTCAGGCGGATGTAGCGGTCCTGTCCGCCGAACGAATTGCCCATCGCGTGGCCGTACTCGCACGAGATCGCGGGCTTGGAGGAATCGCGCGCCAGAAGGTCACGGATTTCCTCGGCCGGGAAGTACATGTTGCTGAAGATATCCGAGATCTCGGGGTGGCGGGTGTCGACGGTCGCCCCCTCGTAGTGCACCGGGCGGTCGTCCATCCGGTGGAAATAGCGGCTGATGGCCTGAAAATTTGTGCCGCCGTAGGACTCGTTGCCGCATGACCAGATGAGCACGCAGGCGTGGTTGCGGTCGCGGCGGAGCATGCTCTCGGCGCGGGACACCAGGCGGGCTTCCCAGTCCGGGTTGTCGCCCGGCACATGCTCGTCGTTCGTGATCTGCCCGGCCGCCAGCATGCTCCAGCTGCCGTGCGCTTCCAGATTGGTCTCGTCGATGACGTACAGGCCGTACCGGTCGCAAAGCCGGTAGAAAAAGGTCTGGTTGGGATAGTGGGAGCACCGGATGGCATTGATGTTGTTCCGCTTCATCGTGATGATGTCGCGCTCGGTCTCGGCCTCGGTGACGCACCGGCCGTTCTGCGCCGAAAACTCGTGGCGGTTGACGCCCCGGAAGACGATGCGCCGGCCGTTGAGCAGCATCAGGCCGTCCCGGATTTCAAACCGGCGGAAGCCAATCTGCTCCTCGATGCGTTCGGTGGGGACGTCGTCCGCGTCCAGCACCTCGATCTCGAGCCGGTAGAGCGTCGGTTCCTCCGCGCTCCAAAGCCGGGGATGGGGAACCCGGAAGGTGAGCGCGGCATCGAGCGCGCCCGCAACGCGGGCGACCGCTTTGCTCCCGTCAAACAGGGTGCAGACCGCCCGGCCGGGCGCGGTGGCCGCCGGGGTGACGCGCAATGCGGCGCACGACAGGTCGGCCTCGACCGACTGCCGCAGGTCGAGGTCAAAAACGTGCACCCGGGGTATTGCATAGAGGAGCACGTCCCGGAACAGGCCGGAAAAGCGGAAGAAGTCCTGATCCTCGCACCAGCTCGCGCAGGTGTAGCGGAAGACCTGCACGGCCAGCTTGTTTTCGCCCTCGGTGAGCGCGTCCGTGACCTCAAATTCGGACGGGGTGAACGCGTCCTCGCCGAAGCCGATGTATGTCCCGTTGAGCCAGACCGCGAGCGCGCTCTCGGCTCCCTGAAAGCTCAGGTAGACCCGCCGCCCGCGAAACCGCTCGGGCAGGGTGAAAGAACGCACGTAGGTCGAGACCGGGTTGTACCGCGTGGGCGTGTCGCCCGGCCGCAGCGCCTCCGCGCCGTCCCACGGGTACTGAATGTTGACGTATTGGGGCGCGCCGTGCCCCTGCAGCTCGACGTGGCCGGGCACCCGGATGGTGTCCCAACCGGTGCAGTCGGTCTCCGACCGTTCGAAGCCCGCGAGCGCGCGCTGCGCCTCGGCCACGTTCGGACTCCAACGGTAGAACCAGTCGCCGTTTAAGCTGCACACCGGCTCCGCACCGTCCGGGTCAAAAAAGCGGTGGTCAGAGTGGCCGGGCATCCGGTGCTCGGCAAAGCGGCGCGGGTCATCCAGAATTGTGTAGTCAAATGCTTCCATGTTCGTCCTCCGCAGTCAAAACGATCAGTTGTCCCTGATAATCGCCCAAGAGCCGGGGCAGCAGGATGCCGCCTTGCATCCAGGCCGCGCCCGAATGCGCTTCTCCGGTGACCGAGTGGAGGTACCGCCGCGCCGGGTCGAGCCCGCGCGGGTAAACGTGCCGGGACGCGCTCCGGTAATTGCCCAGCACCTGCACATAGCTGATGGCGGCCTCGGTCTTGTCCTTGGTCACCGCCATGAACACGTCATACACGCCGTTTTCCGCGAAGGACGCCAGCCGGTAATAGTCGCCCGTGCGGAAGATCGGGTTGTACCGGCGGTAGGCCGCGAGCTGGCCGGGGATCAGAGCCTTGTCCTCGTCCGAAAGGGCGGTCAGGTCGAGCTCGTAGCCGAAGCAGCCGGGCAGGGCGACCAGCGCACGGGTTTCAAACGGAGTGACCCGGCCGTTGGTGTGGCTCGGGCAGGCCGCGACGTGCATGCCCATCGTCGAGAAGGGATAGAGCAGCGCCGTGCCCTCCTGAATGCGCAGGCGGTCGATCGCGTCGGTGTTGTCCGACGTCCAGATCTGCGGGCTGTAATACAGCATGCCGGGGTCGAAGCGCCCGCCGCCGCTGCAGCAGTTTTCGAGCAGCAGCCCGGGAAAATCGTCGAGCAGGCGCTGCTGCAGCTCGTACACGCCGAGCACATATCGGTGGAACAGCTCGCCCTGCTGTCCGGCTGCGAGACAGCAGCTGGCGGCGTCGGTCAGCGCGCGGTTCATATCCCACTTGACATATGCGATGTTCGCCGACCCGAGCGACGCATGGATCTGCGCGTACACACAGTCGCGCACCTCGCGCCGCGAGAAGTCGAGCACGAGCTGGTTGCGCCGGAGCGTGGCCGGCCGCCCCGGGACCTGCAGCGCGTAATCGGGGTGGGCGCGGTAGAGGTCGGAATCGGGCGAGACCATCTCGGGCTCGATCCAGATGCCGAAGCGCAGGCCCAGCTTGTTGATCTCCTGCGCCAGATGCGCAAGCCCGCCGGGCAGCTTGCGGGTGTCCACATACCAGTCGCCCAGGCTGGAATTGTCGTCGTCGCGGCGGCCGAACCAGCCGTCGTCCATGACGAACAGGTTGAGCCCGGCGGCTGCCGCCTCCCGGGCGATCGCGAGCAGCTTTTCCTCGTCAAAGTCGAAATAGGTGCCCTCCCAGTTGTTGATCAGGGCCGGACGGGGGGCGTCCCGCCACGGCCCGCGCACCAGATGCTTCCGGTACAGGTCGTGGAAGGTGTGCGTCATGCCGTCGAGGCCGGTGTCCGAGCAGACCAGCACGACCTCGGGCGCCTGAAAGCTCTCTCCGGGCGCGAGCGTCCAGCAGAAATCGGTCGGGTGGATGCCCATGACCATGCGCACCTGCCCTTCCTCGCTCTTTTCGGCCTGCGCCAGAAAATTGCCCGAGTAGACGAAGTGCATCGCATAGACCAGCCCGTGCTCCTGGGTGGCGGTGTGCTCGGCCAGCGCGAGGAAGGGCTGCTCCTGATGGGAGGAGATGCCGCGCAGCGAGGACACGCCATGCTTGCCCATCCCCAGCCGGTTGCGGCAGAGCATCCGCTCGATCGACCAGCTGCCGTGCAGGGTGATCGTGTCGAAGTCGCGGTCGTCGAGGTCGAGACAGGCCGAGAGCGCGGCTTCCAGGCGGATATCCTGCTTGCTGTGGTTGACAATGCGCACGCTGCGGGTGATGGCGTCGATCCGGGAGAAGGCGGTGTAATACAGGATGACCTCGAGGCCGAGCGCGGCATCCCTGCAGTGGAGCTCGAGCGTCGCGCAGTCCTCCGCACCGCCGTAGGTCGCGGGCAGGCCGTCGAGCGCGGGCTTGCCGCCGTAGATTTGATGGCTGTCGTAGGTCAGCCCGCAGACGCGGCAGCCCTCCGCCGTTTCGACCTGCAGACAGGATTCGCGGAAATCGCCCTGCCCGTGGCCGGAATATTCGGTCGGAAACACGGACAGAAAGGCCAGCCGGTCGCGGTTGTTGCGGCTGGGCACATAGGGCGGCTCGTAGATGCGCATCAGATACTGCATATCGTCGTCCGGGATGCGCGGGCCATAGTACATATGCCCAAGAAAGCCTTCGTCGTCGACGACGCCGATGAGGTAGGTCGTGTGGGGCGTGTCCAGGCGGAAGACCTTCTGCTGTTCGTTGAATGAGATCGCCATGGCGGATGTTCTCCTTTCGGATCAGGGGTGGAAAAACAGACGGAATATCTGCTTTCATCATACCCTTTTCCGTGCCTGTGGTCAAATGCAGTTTTGCGGAGAAAAAAGAGTCCGATGGGCGTGCCATCGGACTCCGGGAAATCATTTTGGTGTGTGAAAGATTATTTTTTGCCTGCGGCCTTTTCGTCCCAGACCGGGACGTCGATGCCGGCGACCTCGCTCGTGAAGGGGGTGCCGTCGCTGCGCTCGAAGTGGTCAGCCGCGCGCTTGACGTATTTGAAGCCCACATAGAGGAGCGGGATGTTGCAGTAGCAGATCAGGATGTTCGCAAAGTCGGACAGGTTCCAGAGCGAGCTCAGATCCAGACCCGCGATGCTGGTCAGAACGCCGAAGGAGATGACGATCAGGCAGAGCACGCGGATCACGTTGATGAAGCGCTTGTCCGTCGAGATGCGGTTGGCGCAGATCTCGGTGAAGGACATGAAGCCGAGCAGGCAGGTGAAAGCGAACAGGCCGAAGCAGACCGAAACGAGCAGGGAGACCACGGTGTTGAACGCGGTGCCGGGGGCGAGCTCGGTGGCCGAGGCCAGGAACTTGGGCAGCTTGCCCATCTCGAACCATGCCGCGCTGTTGTCGGTCAGCCAGACGCGGCCCATGATGACGACAAAGCCGGTCAGCGTGCAGATGACGATGGTGTCGAGGAAAACGCCGAGCGCCTGCACACAGCCCTGATCGCAGGGGTGCTTGGCGTTGGACGCGGCGGCGGGCATGGTGATGGTGCCCTGGCCGGCCTCGTTGGACATCAGGCCGCGCTTGACACCCTGCACGAGCGCCACGCCGAATGCGCCGCCGAAGACGGCCTCGGGCTTGAATGCGCCCTTGATGATCGAGGCGAAGAACCACGGGATGCGGTCAAGGTTGACGACGGTCAGCACGATAACGGTCGCGACATAGACGCAGGCCATGATGGGGACGAGCAGGTCGGTGACTTTGGTGACTTTTTTGATGCCGCCGAAGGAGATCGCGATAGTCGCGATGATCAGGACGACAAAGGCGATCCAGTACAGCGCCGAGTTGGTCGGGATGGCGTGGCCGGTGACGGTCTCCGCGATCTGGCCGACGGCCGAGATCGTGTTGAAGCCCTGCGCCGGGAAGCACAGCAGCGCGTAGACGATGTACATGACCGAAAGAAAGACGCCGACAGCGGCCGAGCCCTTCAGCAGGCGGCGGCCGTAGAACGCCAGACCGCCGACGTACTCGTCGTCCTTGCGCTCCTTGAAGATCTGCGCCAGAGTCGATTCACAGAAAGCGGTGGCCATGCCGAAGAAGGCCGAGATCCACATCCAGAACAGCGCGCCCGGGCCGCCGACCGAGATCGCGCCCGTGACGCCAAGAATGTTGCCCGGGCCGACGCGCATGGCGGTGGACAGGAAGAAGGCGGCGAGCGGCGAGATGCCGGTCGTTTCAGCCGCCCGTTCGCGCAGGACGCGCAGGCCGTAGGTGAAGCGGCGCACCTGCACAAAGCCCAGCCGGAACGAGAAAAAGATGCCCGAGCCGACGAGCAGAATGATCGCGAGCGAGAAATTGCCCAGGATCGGGATGTTGGCATACCAGTCGAAGTTGGTCGGGAAGTCCCAGAAGAGGTCGGAGACCACCTGGATCTTGTCGCAGACCATGTTGATCACGTCAAACAGTGCTTGCATATTGTTCCTCCCAAATCTTTTTTGGCCGCCAAATTCCCCAAAGCGGCCGTTCCTGCTTTCATTATAGCGCGAAACGGCGCAAAAACAAGACTTTTCGACCAAATCCTATCATTTGTAAGGTTTTTCATACGATTTGAAAGTAAAAAAGAGACGCGCCCAAGGGCGCGTCTCGAAAGGGATCGCTGTGAAAATTACTTGCCGAGGTAGCTGTTGACGGTGTCGATACGAGCCTGAGCGTTCTCGGGGGTGATAACCTCGATACCGGAGTCGATGAACTGGTCGACGGTCTCGCCCATCAGGGTCTTGTAAGCTGCCTCGCAGGCCTTGTAGCCCATCTCATACGGCTGCTGCGCGATGGACATGGTCATCTGGCCGTCCAGAATCGCCTGGCAAGCGCCGGTGGAGCCGTCAAAGCCCAGGAAGATGGTCTTTTCCCAGCCAGCAGCGCCGGAAGCGGCACGAGCGGCAGCGGAAGCCATATCGTCGTTGTTCGCGCAGATGATCGCTACGCCATCCGGATGGGTCTGCATAACAGCTTCCATGCAGGTGGTCGCCTGGTCAGCAACTGCGTTTGCGTACTGAACCTCAGCCTCGAGGAAGTCGCCGCCGTTCTCCTCAACGCCAGCGGTGTAGCCGTTCATACGGGCGGTGTTGGTCGCGTCGCCCTGAACGCCTGCGATCTCGATGCACTCGATGGTCTCCCAGCCGGCATCCTTCGCAGCCTGAACCGCGAGGGCAGCGCCCTGCTTGGCAGCCTCTTCGTTACCGGTGCCGATGAAGGAGACGATCTCGGGAGCAGTGATGTTGGTGTCGAGCGCGAATACCGGGCGGGTCTCGCCGGCAATCAGGTTCGCCGCTACGTCAGACTGCAGGGGAGCGATGATCAGAGCGTCGATGTCCTTGTTGTTCAGGCTGGTCTCGATCATGTTCTGCTGATCGTCGTAAGAGGTCTCGGAAGCGGGACCGGTGACGTCGATGGTCAGACCCTCGTGCTCGGACTCAAACTGCTTGCAGCCGGCCATAACGAGCTGCCAGTGCTCGGAAGCGGTGGTCTTCAGGACAACACTGATGTGAATGTCATCGCCCGAAGCGGCGGAACCGGAGGATGCAGCCGCGCCGGAGGAAGCGGAAGAACCCGCGCCCGTGCTGGAGCCGCAGGCGGCCAGAGACAAAGTCATGATACCGGCCAGAAATGCGCTGATCAGTTTCTTGTTCATTTGGTAAAACCTCTCTCTCAATTTTTTTCTTTCTCTTCTGTTGGGACTGTGCGAAATCTCTTTTCTGTGCTCTGTGAACATATCTTAATTCAATTGTACAGGAAAGTCAAGCGGACAAAGTGCTACAAATTCAAAGCAAAATTGTAGGAAAATAGATGGTAGAAAAGGTAACTTTTCCGTGATAAAGCAAGTTAAAAGACAGGAAAATAAAGCTGTTCGCACAAAACGGAACAAAACAAGCACAAAATGGACAAGGACGATGTGTGCAAAAAGCACATAAAAACAGCCCCGTTTCCGGGGCTGTCAGAGAAAATCCGTTATACAATGCGGGTGTCGAGGCCGGTTTTGCTGCAGGCGATCCGGGCGTAGAGCAGAATCAGGGCGAAATAGAAGCCCGAGGTGACGCTGAACAGCGTGTGCCCGGCGATCGTGAGATAGCCGACGCACAGGCCGAGCGAGATCGCACAGCAATAGGCGGTCAGTCCGAAGCGGGTGAACAGGTCGCGCAGGAAGAGCACCCCGTTCTTGAGGTAGATCCAGAGCATCGAGACTGTGCCGAGCGCGCCGTAATACAGCACCACCTCACAGAGATCCATTTCGATGATGCGCGCCTGGGTGCCCCGGCCGATGCCGACAAGCAGGGAGAGGGGAGCGAGCGACTTGAATTGCTCAAGGGCGAGCAGCAGCTTGCCCGTGCGCCCGGAGAACACCGCGTCCTGTGCGTCCGCCCTGCCGACGAAATCGCCCGCGATGGTGAAGGAGCGCACGATGGTGTCGGCCAGCCGCCCGCCGGTCAGCAGGGCGAACAGGGCGTAAATGACGGCGAAAGCGAGTATCGCCAGACCGAAGCGGCCGAGCAGGCGGGTGTTTTTGCGGATGAGCGCGTCGATCAGGACAAAGACGAGCACCGCGCCCACCGTCACGCCCGCGCCCAGAAAGGCGGTCTTGGTGCCCAGCAGGAGCAGGGTGGTGATGCCGAGACCGGGGGCGGCCAGATAGGGCAGCGCCTTGCGGTCGATCCGGTCGAGCTGGAGCAGCACGGCGAAGGCCAGCGGCAGGAGCAGCATGGCGATGCCCGCCACGTCGTTGCCCGCGTAGAAGAAGCCGCGGCAGCC
>CAMEPU010000015.1 GCA_945932315.1 uncultured Clostridia bacterium
CGCCCTCGGTGAGCACCAGCTCCGCGCCGTAGGCCTTCATCAGCTGGCGGCGCTCGACGGACATGGTCTCGGGCATGACGATGATGATGCGGTAGCCCCGGGCGGCGGCCACGGAGGCCAGGCCGATACCGGTGTTGCCGGAGGTGGGTTCAATGATGACGGAGCCGGGCTTCAGCAGGCCCTTGGCCTCGGCGTCGTCGATCATGGCCTTGGCGACGCGATCCTTGACCGAGCCCGCCGGATTGAAGTATTCCAGCTTGGCAAGAATGCGGGCTTCCAGCCCTTCCTGCTTCTCGAGGTGAACCAGTTCCAGCAGCGGGGTCTTGCCGATCAGCTGGTCGGCCGATGTATAAATGTTGCTCATGATTGAATTCCTCCAATAGTAGTATTTATCGATTCGTTGTTGGGATGGGGAGACACGCGGGGCGTGCCGGCGTCATCGGCAACATCGGAAGGGAACCGGGTAAGTGTTCATTGAAATACCAACCTTTCAAGTAGGTTAATATGATTATATGTTCTGCGGGCTGTTTTGTCAAGGGGGTTTTTCAGGATTTTCCAATTGATTTTCCCATTTACCTTGTGGTATAATAGGTTTATACAAAAGATGGAGAGATGGACTATGCTGATTTCTACAAAAGGCCGGTATTCCCTGCGAGTCATGGTCGATCTTGCAGAGCACCAATCGGATGGATACATTCCGCTCAAGACGATCGCGGAGCGGCAGGAAATTTCGGAAAAATATCTGGAAAGCATCGCAAAGCTCCTCGTAAAGGCGGGGATGCTGTCCGGAATCCGGGGGAAGGGCGGCGGATACAAGCTGACGAAGCCGCCAGAGTGCTATACTGCCGGCAGCATTCTGCGGCTGACGGAGGATTCCATTGCGCCGGTTTCGTGTCTGGAGCCGCATGCGCCGGTCTGCCCGCGCATGGCGGATTGCCGCACCCTGCCTCTCTGGAAGGGGCTGGATCAAATCATCAATGAGTATCTGGACAGCGTGACCATCGCCGATCTGATGCGGCGGGACGCGGAGGGAAACGACTACATCATCTGATGCGGAGCCCGTGCGCTTGTGAAAACAGAAGACCGCCCGTTCACACGGAGAAGGTGCGAACAGGCGGCTTTTTTGCGTTCCAAAGAAAATGGCGGGTGCCGGGCCCGCCGAAAACGGTCAGATCATGTATTCGATGGTCTTTTCAGCCGTCAGCTTGGTGCGCTCGTTGAACAGGAGCACAGCCTCGCGGCCATCTGACGGCCCGAAAGCGTAATAATCCCGGGTCTCCCGGTCAAAAAACCGGACGGGGACGATGCGGTTGTATTCCGCCGGATGGTCGTCGATCATCCGGATCTCCGGGGGGCCAAGAGGCGCGGTCAGAAAATAGGGGTCGAACAGGCAGACCTGCTCCTCCCGGAGTCCCGTCAGCAGCACGTAATGCCAGCCGTCGAGGTCGAGGCGGACGACCGCGGCGCCGCCCCGCTGCAGCGCGTCCCGCAGCAGGCCGTTCTGGGAAAAGTTCACGTCCTTGCCCGAGAGGTACCGGCTGGAGATCGGCAGATGCCCCGCCTGGTCAGGCGCGGCCGCAGAAGCCGGAGAGGTCCTTCACCACTTCGCCCGCGATGATCAGGCCGACCGTTGAGGGAACGAACGCGTTGCTCCCGGGCACCTGACGCCGCTGGGTGCACTTCCGTGCGGTGCCGGGCGGGCAGATGCAGTGCGCGCGGCAGCTGATCGTCATGTCGTCGATGGGCGTCAGGGCGGGCTCCTTCGAGTAGACCACCTTGAGCTTTTTGATCCCCCGCTTGCGGAGTTCATACCGCATGACCCGGGCCAGGGGGCACACCGAGGTCTCGTAGATGTCGGCCACCTCGAAGGCGGCGGCGACGACCGTGTCGAACAGGTCGGGATGGCGGAAGAAGAAATTGCCTGCGTGGAAGCCACCCATGCTGCAGCCGGTCGCAGAACTGCCAGTAAGTATGGGGAAAATGCGGTGAGATAAAGATGAAATTCATATGGGTTTCCCTCCGTTTGATTCAGAGTGTCAGCCAGGGGCGCGCCTTCCGTTCCCGGGCCGCCGCCGCGAGGGGCACATCCAGTATAATCAGTCGTTTTTTGCCATCGGCCTTGTGCAGCAGGCTCCCGTCCGGCCCGGCCAGCAGGGACTGCCCGACGAAGGTCAGCTCTCCCTCCGGGCCCACCCGGTTGCACATCGCGAGGAAGACGGTGTTCTGAAAGGCCTGGACCCGAACCTCCCATTCAAAGAGCTCAAGCGGCTCTCCCGCGATGTTGGCGGTCGGGATGAGGATGATGTCCGCGTCCTGCTTTGCACAGGAGCGGATCCCGTCGGGCAGGTGCCGGTCGAAACAGATCACGATGCCGATTTTTCCAAAAGGCGTTTCATAAACCCGAAAGCCGTCCTCCGATGGGGCATAGTAGTCCTGCTCATAAAAATACTTCGCCTGCGCGATGTGCACCATTTTGGAAATCCCCAAAATGCCGCCCGTGGCGTCAATCAGCAGGGAAGCGTCATACCGGCGCCCGCCCAGCCTGAGGTACACGTTGGGGCTGGCGCAGATTCGGTGCCTGCGGCAGGCGTTCCGGATGGCCGTGAGCTCGGGACCGTCCAGATCCATCGCCCAGGGCCCGGCGTCCCGCTTTTCATATTGGGGGAAGAAGGGGGAGAGCAGTACCTCGGGATACAGGATCAGATCGGCTCCGGCCGCCGCAGCCTGCTCCAGAAAGCGGAGCGTCCGCGCGAGATTCTCCTCCACGGAAGCGCTCATGCGCATTTGCGCCATCGCGAGCTTCATAATGATTCCCTCCGAGATCAAAGCACTGTTTTTTATGAATAACCCCCGGGGTTTCTTCCGGGGTCCCAAGCCCGGCGCGCGCCATGGCCTGTCTGATGCCGGCCGCTCAATCGCGCTTTCCATAGGTGGTTTCTTTTTACAGGCATAAAACCAATCAACATACTATGGATATTGGATATATTACCATATGTGTCAAAATGTGTCAAGAACCCGCGGAAAAACGAATGGAGCCGGGTGCGTTCAGACGCAATCCTTGTGTCCGCCCCGGCGTCATCGCCGCAGACCCGCCTTCTTTCGCCCCGTTATGCCGGAAAGGCGTAAAATGCGTGACTTCCGCTTAAAAATTTTCCAACTTTATGGTATAATAAACTGATCACCGTGCCGGGCGCGCGCCCGGCGTTTTAAAGGAGTTTCATCATGGTTTTCAGCAGTCCGCTGTTTCTGTTCGGTTTTCTGCCCGCGCTGCTCGCGGTCTATTTCGCCGTGCCCGCGCGTGCCCGGGCGGCGCGCAACGCCGTGCTGCTCGCGTTCAGTCTGGGCTTTTACGCCTGCGGCGAGCCCAAATTTGTGTTCGTCATGCTCGCGTCCATCGCGCTCAACTATGCCTGCGGCCTGCTGGCCGGGCGGGAGCGCACCCGGCGGCTGGGCGTCGTGCTGGCATCGGTCTGCGGCATCGGCCTGCTCGTCTGGTTCAAGTACACCGGCTTCCTGCTCTCGTCGGCGAACGGCCTGTTCGGGCTGCACCTGCCCGTGCCAGAGATTACCCTGCCCATCGGCATCTCGTTCTTCACCTTTCAGGGGCTGAGCTACGTGCTCGACGTCGCGCGCGGCACGGTCGCGCCCCAGAAAAACCCGCTGCACATCGCGCTCTACGTCGCCCTGTTCCCCCAGCTCATCGCGGGCCCGATCGTCCGGTATGAAACGATCGCGGCCGAGATCGTCGAGCGGCGGGAGTCGGTCGACGAGATGGCCGCCGGCATCCGCCGGTTCTGCATCGGCCTTGGCAAGAAGATGCTGCTCGCGAACGCCATGGCCGCCGTCGCGGACGAGGTGTTCGGGCTGGACACCGCCTTCCTGACCTGGGATCTCGCCTGGGTGGGCGCGGTCGCCTACACCTTCCAGATCTATTTCGACTTCTCGGGCTATTCGGACATGGCCATCGGCCTTGGCCGCATGTTCGGCTTCCACTTCCTCGAGAACTTCAACTACCCCTACATTTCGCGCTCGGTCACCGAGTTCTGGCGGCGCTGGCACATCTCGCTCTCGAGCTGGTTCCGCGACTACGTCTACATCCCGCTGGGCGGCAACCGGGTCGGCCCCGCCCGCCACATCGTGAATATCATGGCCGTCTGGCTGCTGACCGGCATCTGGCACGGCGCGAACTGGACCTTCCTGTGCTGGGGATTGTACTTCGGCGTGCTGCTGCTTCTGGAAAAATTTTTCCTCGGCAAATGGATCGCGCGCCTGCCCGCGCCCCTCGCGACCCTGTACGCCTTTGTGCTGGCCGTGCTCGGCTGGGTGCTCTTCCGGGCGGATTCGCTGCCGCTCGCGGGGCAATACCTGGCCGCCATGTTCACGCCCGCGGCGGGCGTGCAGCGGCAGACGGTCTACCTGCTCGTCGAGTACCGTTGGGAGTTTCTGGCCTGCGTCATCGGCAGCTTTCCGGTGGCCAAGCTGTGCGCCAAATGGCGCGACTGGCACAGCGGCCTGTACGCGCTCGAAAACCTCTGGGCGGCGGCCGTGTTCGCCTGCTCGGTTGTGTGGATGATCTCGTCCACCTTCAACCCGTTCATTTATTTCCGGTTCTGAGGAGGACGCCATGAAAAAAATCTGCAATCTGCTGGCGGTCGTCCTTTTCGCCGCCGCGCTGATCATCCCGCCCGCCCTGTCGGTGCTGCTGCCGCGCGAGCAGGTCTCGCTCTACGAAAACCGCACCCTTGCCACCTTCCCCCAGCTCACCGCGCGCAGCCTGATGAGCGGCACGTTCGTCGCGGGTGTGGAGGACTACCTGACCGACCACCTCGTCGGGCGCAATCAGATGCTCGAAGCCTACGTGCGCCTGAACCGCGACGTGCTGGGCAAGCCGGTCGTCAACGACGTGTACGAGTCGGACGCGGGCACGCTGCTCGCCAAGCTCAACTACGACCATTACGACGCGGAAGCGGTCGCGTGGCGGATGGAGCAGCAGCTGGGCGAACTGACCGCCCTCGATGAGCTGGTCTCGTCCTACGGCGGCAAATTCATCTTCTGCGGTGTATCCGAGCAGCGCCGCGACCGCTACGACCAGTACCCCGATTACCTCCAGCCGGGTACGGACACGATCGACAACGCCGAGCGGCTGCTGTTTGAGGGCTTCCGTGAGAACGGGATCACCTCCATCAATATGTACGAGGTCTTTTCGGCGCACGGCGGACAGGACGCCTACTATTCCAAGCTCGACCACCACTACACCTTCGCGGGCGCGCGCCTGACCTACGAGACCATCATGGACACGATCAACCTGGGGCGGGACGAGCCGCTGGCCGTGCTGCGCGAAAATGACCTCGTGTTCCACGAGGCCGAGGGCGCGTTCTACGGCTCGTACAGCCGCAAGATCTTCAACCTGCAGCGGGTGCAGGAGACCCTGCTCTGGGCCGAGCCCGCCGAGCCCATCCCATTCACCCGGACGGACAACGGCAAGGAGGTCGAGCCGGCCGTGTTCACCCCCAAGGAGGGCTACGCCTCCTACGGCTCGTATATGAACGGCGACATCGGGGAGACCGTGATCGACACCGGCCGCGACGACCTGCCCAGCGTGCTGATCTTCGGCGATTCGTTCACCAATCCGGTCGAGGGACTGCTCTACTATTCGTTTGACGAGATGCGCGCGCTCGACCTGCGCTATTACGACGACATGACCCTCTTCGAGTATATCGAGGAATACCAGCCCGACTACGTTATCGCCCTGCGCGACCGCATGCAGTACAATCAGGCGGTCGGCAACGGGGTCTACCGCTGAAAAAGGGGTTGACAACCGGGCTGTTCGGGCGTATCGTTATATTGCAACAATTCAAAACGGGGAGCTTCTTGCTGAGAATGAGTGCACCGCATTCTAAACCCGAGGAACCTGATACGGATAATGCCGGCGTAGGGAGAATAACACGAGCGGATCGTGGGCCGTTTTGCAGCCTTTTTGTTCCGTTCCCACCGCTTTTTTTGCCGTACCGGCTTTCTCCGGTACGGCTTTTTGTTTTCCCCAAAAATCTATTTCAAATGGAGGATCTGACAATGGGGTACACGACGCAGATGGATGCCGCAAGGCAGGGAATCGTGACGAAGGAAATGGAGGCCGTGGCGGCATATGAGAAGATGGACGCCGAGGCGCTCCGCGCGCTGGTGGCCAAGGGGCAGGTTTGCATCCCCGCGAACAAGCACCACACCTGCCTGAAGCCGTACGGCATCGGCAAGGCGCTCAAGACCAAGATCAACGTCAATCTGGGCACTTCGCGCGACTGCATGGACATGAACGTGGAGATGGAAAAGGTGATGCAGGCGGTCAACATGGGCGCCGAGGCCATCATGGATCTCTCGTCCTTCGGCGACACGCAGGTCTTCCGCCGCAAGCTGACCGCCGAATGCCCGGCCATGCTGGGCACCGTGCCGATCTACGACGCGGTCGTTTACTACGCGAAAGCGCTCAAGAAAATCACCGCGCGCGAGTGGATCGACGTGGTGCGGATGCACGCCGAGGACGGCGTGGACTTCATGACCATCCACTGCGGCATCAACCGCCACACGGCCGAGCGGGTGCGCGCCTGCAAGCGCCACACCAACATCGTCTCGCGCGGCGGCTCGATTATCTTCGCGTGGATGATGCTGACCGGGCAGGAGAACCCGTTCTATGAGTTCTACGACGAGATTCTCGACATCTGCCGCGAGCACGACGTGACCCTGTCGCTGGGCGACGCCTGCCGCCCGGGCTCGATCGCGGACGCGGGTGACATCTCCCAGATCGAGGAGCTGGTCACGCTGGGCGAGCTGACCCAGCGCGCGTGGGACCGTGACGTGCAGGTCATGATCGAGGGCCCGGGCCACATGCCGCTCAACCAGATTCAGGCCAACATGGAGATCCAGCAGACCATCTGCAAGGGCGCGCCCTTCTACGTCCTGGGGCCGCTCGTCACCGACGTCGCGCCTGGCTACGACCACATCACGGCGGCCATCGGCGGCGCGATTGCGGCGACCTACGGCGCGGCCTTCCTGTGCTACGTCACCCCGGCCGAGCACCTGCGCCTGCCGACCGTCGACGACGTGCGCGAGGGCATCATCGCCTCCAAAATCGCCGCGCACGCGGCCGACGTCGCGAAGGGCATTCCGGACGCCGACCGCTGGGATTACGAGATGAGCGAGGCCCGCCGCGAGCTCGACTGGGAGCGCCAGTTCAGCCTGGCGATCGACCCTGAAAAGGCCCGCCGCTACCGCGCCGAGTCCAAGCCCGAGCACGAGGACACCTGCACCATGTGCGGCAAAATGTGCGCGGTGCGGAACATGAACAAGATCCTGCGCGGCGAAAACGTCGACATTATGGAATAAAATGCCGGATTTGCGGCATCTTGCGGGAGAAGAAACGCAAATTCTTGGGGCGAACGCGGTCGAACGGTTGATTTTGCGCAAAAAAACGGTATAATAGTAAATACCATGACATCGAAGGAGGGCCTGATCTTGCGCAGACAGTCCTATTATTCGTCTTCTTACCGGCGGCGACGCCGTTCTCCCTTACAATTCATCCTGAAGCTGCTGCTGGCCGCCGCCTGCATCGCGGCCGTCGTGCTCATCGTCCTGTTCTTCCGCCGCGCGGTCACCGCGACCGGCGAGATCGAGGAGCTGAAGGCCCAGAACACCGCGCTGCAGCAGGAGGTCGACGCGCTCAATGAACTGGTGCCCGAGGCCACCCGGGCCGCCCAGCTCGAGGGCACGACGATCGCCTATCAGGAGCTGTATCCCGACATGAAGGTCTCCGAAATGCAGCCCTTCGCCGAGGACAGGGAGAAGACCGTCTACCTGACCTTTGACGACGGCCCGTCGAACAACACGACGGCGGTGCTGGACGCGCTGGCGGCTTCGAACGCCAAGGCCACCTTCTTCGTCATCGGCAAGAACATCGCGGGCAGGGAGGACATCCTCAAGCGCATCGTGGCCGAGGGGCACACGCTGGGCGTCCACACCTATTCGCACGACTACCCGGCCGTGTACAGCTCGGTCGAGTCCTTCCTTGACGACTTCCACCAGACCTATCAGGCGATCTATCAGGCGACCGGCGTGTATCCGACCGTGTTCCGCTTCCCGGGCGGCTCGATCAACGCCTATAACCGGGACGTCTATCAGGAGATCATCAGCGAGATGCTCCGCCGCGGCTTCGTCTACTACGACTGGAACGCCTCCTGCGGCGATGCGGACGGCTCGGCGCGCACGTGGAGCCAGATGGCGGCGCAGGTCATGGACGGCGTGGGCAAGAACGCCCATCCGGTCATCCTGCTGCACGACGGCGTGGACAAGGCGGTGACGGCCGCCGCGCTGCCCACCATTCTGGAGCAGCTGAACGCTGCGGGCTACACCTGCGCGCCGCTGGACAACACCGTCCGGCCGATCACCTTCAACTACCGCGATTGACCGGGATTCCGGTTTGTCATTTCCAAACAAAGGAGAAATTTATAGATGGATGCAATCACCCTGTTCCGAGAGGCCGCAAAGGCGCTGCAGTCTGACCCGCGCTATCTGGCGCTCGACGCCGCCCGCAAGGCAAACGACGCAGACGCAGAGCTGCAGGCGATGATCGCCGAGTTCGGCCGTCTGAACAACGAGTATCAGGAGGTCTCGCTGGGCGACGCCGCCGACAAGGAGCGCGCGCTGGCTATTCAGACCGAGCTCAACGACCTGTATGCCAAGGTCATGGCGAACGAGACCATGCAGAACTACAACCGCGCCCAGCAGGAGGCCGAGCAGCTGATCGGCTTCATCGACCGCATCGTCACCGAGGCGATGAACGGCGGCGACCCGATGAGCGTGCAGGAGAACCCCGGCGGCTGTTCGGGCTGTTGCTCCGGCTGCTCCGGATGTCATTGAGCGGCTACTTGCCACCCTGCAGACACGATTTCCTCCCTCTTTTTGAGGGAGGATTTTTTGTCGCGCGGATCGAAAACTGTTGTATAATTCGTACAAAATGACAAATAGAACCTTGTAAACTGTGCCTAAAAACGGGCTGAATGGAGAAATGTGTAAGAACGGGGCAAAGAAGCGCAAACAGCTCTTGCAGGCGGCGGGCGAAGTGTGTACAATAGGGGGCATAAGAAATTCCGCCCGACCCGCCAGGCCGGGAAGGAGAGGAGCATCCCTATGGAGAAGAAGAATTTTCACCGCGCGGCGATCGACCCGATGGACCCGATGCAGCCCACGTACTACGGCACGTTTGAGCGCTCGGTCGAGCTCGGGGGGCGAACCCGCCGGTTTTTGTATTATGTGCCAGACGGCGCAATGGCGTCGACCGCGGGCGTGATGCTGCTGCCGCCGGGCGGCGTGAGCGCCGAAGAGTTTCTGGAGAACAGCAGCTGGAAGCAGCTCTGCGAGACCGAGGAGTGCAAGGAGAAGTTCATCCTCTGCGTGCTGGAATCGGGGCCGGAGGGCTGGAACGACGACGAGGCCTACGGCGACCCGGCGGGCGACGCCGCTTATATCGGGGCGGTGCAGCAGGCGTTCACCCGCCGCGACCTGTTCTGTGTGCATGAGTCCAAATACTACCTCGTGGGCTACGGCGCGGGCGCGGCCGCCGCGCAGCGCGCGGCGCTGACCGACCCGGCGCGCTATGCCGGTCTGTCCTGCGTGGGCAGCACGCCGGTTCCCGCCGAATTCCGGGCGCAGGCGAACGCCGCCCCCTGCGTGAATCTGGACGGCTTCGACGACCCGGAGGGCCGCCTGGGGCTGCGGAAGGGCGATATCCCGCTGCCGATCTGGATGATCGCGACCGACGCCGCCGGGGACGCCGACTGCTGGGCCGACCTGCGCGACTGGTGCGCCCGCAACGCCGCCGTGCTCCGCCCGGGCAAGGTCGCGCGCGACACGATCGCCTTTGTGCGCGAGGCCGAACCCGACTACCCGGCCGATCAGGACCGCGAGGCCTACCGCGTCTGGAGCAGCCTGATCCCGGGCGCGAGGGAACACTTCGGCGAATCGGTCAACCGCCGCATCTGGAAGGATTTCCTGAGCCGGGTGCGCCGCTGGATGGGCGAGCCGGGCGGCAGCCTGCGCATGACCGAGGACCCGGTGCGCGATCTGGGCTGCGAATACCACTATGAGCTGGTGGGCGGCTGGATGCGCGAATGGTATGTCTACGTGCCCCGCAAGGTGCGCGAGAACCCGCTCAAGCCCGCCCCGGTCGTGTTCGCCTGCCACGGCTATTCCTGCACGGGCGAGATTTATCTCGGCAACGCGGGCTGGAACCGGATTGCCGACCGCTACGGCTTCATCGTCGTCGCGCCGACGGCGGTGTATGACAAGCTCACGCTTCCGGGCGAGCCGGAGAACACCGAGCTGCCCGCCTGGAACCTGAGCGGCAAAAAGGACCGTCCGGACGAGATCGTCTTTTTCCGCCATATGCTCGACGAGCTGCGCGTGCGCTGCGCGGTCGATGACGAGCGCATTTACGCGACCGGCCACTCGCTCGGCTCGCTGATGGCCCAATATCTGGGCATGGCGCTGCCCGAGGTCTTTACGGCCATCGCGCCCTGCTCGGGCGTGCTGTTTGACGGCCTGCGCGAAGTCGTGCTGCAGAATCCCAATCTGGTCAAGACCCCGCGCTCCGAGATGCCGGTCTGGATGTTTGTCGGCGAGCGGGAGGAGTGGCTGATTCCCCACCTGCCCGAAGGCGAAAACGCCCCGGCGCGCACCATCCGCCTGTGGTGGAAGCGCAATTCGATGCCCGGCCCCGCGCCCGAGACCTTTGCGGAGGGCTGGCGCACGGTCGGCCGCTGGCACGACCTCACCTACCGCAAGGACTGCCACGCCATGATCCGCTATACCTGGGTCGCGGACCTGCCGCACGCGACCGGCCCCGAGATGAGCGAGCGCATCTGGTGCGAGTTCTTCAGCAAGATCCGCAAGGAGACAAAAACCGGCCTGATCCGCTGGGCCGACTGAATGCAAATCCGCCGCCCGTCCGTCTGGACGGGCGGTTTTTCTGCGGCGGACGGCTGTCCGGCTGGGAAAAACGCCGGGCGGCTTGGGCGTTTTGCGGCAAAACTGTGGGAATACAAAATTATTTTTGTTCAGAACGATAGAAATAAAGAGAAAGGCGCGAAAAACGAAAAAAACTGTTGTCTTTACTGAAAAAATATGGTAAAGTAAGCTTGCTTGTTAAAGCGAGCAACTCTGGAGAGTCTCAGAAATGAGCGCCGAAGGTGTACGGCGGGGCGGCGCCCCGTTAATCTCTCAGGCAAAAGGACAGAGCAGCGGGGCGACGCAGTCCCGACAAATGCAGATGTTCTACTCTTTGGAGAGCTGATGAAATGGGGGACATTTCATCAGCTCTGTTTTTGTTGCAAAACAAATCATACACAAGAGGAGAAAAGAAAAACATGGAAGCATTACTCAACCTGGTGAAGGACGCCAACAGCTGGCTGTGGAACGTCCTGCTGATCGTCATCCTGTGCGGCACGGGCATTTACTACACGTTCCGCCTCAAGTTTATTCAGGTGCGCCGCTTTGCCGAGGGCTGCCGCCTGGTGTTCGGCCACTTCAGCCTCAAGGGCAAGAAGGGGGAAAAGGGCGAGATGACGCCCTTCCAGTCCATCGCGACCGCGATTGCGGCGCAGGTCGGCACGGGCAACCTGGCCGGTGCGGCGACCGCGCTGCTGGGCGGCGGCCCGGGCGCGATCTTCTGGATGTGGGTCTCCGCGTTCTTCGGCATGGCGACCATCTACGCCGAGGCGTCGATGGCGCAGGAATACAAGACCACGGACGCCGACGGCGTGACCGGCGGCCCGATCTATTACATCCGCGCGGCCTTCAAGGGCGCCTTCGGCAAGGTGCTGGCCGTGCTCTTCGCGGTGTTCATCGTGCTCGCGCTCGGCTTCATGGGCAACATGGTGCAGTCGAACTCGATCGGCGCGGCCTTCTCCGAGGTGTTCGCGTCGCGCGGCATCCCGATGAACCCGATCATCATCGGCGTGATTCTGGCCGTCATCGCGGGCTTCATCTTCCTCGGCGGCACCAAGCGTCTGGCCGCTGTTGTTGAGAAGCTCGTGCCCATCATGGCGGGCGTCTACATCGTGGGCGCGCTCATCCTGATCGTCATGAACATCACCGCTGTTCCGAACGCCTTCCGCATGATCGTGGTCGGCGCGTTCCAGCCCAAGGCTGTGGTCGGCGGCGCGCTCGGCATCACGGTGCGCGAGGCCATCCGCTACGGCGTTGCGCGCGGCCTGTTCTCCAACGAGGCCGGTATGGGCTCCACCCCCCACGCGCACGCGCGCGCGACCGCCAAGAACCCGCATGAGCAGGGCCTGTCCGCGATGATCTCGGTCTTCATCGACACCTTCATCATCCTGAACCTGACCGTCTTCTCGATCCTGTCCACCGGCGTGCTCGATTCGGGCAAGACCGGCGTCGCGCTGGCGCAGGCCGCCTTCTCGACCGGCTTCGGCTCGTTCGGCGACATTTTTGTCGCGATCTGCCTGCTGTTCTTCGCGTTCTCGACCATCCTGAGCTGGCACTTCTTCGGCGAGATCAACGCCAAGTTCCTGTTCGGCAAGGCGGGCGCCAAGATCTATTCGGTCATCGTGCTGTTCTTCATCATCCTAGGCTCGACCCTGAAGGTCGAGCTGGTCTGGGAGCTGGCCGACTTCTTCAACGGTCTGATGGTCATTCCCAACCTGCTCGCGCTCTGGGCGCTGTCCGGCGTGGTATCCAAGGTGCTCAAGCAGTACGACAAAAAGTAAGCATTCGATTTGCAAAGTCTCCCGATCCCCGGGAGACTTTTTTGCATATTTGCGCCGGATACGCTATACTGTAAACAGAATGGAGGAATTTAAATGAAGGTATTGCTGCTGAACGGCAGCCCGCACGAGCGGGGCTGCACCTACACCGCCCTGCGCGAGGCCGCCGATGCGCTCGAGCGCGAGGGCGTGGAGACCGAGATCTTTCACATTGGCGCGGGCGCGGTGCGCGGCTGCGCGGGCTGCGGCGCGTGCCGCCGGGCGGGGGAGAACCGCTGCATTTTCGTCGACGACCGGGTGAACGAGGCGATCGCCAAGGCCGAGCAGGCCGACGGCTACTTCTTCGGCGCGCCCGTCCACTACGCCTCGATCGCGGGCGCGGCGTCCGCCTTTCTGGACCGGATGTTCTACGCCGGCGGGTCGGTCATGGCGTATAAGCCAGCCGCCGTCGTGGTGTCCGCCCGCCGCGCGGGCACGACCGCGGCCTACGACCAGCTGAACAAGTACATCGGCATCAACAACATGCTGGCCGTGCCCTGCCACTATTGGAACATGGTGCACGGAAAGACGCCCGAGGAGGTCGTGCAGGACGAGGAGGGCATGCAGTGCATGCGCGCACTCGGCCGCAACATGGCCTGGATGCTGAGCATGCTCAAGGTCAGCCGGGAGCACGGCGTGCTGCCGCCCGCGCCCGAGCCGCGTATCCACACCAATTTCATCCGCTGAGTGTTTTGAAAAGAGCCGGGGAATACCTGGCTCTTTTGCCGTGCGGTTGACAGGTTCGGGGAAATCCTCTATAATCCTATTGGAATACTAGGTTTATAGAGGAGGAGAGGACGATGGAACAGGGCGCGCTGATCGCGATGAGCGGGGGCGTGGACAGCTCGGTCGCGGCTTATCTGATGCTGCGGGAGGGCTGTCGCTGCGTGGGTGCGACGATGCGGCTCTACCGCCGCACGATTACAGTCGGGGACGTCAACTGGATCGCCTTCCCGGCGCTCGCCGCACCCCGCCGCGCCGAGGTGCAGACCCGGTACCATCAGACGCCCCAGATGGCGCTGCTCGAGCCGCTCCCGGACGGCCGCGTCCGCGTGACCTTTGACGAGCCGGTGCGGGCGGCCGCGCCCGGGCAGGCGGCCGTGTTCTACGACGGCGACCTCGTTCTGGGCGGCGGCACGATCCAGGAGCCCATTTCTGAAGAAAACTGAAGATGGCGCACCGCGCCTTGTCCTGCTTCCGGTTTCATGGTATCCTAAAAAAAGGGAAGGGGGAATCGCGCATGAGGACCATCTTCTGGGGCCTGTTTCTCGCGTGGATTCATTTTACTGTGAACCTGAACGGCGCGCCGGTTGAGCTGCTGCCCGCTTGTATTGGCTGGTATGTTGTGCTGAAAGGCGTGCGGGAGCTGCCGCCCTGCGCCGAGCGGGACGGATTGGAGAACCCGCTCAAGGTGCTGACCGCGCTGACGGCGGTCACCTGGTGCCTGAACACGATCGGATTGCGCGATGTTCTGGGCGTCGTCAGCGGTGCGTTCGGCATGCTGGTGATGTGCGCCGAGCTGTATGTGGTCTGGCTGCTTGTCAAGCTCATGGGCGCGGTCGAGAAGATCGTGTCCCATTCGCTGCGGGCCGCGCCGCTGTACACGCTGTGGCAGGCCAGCGCGGTCTGCACCGTCGTGGCATACGGCATGTCGCTGACGACGTTTCTGCCCGTCGTGGGCGGTGTCGCCGCCATGATGTTCGGCGTGGCCGCGCTGGCGGCCTTTGTCATCACGATCGCGATGCTGTACCAGTTCTGGCAGGCGGTCAAGGGCTATGAGGAAGCGCTGGCGCATCCGGTCGAGCTGCTGCCGCCCGGGGATCCGGAAGACTGAGCATGCTCAGAAAGATGATCGGTATATTTGCCCGGAAAACTGGAATTCAAAATGTAAGAGCAAGGTCGATTCGGCCTTGCTCTTTTCTTTTATGATGGAGGCACTGGCCTGACGTAATCTGCGCATTTCATTCCAGGAAATCCTGACAGGTCCATCAATTTCTCAGTTCTTCCTGAATGTCTCTGATGAGATACTCGAGAAAATCTTTGCATTTTCCACAGCCTTTGCCCGCACCGGTCACATCCATAACCTGCTGTAAAGTGTCCGCTCCGTTCCGAATGGCATCCTCAATCATGCCATATGTGACATTTTTGCAATGACACGCTTCTTTACTGCGCTTCAAAACATCGTCTCCTTCAAATTTCGATTGATTGCGCCGCGTCGGTGAATGGCCGCACCTCATTCCCTATTTTGCGCACACTTCTGGAAGATGTCAATCCCTTTCAGAGCTTTTTCTCCATTGAGAAGGCTCAAAAAAAGCGTCCGGCGATGCCGGACGCTTTTGCTGTTCCGATTGGAATCAGTAGGACATGATGGCCTTGACCGCGGTGGCGGTGTCGGTCTTGGGCATCAGCTCGAAGCCGATGCGGCCGGTGTAGCCGATCTCCTCGAGGCAGGCGAAGACGTTGTGGTAGTTGATCTCGCCGGTGCCGGGCTCGTGACGGCCGGGAGCGTCGGCAACATGGATGTGGCCGAACTGGTCGCCGTAAGCGCGGATGTTGTCGCAGAGCGAACCCTCGTTCAGCTGCATGTGGTAAACATCGTACAGAACCTTCAGCTTGTCGCAGCCGATCAGGCGGGTCATCTCGGCAGCCATGCGGGTGGTGGCCAGGAAGTTGCCGACGTGGTCGGTGGTGATGTTCAGGGGCTCGAGGTTCATGTTGATGCCGGTCTCCTCAGCGATCTTGGCGCACTCGAGCAGCATATCGTACATGGAGCAGAGCTTGACGGTGTCGGACAGCTCGGTGTAGTGGTTGACAACGATGCCGCCGTCGCCCAGGGCGTTCGAATGGATGGTGACGCTGGCCGCGCCGATCTTCTGGGCAGCCGCGCAGGACTGGCGCAGGAAGTCGAGGTACTTCTCCTTGTGGGTGGGGTCGATCAGGGAGTAGTCGGCGTCGCCGTTGAAGCCGGAGATCTTTACGCCGGCCTTCTCAGCGGCGGCCTTGACGGCGTCCAGATCCTTGTCGGTCCAGCTCCAGAACTCGACGTACTCAAAGCCGTCGTCTGCGGCAGCCTGGAAACGGTCCAGGAAGGGGATCTCGCTGTACATGGGCTCGATGCATGCGCTCTTCATGAATTTCATCGGAATATCCTCCTCTATTTATCTTTTTCAAAATGTGTGCTATTTCCCAACTGACTTCATTATACGAGGGATAGACCCGCCTGTCAAGCGGGCGCGATGCCGATAATATCAAAAAAATCCTGTGAAATTCGGCCGAAAATCGGGCAAAATTTCGCACACAACAGGAGAAGAATCGCACAGAGCAGGGAGGGGAAAACGCTGTGCAAAAGCACATAAAAGCGGAGCGGCGTGTATGCACGCCGCTCCGCAGGTTGGAACCGGTCTATTACTTTTCGGGGATCAGAACGCCGTAGGAGCCGTCCTTGCGGCGGTATACGCAATGAATTTCGAAGGAATCCGCATCGCGATAGAGATAGAAATCATGCCCCAGCATATTCATTTCGAGGATCGCTTCCTCCGCGGTCGAGGGCTTGACAAAGAAGCGCTTCTCGCGGATGATGTTGTATTCATCCTCGGGCTCGTCGGCGCTGTAATCGGTCGCCACAGCTTCGACGGCGGGCTGGCAGACACGGGTATCGAGGCGCTTGCGGTTTTTGATGATCCGGCGGGTCAGCACTTCGACAGCGGCGTCGAAGGCGTCTTCCATGCGCTCGGCGGATTTCTCCGCGCGCATCATGAAGCCCTTATCCTTGACGGTCAGCTCGACGGTCTGCCAATCCTTCTCAACGGTGACGGTGACCTGAGCCTGCACATCGGGGGAGAAGAATTTGTCCAGCTTGGCCAGTCTGGCATCGACGCGCTCGAGGAACGCATCCTTCAGCGCAACCTTACGTCCGGTACACGAGATTTTCATACCAATGCCTCCTTTATCTGCAACGGAGCTTGCCACTCCTGTTACGAATATCATACACGAAATCCGGGCAGATTGCAAGAAGGACAGGCAATGTTCACAGATTGTTTTTGTTCAAGTTGCGAAAAAGAAACCATTGGAATGAAAAGCTTTCATTCTGCCGGGCGCTATCGAAAAAAGAGCGTTTTGGCAGCGGCCCGATGATCAGACGATCAAGTAACTTTACTCAGTTTGGCGAAAAGACTTTTTCGCCAAACTGAAACGGGCTCCCCACGGGGAGCCCGCTTAAACGCGGCGGAATTATTTCTCGTCGTCGGCCGGGAAAGGATCGCGCTCCAGGTCATCGTGGCGCTCCATCAGGCGGTCGAACTCGTCGTCGCGGCGGTCGGCGGCCGAGCGCAGCATGGCCGAGAGCTCTTCGCGGTGGCGGCGGACGCGGGAGGCGCGGGCGCTGAAGACCGCGATGATCAGCAGCACGACGGCCAGTGCGCCGAGCGCGATGTAAAGGAGCAGCCGGGTGTTCGCGCCGAAGTCAATCTCGGGGAGCTTGAACTTGGCGAGGAAGGCCGACAGGCTGAAGCTGCTGCCCGCGTTCGCCGCGGGCTGCGCGTCGTCCGCCGGGGTCTCGCCCGAGACGGGCACGTCGGCCGGATCGATGTAGGGCAGGGAGGCCAGCGTCAGGGTATCGCCGCTGCAGATCAGGGAGAGGCTGCCGTCCTCGCCCCGGTCGGCGGCGATGGACAGGGCGGAAACGTCCGCGTCCTTGGGCAGGTTGATCTGCAGGTCGGAGAGGGTGACGCCCGCGGGGTCGAAGCCCGCGTCCTCGATCAGGCCGGACAGGGTGACGGCGTCGAGGGTGGCCAGGGTGTAATTTTCAAAGCCGTAGTCGAGCAGCCGGGTCGTGTCCTCGACCTTTTCGGCCTTGGACGGGCAGCTCATGGTGACCGAGATCAGGGTCATGCCGTCCCGGCGGGCGCAGAGCACCTGGGTCTGGAGGGCCTTGGAGGTGTAGCCGTTCTTGCCGGCGAACGCGCCCTCATAGTAATCGGCCTCGTCCTCCATCAGCATGGTCTGGCGGCAGTTGAAATAGCGTTCCTCGCCGCTGATGTCGTTCGCGTCCATGACGTACATGCGGGTGCCGCAGATGCCCTCAAATTCGGGGTGGTTCAGCAGCTCGCGGGTGATGAGCGCCATGTCGCGCGCGGTCGCGTACTGGCCGTCGTCGTCCAGACCGTGGGCGTTGACAAAGTGGGAGCCGGTGCAGCCGAGCTCGGCGGCGCGGGCGTTCATCAGGTCGGAGAAGTCCTCGAGCGTGCCGCCGACGGCCTCAGCCAGCACGTTGGACGCGTCGTTGGCCGAGCCGATCAGCATGGCGTTCAGCATGTCCTCGAGCGTGACGACCTCGCCCTCCATCAGACCGATGCGGGTGGAGTCGTACTCGACGTCGAGCGCCTCGGCCGTGACCGTGGTGGTCTGGGAAAAATCCTCAACCTGTTCAAGCGCGACAAGCGCGGTCAGCAGCTTGGTGATCGAGGCCGGGCGGGCCGGGGTGGTGCCGTTCTTCTCGTACAGGATTTCGCCGGTCTCCGCACACATCAGGACGGCGTACTCGCTGTGCAGGTCCTCGGCTTCCAGGGCGCCGACGCAGCCAAGACAGAGCATGACGGCGACAAGCAGGCAGGTGAAACGCTTGAAAAGCATGGGTTCTTCCTCCAAAATTGCAGTGGTTGATTTCGTTCGATAGATGTTTTTATTCTATCACATTTTTCGGCGGTTTTCACCATCATTTGCAAAAAAGATCGGAATGACGGAAAGAAGATCGCGCTGACGGCGGCCCAGATCGAGGGCGAGTACTACGGACGGGCCACCCGCGTGGAGGAGATCCTGCTTTTCATCAAGCGGATGGGCTACAAGAAGGTCGGCGTCGCCACCTGCGTCGGCCTGCTGCACGAGGCCAACCTGTTCGCCAAGGTCGCAAAGGCCAAGGGCATCGACGTCTACGGCGTAGCCTGCAAGGTCGGCTCCCAGGATAAATCCCTGATCGGCATCCCGGAGGAGATCAAGCACAACCCGGGCTGCCACGAGGCCTTCTGCAACCCGATCCTCCAGGCCGAGCTGCTCAACCGGGAGGGCACCGAGTTCAATATCATCATCGGCCTGTGCGTCGGCCACGACACCCTGTTTATCCGGCACTCCAAGGCGCCCGTCACCTACCTGATCGTCAAGGACCGCGTGCTGGGCCACAACCCGGCGGCCGGGCTGTACCTGACGGGCTCGTTCTACAAGCGGCTGCTCGGGCCCGACCTGCCCAAGAGCAAACTGGAGGAATGAGAACATGAGCGACTTTCAGCAGGCGTTCGACAACCCGCCCGAAGTCCGGGGCGTCTGGTCGAAGAAATGGGATTACCGGGCGGAAACGACCGGGGTCGCCGACGTGCAGCCGATGTGGATCGCCAACATGGATTTTGAAACGCCGCAGCCCGTGAAGGACGCGGTGATCCGGCGGGCAGAACTCGGTATCTACGGCTATACGGCTGTCGACCGGGAGTATCATGAAGCCGTCATCAACTGGCAGCGCACCCGGCACAACTGGGAGGTCCGGGAGGAATGGATTCTCCACACGCCGAGCGTGATCTGCGGCATTCAGACGGCGGTGCGCGCCCTGACCGATCGCAACGACTACGTGCTGGTGCAGCCGCCCGCTTACCACCCGTTCTTCCGGCTGCTGCATCAGACGCACCGCCGCGTTCTGGAAAGCCCGCTGCTCGACCGGGGCGACCATTACGAGGTCGATTGGGCGGATTTTGAAGCCAAGCTGCGCGATTACCGCCCCCGGCTGTTCATCCTGTGCAACCCGCACAACCCGGTCGGCAAGGTCTACACGCCCGAAGAACTGCGGCGCTTCGGGACACTCTGCCGGCAGTACGGCGCGATCGTCATTTCGGACGAGATCCACGGCGATCTGACCCTGCCGGGCACCCGGCACACGCCGTTCGGCACGCTGGGCGAGGAATTCGCGCAGAACGCGGTCATCTGCACCGCGGCCAGCAAGACCTTCAATCTGGCCGGGCTGCACCTTTCCAACATCATCGTCCCGAACGCCGACCTGCGCGGCCGGATGCGGGACGCGCTGACCGAGGCCGGATTCCCCGCGCCCAACCTGTTCGCGCTCGTCGCGGGCAACGCCGCCTTCCGGGAGGGCGCCGCATGGCTCGACGCGCTGCGGGATTATCTGGCGGGCAACCGCGCGCTTGCGGAGTCCTACATCGCGGAGCACATCGGCGCGCTGCACACCTACCGCGCCGAGGGCACCTACTTCCTGTGGCTCGACTGCCGGGCGCTCGGGCTGGACAACGCAGGGCTCGAGCAGTTCCTGCTGCGCGACGCCCGCATCTGGGCCAATCAGGGGCACATTTTCGGCAAACAGGGCGCGGGCTTTGTCCGCCTCAACCTCGCGCTGCCGCGCGCACAGCTGAAAAGCGCGCTGGAACGCCTCACGCAGGCGGTAAACAAACATTAAAACAGGTGGCGACCGGGCAGGCCGACGCGACCACCGGCTACAAGCCGTCGGTCGAGAACAGCGGCTACGACCTCAAGGTCGTCGGCGACCCGGTCGCGGCGACGCCCGTCTATTTCATCCTGCGTCAGGATGACGAGGCGGCCGCACTTGTTGAGAAGATCGACGCCACGCTGCAGGAGATGATCGACGACGGCACGGTCTCGGCGCTGTCCGAGCAGTTCCTGGGCGAGGATATTCTGGACGCGATCGGCTGATCTCGCCCGCCGCAAGGAGGTAAACCGTGGCCAAATTATTTGATTTTCAGTTTTTTCTGAACGCATTTCCAAAACTGCTGCACGAGCTGCCCATGACGCTGTTTGTGGCCTCGGTCTCCTGCGTGTGCGGCCTGCTGATCGGCACGCTGGTCACCTTTGTCCATGTGCGCCGGATCCCGGTGCTTTCGCAGCTCAGCCGCGTCTATATCTCGTTCATCCGCGGCACGCCGACGGTCGTGCAGATCTTCCTGTGCTTCTTCCTGCTCCCCGCGGTGTTCCGGCTCTTCGGGGTGAAGACGAAGGAGGTGCCGCTTGTGCTGTACGCGCTGGTGGCGTGCTCCCTCCATCTGGGCGGCGGCTCCCAGCGGAATCTGGAGGTGTATCTCGCCGTCGGTATTTTGTATATCGCTCTGTGCCTGCTGCTGCATCTGCTGTTCAGCGTCTTGGAAGAAAGAATTCGGGTGAGAAAATATGGTCAATAACGAACAAATCCGGGCGCTGGTGCGGGAGATCGAGCCCGAGCTCGTTGAGATCCGCCACCAGCTCCATCAACACCCGGAGCTGAGCAATCAGGAATTTCACACGGCCGGGCTGATCGCGGCCACCCCGCGCCCGACGCGTTTCTCGCGCTGCACGTCCATCCCGACACGCCGGTCGGAACGCTGCATGTCAAGCCGGGCGCGATGATGTGCGCCTCGAGCGGCTTCCGCGCCGCCTTCACCGGCTCGGGCGGCCACGCCTCCCAGCCCCATCAGACCGAGGACACCGTTCTGTCGGCGGCGAAATTCATCACCGACGCGCAGATCGTCACCTCCCGCCTGATCAACCAGGCCGAGCCGCTGACCATCACCGTCAGCACGATCCACGGCGGCGAGGCCGGCCGCGCCAACATCATTCCCAAGCGGGTCGACCTCGAGGGCACGATCCGCACCCCGAAGCGCGAAACCCACGCTGAGATCCACGAGGATCTGCGCCGGATCATCCGGGCGATCGAGCTGACGACCGGCGTAAAGGGCGAGATCACCTTCCGGAACGGCTCGGATGCCGTGATGAACGACCCCGGGCTGACCGAACTCTTTTTGCAGGGCGCGGCCGGACTTCTCGGCGCAGAGAACGTTTCGGTCACCCCCGCGCCCTATATGGGCTCGGACAATTTCGCCCGGTACGGGAAATTCGCGCCGTCGGTCTATTTCAGCCTGGGCATTCAGAAGCCGGACGCCGAAACGGTCCACGGCCTGCATTCGCCCTTCTTCACCGCAGACGACGCGGCCATCCGCACGGGCACGGCGGCGCTGACGCGCGGCGCGCTTGATTTTCTATCCCATCTGGAGGTCTGACGATGAACCTGTTATCCGACACCGAATATCTGTTTCATGTGCTGAAGACGCTGATCACCTTTCTGACGACGACGCTGCGGATCGCGGCGGTCTCCCTGCTCTGCTCGATTGTGATCGCTCTGCCCATCGTCCTTCTGCAGATCAGGAAAGTCCCGGTGCTTGCAAAGGTGACGAGCGCCTATGTCCTGATTGCGCGGGCCTGCCCGCTCATGATCCAGATCTATCTGGTCTATTTCGGCATCCCGCTCTTCATACTCTGGCTGCGGTAGAGCGGTTACGCGGTCGAAATGGTGAGCTTTCAGCCCGAGGTTCTGGCCATCATCGCGCTGTCGATCAATTTCGGCGCCTATATCTCGCAGGTGCTGCGCGCGGCGCTGCTTTCGGTCGACAAGGGGCAGGTGGAGGCCGCGCTCGCGGTCGGCATGTCCTGGTTCGCGGGCTTCTGGGGACAATGAGGTCCTCAAGGGCGTGAGCTGCACGGTGCAGACCGGCTCGGTCACGGTGATTCTGGGGCCGAGCGGTTCGGGTAAGACGACCCTGCTGCGCTGCACGAACTTCCTCGAGCGGGCCGATTCGGGCGTCATCCGGCTGGACGACCTGACGGTCGACGCGCACAATGCCAGTCACAAAGAGGTGCACGCGCTGCGCGAGAAGACCGCGATGGTGTTCCAGCATTACAACCTGTTCCGCAACAAAACCGTCCTGCAGAACGTCACCGAGAGCCTGCGCGTGGTGCACCGGATGCCCAAGAAGGAGGCCGAGGACAAGGCGCTGCACTATCTGGAAAAGGTCGGCATGGCGGCCAAACGGGATTCGTACCCTTATCAGATTTCGGGCGGCCAGCAGCAGCGGGTCGCGATCGCGCGGGCGCTGGCCATCCAGCCCTCGGTCATCCTGTTTGACGAGCCGACCTCGGCGCTCGACCCCGAGCTGGTCGGCGAGGTGCTCGAGACGATGAAGCAGATCGCCCGGGATTCGAGCAGCACGATGATCGTCGTCACCCATGAGATCGACTTTGCGCGCGAGGTCGCCGACCATGTCGTGTTCATGGACGGCGGCGTGCTGGTCGAGGAGGGGCCGCCGAGTGAGATTCTGTACCGTCCGCAGGAGTACCGCACCCGCCAGTTCCTCACCCGCATTCTGAATCTGGTCGAATACGAAATTTGACCGAAAAAGTTGCAATACGCGCCGCAGAAGGCGCAAAAACGGCTGTACCCTTTGGGGCACAGCCGTTTTTTTTACAGATTGCGGTATGCGATGATCTTTTTCAAAAGGGCGAGCAGCTCTTTCTGCTCCGCTTCCGGCCGGGAGCGCACCAGCTCGTAGCATTGCGCCGGGATATCCCCCGCATCCACAGCGTCCAGATGCGCGAACATCTGCTCGATGGGGACGCCCAGTCCACGGCACAGCTTCATCACGGTGTCGACGGTTGGATTTTTTTCGCCGCGCTCCAGCTGGCCGACGTATGTGGTATGGATTCCGGCGCGCTCGGCCAGAACCTCCTGACTCAAGCCGGCCTGAATCCGCAGGCAGCGCAGGCGCTCGCCAAAGATTTTAATGCGTTCCGACATCGTCGTCACCTCCTGAATCCATACTACAAATATTATTTTTTCCACAAAACAGGCTATTGATATATCTTCGCGGGCGATGTATACTAAAGATATATTTTTGTGGAAAATCCAGTCAAAAAGACCGGAACAGAAGAGAAAAAACA
>CAMEPU010000016.1 GCA_945932315.1 uncultured Clostridia bacterium
TCTCCTCGGCCGCCAGACGGCTCTGCACATCGGTGGAAAAGGGATGAAAGCAAACCAGCAGACGGGGCCGGCGAATCATCCATTTGAGATAAAGCACCCGGATCAAATCCTCGGGCGGCAGATCGGACAAAGTTTGCAGATCCCGGTCTGTCTTCAAATACTTTTGACAAAGCCGGAGGACATTCCTGCGATACCGTCTGAGCAGCCAGATCGGCCAATCCCTCCACCGGCTCTTTGGAATGCACAGATTGTCAAACAAACTCATGCGCGGAAAGAGCTGCTCCCGAACCGGCATATTGCTGATAAAGCAAACGCCGTTTTCATTTGCTTCCAGAACATCCGCCGGTCGGTATTCCCTCTCCGAAAGCCACATTTTTCCTGCGGACAGGACCTTTTCTCCCTGCAGAGCGGCAAACAGCTCCTCTGCGGCGCGCATATGATCGTAAACCAGAAGGATGGTTTCCCCTGCGGAGATGGAAAGGGAAGCGTTCTGCAGCGTTTTTCCGGTCAGGCCTTCCAGAACAAAAAAGGGCGCGGGTCCTCCCTGCGCCTGCGCGCCGAACGCGGAGCGTTTCCGGCCGTCCGTAAGCAGGCTGTACAATGCATCCGCCTGAAGTTCTCCTCGATTGAAAAAAAACTGTGTGCGTCCGTTCGTGATCACGGTGATATTTTCCGCATAGTCGAGCAGCCGGGGCTCGTAATTATCGAGCAGAACAAAGGTCAGACCTTCTCCACGCATTTTTTCAATCAGCTCCAGAATGGACTCCTGCTCGTTCTCCGGTACAAAACCGCCCAGATTGTCCACTACAATCAGCTTCCGGCCTTCGCTGTACGCCTTCAGCAGTTCGACCTGCACACGCTGAAAACCGGCCAGATCCAAAACATGCCCCCGCGCCGAAAGCGGAAGAGAAAACCGCTGAAAAAGCTGATCCGCCTGTTCAAACAAGCTGTTGTAATGCAGGATCGGCCTGCGCTGCAAATGCGTGAGCAGGAGATTCTCCGCAAGCGTCAGCGAATCGATCAGCTTGCTCTGCGCACCAATCATGGCTGTATCCATTTCGGGCAGGCGCATCGGTTTGGAGGCCGACTGCCAGGCGCCCCGATAACACAAAAAACCGCTCTCCAACGCGGCGTGACCGTTCAGCAGATCCGAAAGGATCTCCCGCTCCCGCGCGCGGCCGCAAAGAACCGCCGAAATTTCTCCCTCGCAAATCCGAAGCTGGAGGTCAGACAGCACGACCTCCTGGTCCGAAACGCATTTTCCCTCTTTGATATACAGCAAGTCATGCATCATATCGCCGTTCCTCGCTGCAGATCGGGATATCGAGCCGAATCTTTGTTCCAATTCCTGGGACACTGAAAACCTGCAGCCCATATTCCGGTCCAAACAGAAGCCGAATCCGTTCATGCACATTCCGCAGCGCAATGCCCCGGCGGCGCTTGCTCGGCACCTCGCGGACACGTCCCCGAATGGATTCGTTCAGCCGAGTCGTCTGCGCCTCATCCATGCCGACGCCGTCATCGCAAACGAAAATCTGAATCAGGGATTCCGATCGAACGACCTGAATTGTAACCGTCCCCATATGCTCCTTCATTTCAAGCCCATGAATAATCGCATTTTCAGCAAGGGGCTGCAGGATCATCTTGGGCACGTACAGCTCGCTCAGATTGAGACCGTCATCCGTTTGAATCTCAAAGTGAAGCGCCTCTCCAAAGCGGTACTGCTGGATTCCCATATAGGTTTCCACATTGTGCAGTTCCTCCGCAAGTGGGACAAAGCGGTCCAGCCCGGAAACCGTATACCGGAAGAAATCCGCGAGCGCCTCTGTCGTTTCCGCGATCGGATCCGCGCCATAAATCAACGCATCGCTGCGAATCGCCTCCAATGTATTATAAAGGAAATGCGGATTGATCTGGTTTTGCAGCGCGAGGCTTTCCGACTGCTTGACCTCCAGGCGAAGCTGCTCATGCCGGTCCGCCTGACCATATAATTTCTCCTTGAGCGCTAAATCTGCCTTTGAAAAGTCCACATGCTCGGGAATCCCATATTCAAAACAATCTCTCATGCAGAGTTTTTCGAGTTGGTTCTCCAGCCGCAGAAACGGGAGCCCGACATAAAACAGTCCCAAGCCTCCCTCAAGGCACAAAAAGCCGATGATAAATTCAATCTGCAACCGGCGATCCACATTTGCAACCATCATCAGCAGCAGCAAACCCAGCCCGGCAAGCAGGAGCAGAAATAAAGCGCATACCCGGGAGGACAGTGTTTTCCATTGATTCATCTTTATGACCATTCCCTTCCGCTGCGCTCCAAGGCACCAAAGAGAATGAAACCGAAGTACCTCTGACGCAACTTATCGAAATTTGTTAGACTGCGCTTGAGGAAGCAGGCACACTACAGAGCACGTAGAGGTGAGTAGGCCCAGCCCTTGCTGGACTGAATCTTTATGTGTGCCGGACGCTCTTTCAAGCACCAATGAGTAGGGCTTTGCACACTGTAACCTTATCTTTGGAGAGACCGACTACTTCAATCTTTCAGTGGGCGTCCAGTCCCTGCCTGTTCCCTCAAATACACTGTTTCGAGGGGATGTGTTATGCTCAAAATCGTTTATCGTGTCTGCTGCGGGATGGACGTCCACAAGTCCTTTGTCGTTGCCTGTATTGCTTCTACCAATGAGTATGGAGTAACAACCTACAAGAGCAAGCGTTTTTCCACCTTCACTGGGGACCTGCGCCGTTGTGCAGCTTGGTTGGCTGAGAATAGCTGCAAAGATGTGTGCATGGAATCCACCGGAAAGTATTGGATTCCCATCTACAACATCCTGGAACCAACCTGTAATATCGTTCTTGCTCATCCGAAATACGTGAAAGCGATTCGGGGCAAAAAGACCGACAAGCGAGATGCCAAATGGATCGCAGACATCTTCAAGCACGACCTTGTCGCTGGAAGCTTTATCCCACCGGCAGATATTCGCCAGCTTCGGGATACTGTGCAAGCTTGATTTGGAATCACTGATTCTGGCAACTGCTGAGAAATATCTTCCTCAACTCAACCTTGTTATGACGGCGCCGGGTATCCAATCCTTTGCCGCAATCGGCATCATTTCCGAAATTGGAGTGGATATGTCCGTGTTCCCAACCTCGAAGCATCTTTGCTCCTGGGCGGGGCTTACGCCGCAGAACAACGAAAGTGCCGGGAAGAAGAAAACCACCAGAATCAGCCGGGCCGGAGCCTACATCAAACCGCTGCTTGTTCAGTGCGCCCTCAATGCGATTCGTGCCAAGAAATTCCCAGAAGTCCGCAATCGCTACCTTGCTCTCAAGAAACGCCGTGGCCACAAGAAAGCAATCATCGCCATTGCCAGAATGCTCCTTACAGCAATTTACAATATGCTCAAGAAAAATGAGCCTTACAATCCTGAACTTTACCGGCAGACAGACCGACCTCCAGCTCACCGTGAGGTTTCCGTGGCGGAAGCCATC
This sequence comes from uncultured Clostridia bacterium, assembly GCA_945932315.1. Lineage (GTDB taxonomy): Bacteria > Bacillota > Clostridia > Oscillospirales > Butyricicoccaceae > Butyricicoccus. The sequence goes on from CAMEPU010000016.1 coordinate 3,484, forward strand.
TTCATTCTCCAGCGGCAAGGTTATCTGGTAGCTGCTCCACCTATGCCCTAGACTTTAAGCATACCTTCGTTTTTCGCCCACTTTTAGCGGGCTTGGTTTTGTGCGCCCTTTTCGGAATGGTGCTTTGACTACAATGTTTCAACCTTTTCTCCCTCAGCAATACAGCTTGCGGAACTCAACCGGGCTGAGCTCGGTCGCCTTTTTAAACACCTTGGAGAAATACTTCACATCCCGGTAGCCAACCGCTTCCGCGATCGATTCAATGGGATCCTGCGTATTGAGCAGCAGATTTCTCGCCGCCGTCGTGCGCACCTCGGTCAGGTATTCGACAAAGCTCTGCCCGGTCTCTTTCTTGAACAGCGCGGAAAAATAGGAAGGCGTAAACCCGACGACGCCCGCAACCTCCTCCAACGTCAGCTGCTGCGCATAGTTCTGACGGATATACTGGCGGGCCAGCTGGATGGGACGCTGCTCCTTTTCCTGGCGCCGCGCATTGAGCTGCCCGGCGCTGTTTTTTAAGATTCCGATGATTTCGTCGAACATCTGGATCCCCTGGTGACACATGCCGATCCTGCTCTCAAATTTCGCGGCGAGCGCGCGCTGCTCGCTGTCGGAAAGCTCGGTGTGCAGTCCAAAGACCAGCAGCCCGGCGAGTTCCAGCGCGACGCGCTTGGCCAGTGCGCCCGTGCTGCCCGGCGCCGCGAGCACCTGCTGCCCCACGCGGCGAACTAATTCAGCGGCCACGTTCCACTCGAAGCGTTCGATATGCTCAAGAAGCGTCTTGCGCAGCGGCACGGTGACGAAATCGCGCACGGCGTACATTTCGGTCGGAATCTCGCCCTCCAGTACCCGTCCGGCGCCGTGAAGCAGGCGGTTTTCCAGCGTGAATTGCGCACTGTCAAAGGATTCAACGATTTCCGAGGGCTGCGCCACCTCCCGTCCGACCGCCGCAGTTACGTAAGCCTCTCCTGCATTTTCACAGAGCGCGCGGATGGAAATGATCGCGCTTTGCAGCGCTTTCTGCAGCGCCGGGAGCTTTCCCCCCGGCAGATTGACGATCAGACAGCACAGTCCGTTTTCCATGCCGAGACAGCAGGCACACCCCGCGCGGCGCAGCACCATATTGCGCACAATGACCGCCTCCTTCTGCTCAACCAGGGAAAGCAGCTCCCGGTTATCGCAGAAGGACAGCGCATCAACCTTAATGAGTGCAACCAGCCAAAGCGAGCCTTCCCCCGGAAGGGGCGCCATATACGAGGACAGATCCTCGCGCGAGAGTCTTCCGCGCAGGCTCTCCGGATCGTGCAGCAGGACGAAAGCCGGCGGCCGCTCCTCCCCGACCGGAGTCTGGCGCTGCAGATTCTGCTTGTACCCGACCCGCTCGAGCACTGAAAACAGCTCCGCTTTCTTGATCGGCTTGAGCAGATAATCCTCCACACCATAGCTGATCGCCTGCTTTGCATACTCAAATTGCGAATAGCCACTGATGATGACAACGCGCGTTTCGGGCGCGTGCTCCTGAATATGCTGCGCCAGAGACAGGCCGTCCACAACCGGCATGCGGATATCGGTAATCAGCAGATCAGGCCGAAGGCTGTCAATCAGCGTCAACGCATCCTTTCCATTCGCCGCTTCCCCAACAATCGTGACGCCCTCCGCTTCCGACAGTAAAATATGAAGCAGCTGGCGGATTTTGGGTTCATCATCCGCGATCAAAACACGCACGTCAATGCTCCTTTCTGTGTATAATACACAAAACGCAGTGTGAAAAACTTTACTTATTTTCATTCTATCATATGAATTTTGACACATCAAGGAGCAGGGTCGCATTGCCAAGATTTCGCAGCTATATGATAGGATTTCTCACCTGCGTTTTATCGACTGCGGACTGCAGACCAAAGTCGGCCCCAATATCACAGCGCCCTTTTCCTGCTGCAATATCAGATTTGCGCGCTCATCGATTCGGTCGACGTCCTGCTGAAGACCTGACTGCGGCACATCTTTCGATTCTTTTCTCCTGTAAACCTTATTTTTGGAGAATCTGACGGTTGACAATTCCACGTTTCCTTTTTACAATGATACTATCATGAAACGGCAAAGAAGCCCTTCCGGGTTCTTTGCCGTTTCTTTTATTTTATCATCCAGAAAAGAGCTGAAGCATATGGAAAACCTGGTTTCTCATGGGGAAAACATCAATGCGCTTCTGGCGCGCTACGGCGTCAAGTTTGGCATCTATAAGAACGGGGTCTTCCACGAGCAGCTGTTCCCTTACGACGCGATTCCGCGCGTCATTCCGGCGGACGAGTTCGCGAAGCTGGAAAAGGGACTCATCCAGCGCGTGGACGCGCTCAACCTGTATCTGGCCGACATCTACTCCGGACAGCAGATCGTCAAGGACGGCGTCGTCCCGGCCGACTTCGCTTTTTCCTCCTCGGTCTATCTGCCCCAGTGCGCCGACGTCCGGCCTCCTCGGGGCGTTTACAGTCACATTTCGGGCATCGACCTCGTGCAGGCCGAGAGCGGCGAGTGGTTCATTCTCGAGGACAACCTGCGCATCCCTTCGGGCGCGTCCTATCCCATGATCGCGCGTGAGCTGTCCCGCATCGCCTCCCCGCAGTCCTACCGGCTCAACCACGTCGTCGACAACCGGCGCTACGGGCAGATGCTGCGCGAGACGATGGACGCGGTGAACTGCGGCGGCATCAACGTCATCCTGACCCCCGGCCGCTTCAACGCTGCCTACTTTGAGCACTCCTACCTCGCCGAAAAAACGGGCGCGGTGCTCGCCCAGAACGGCGACCTGTTCGTGGAGAACCAGGTGCTTTACTACCGCGATTATCACGGCGCGGCCAACCGGGTCGGCGCGGTGTACCGCCGCATCTCGGACGAATACCTCGACCCGCTGACCTTCCTGCCCGAATCGCTCATCGGCGTGCCCAACCTGATGGACGCCTACCGCGCGGGCAACGTCGCCATCCTGAACGCGCCCGGCAACGGCGCAGCCGACGATAAGGGCATCTACTATTTCGTCCCCAAGATGATCCGCTATTATCTGGGCGAGGAACCTATTCTGCAGAACGCGCCCACCTACCTGCCCTTCTATGAGGACGACATGAAATACGTCATGGCGCACCTCGAGACGCTGGTCGTCAAGGACGTGGCCGAGGCGGGCGGCTACGGCGTCATCTTCGGCCGCGACCTGTCCCGCGAGAAGTTGGAAGAGCTGCGGCAGACCATCCGGAAGGAGCCGCGCCGGTTCATCGCGCAGGAGGTCATCCAGTTCCGCGATCTGGACATCATGGACGGCGGCGCGCGCGTGCCGCGCAAGGCCGATCTGCGCGCGTTCGTGCTGTCCGGCGGGGACAAAACGGCGGTCTGGCCGAGCGGCCTGACCCGCTTCTCCCGCAATCCCGACTCGTTCGTCGTCAATTCTTCACAAGGCGGAGGCTTTAAAGACACATGGGTATTATCTCGATAGAACAGAGCGGCCGGCTCTACTGGCTGGGCCGCTACACCGAACGCGTTTTCACGACGCTCAAATGTTACCGCACCTACTTCGACACCATGCTCGACCGCGCGCCCGACGCGTACCGCGATTTTCTGCTGCGGCTGACCCTGCCCGACGTTTACGCCGACGAGGGCGACTTCACCGTGCGCTACCTGTACGACGCGAACAACCCCGATTCGATCCTCTCCAACCTGACCCGCGCCTATGACAACGCGATCGTGCTGCGCGAGGCGCTCTCGACCGACATGATGGGCTACATCCAGATGGCGCTCGACCAGATGCAGGCGGCGGTCGCGGGCGAATCGCCCCTGTACGCGCTGCAGCCGGTCATCGACTCGCTCTACGCCTTCTGGGGCGCGGCGGGCGACTACATGGACGACGAATCCCGCGACCTGATGGAATGCGGCCGCCGGCTGGAGCGCCTTGACCTGTATTTGCGGCTGGACTATAATTACAGGGACATCGAACGGGAATTTTCGCGGTTTCAGTTTGCGCTCGGCTGTCTGCGCGTGCCGCATGACACCGAAGCGGCCGGCCTGCTGGCCGATTATATCAGCCAGGGCAACGACCACCGGCTGATCGACCGCCGGGCCATCGACTGCCTGGAGCGCACGCTCTGTCTGGGCTGACGCGCTTTCCCGCCGGTGTACTTCCACCGACGGAGGGCATCCTCATGCCGCTGTTTGCATTTTCCTATTCCATGCAGCTTTCCCTGACCGCGCCCGTCACCCGGCACAGCTATGCGCTGCGCTGCCTGCCGCCCGACACGGCGCGGCAGACGGTCTCCGGACTGCGATACACCGTGTCGGGCGATGACAAGCCGTCGCGCTCGGTTGACGGGTTCGGCAGCCCGCTGCTGACCGGCTATATCGCCCGCCCGCACGATTTCTTCGGCTTTTCGGTCTCGGGCACGGCCGTTCTGCGCCCCGACGTCTTTTCCGAAAGCGGGGACGCGGCGCTCTACCGCTTCGCAAGCCGCCTGACCCAGCCCGGCCCGGCGCTCACCGCGCTGCATGACAGTCTGGCCAGCCTGCCCGGGGACGGCATGGGCTTTGTGCCCGACGATTCGCCCGCCGCGCGGGCCTTCGCTATGATGCACGCGGTATACGCCCGGATGCGCTATGAGCCGGGCGCGACCACGGTCTCGACGACCGCCGAACAGGCGCTCGCGGGCGGCGCGGGCGTCTGTCAGGATTATGTGCATCTTCTCCTTGCGCTCTGCCGCATGGAGCGCATCCCGGCGCGGTACGTCGCCGGGCTTCTGGGTGGCGAGGGCGCGACCCACGCCTGGTGCGAGGTCTGGCACGGCGGGGTGTGGTATCCCATCGACCCCACGCACGACTGCCCGGCGCTCATCGGGTATCTCGAACTGGCGCACGGCCGGGACGCGGCCGACTGCCCGCTCGACCGGGGCGTCTGGTACGGCGCGGCCGGGCAGACCCAGACGGTCACCGCGTCCCTCAGCCGCCTGCCCGAATCAATCTGAAAACAAGGGAGTCCTTTTCCCATGGTGAAAACTGTTGTCTCGACCGCGCTGCCCATCGGGGAACGCGTGGTCATCCAGAAAAACCGGATCACGCCCGAGGGCGGCGAACGCCCGGGCATGAAGCGCCTGTGCCTGTGCACGGGCACCCACGGCGACGAGCTCGAGGGGCAGTACGTCTGCTACCTGCTCGCCGACCGCATTCAGAAAAACCTGCGGTGCCTCAAGGGCGTGGTGGACATCTACCCCGCCCTCAACCCGCTCGGCATCGACACCATCACGCGCGGCATCCCGATGTTCGACCTCGACATGAACCGCATCTTCCCGGGCAACAACGTCGGCCCGATGGCCGAGTTCGTCGCCGGGCGCATCATCGAGGACATCAAGGGCGCCGACTGCTGCGTGGACGTGCATGCGTCCAATGTCTTTCTGCGCGAGGTGCCCCAGGTGCGCATCAACGAAAAGACCGAGCAGACGCTCGTGCCGCTGGCGCGCCGCCTGAACGTCGATTACATCTGGGTGCACGCCAACGCGACCGTGCTCGAATCCACGCTGGCCTACTCATTGAACGACGCGGGCGTGCCCACGCTGGTCGTCGAGATGGGCATCGGCCTGCGCCTGACCCCGGCCTACTGCGAGCAGCTCGCGGACGGCCTGATCGCCCTGATGGCCGAGCTCGGCCTGTGGGACGGCGAGGTGCCCGCGGTCAAAAAGCCGGTCGAGTCGAGGGACGGCGAGGTGCACTACTGCAACGCCGAGCAGCCCGGCATCTTCGTGCCCGCGGTCGCGCACGGCTGCCAGCTCCGGAAGGGCCAGCACATCGGCGACGTGCTCAGCCCGCTGACCGGGCGGGTGGCCGAGTCCATCCTCTCGCCGTGCGACGGCTGGCTGTTCACCCTGCGCGAATACCCGGTCTGCTACGCGGGCAGCCTGCTCGCGCGCGTGCTTGGAGGTGCGGACGCATGATTCGTGACATTCTTTACACGCTCGACTCCCCTTACCGCGCGCCGCTCGAGATCACCGGCTTCCGCTTCGGCAAGGGCGAAAAGACGGTCGCCATCGTGGGCGCGATCCGGGGCAACGAGGTACAGCAGCTCTACATCTGCTCCCAGCTCATCTCCAAGCTGCGCGCGCTCGAGGCCAAGGGAGCGATCACCTCGGACAACGAAATTCTGGTCGTGCCCTCGGCCTGCCCCTACTCCATGAACATCGGCAAGCGCTTCTGGGCGGTGGACAACACCGACATCAACCGCATGTTCCCGGGCTACGACCGGGGCGAGACCACCCAGCGCATCGCGGACGGCCTGTTCCAGCACGTGCGCGGCTATTCCTACGGCATCCAGTTCGCGTCCTTCTACATGCCGGGCGACTTCATCCCCCACGTGCGCATGATGGAGACCGGCTTCCAGTCCACCAGTCTGGCCAACCTGTTCGGCCTGCCCTACGTGCTCGTGCGCCATCCGCGCCCCTACGACACCACCACCCTCAACTACAACTGGCAGATGAACCAGACGAACGCCTTCTCGGTCTACACCAACCAGACCGACCGCATCGACGAGGTCTCGGCCAAGCAGGCGGTGGACGCGGTGCTGCGCTTCCTGTCGCGCATCGGCGTGGTGCGCTACCACTGCCACAACGGCTTCCTCGCCTCGGTCATCGACGAGGACCAGCTCTATTCGATCACCGCGCCCGACGGCGGCATCTACCGCGGCATCTGCCACCCGGGCGACGAGGTCACGCGCGGCGACCTGCTGGGCGAAATTCTCGACCCGTACACGGGCGACGTCCGCGCGCCCGTCGTCTCCCCGACCGAGGGCATCGTCTTCTTCGGCTATGCGCAGCCCCTCGTCATGGAGCATGCCATTCTCTACCGCATCATCCGGCGTCTGCACGGCTGATTTCCCGGCTTTCACATCGAGCGCAAGCGCGTCCTCTGTTTCAGCGGACGCGCTTGTTTTGTTATCACTTCTTTTGATTTTTATCTTCTGGAATCGTTTCCAATATTTGTATTTTTGTTGTAAACCCGATTGACTTTTCTGCGCGCACTTATTACAATAAAATTAAAATTTAATCGCTGAAATGCGACCGGTTTTTCCTTATTATTTACGATCTCTTCCATCGTGCAGACGCCGCGGGAAGCCGCCGGACAGGTGAACGACATTGACGGATAAAGAACTCAGAAAACTGAATCGCGCGGAGCTTCTCGAGATGCTGCTGGAGCAGAGCCGGGAGGCTGACCAGCTGCGCGAACAGCTCCGGCAGACCGAGGAGCAGCTCCGGCGCCGTCAGCTCGACCTGCAGGAAGCGGGCTCGATCGCCGAGGCCTCTATGCGGGTCAATCAGGTTTTTGAAGCCGCGCAGAAGGCCGCCGACCAGTACCTCGACAGCGTCCGGACGCTGAGCGGCCGCCAGGCGCTGGTATGCGAGGAAAGCCGCCGGAAATCCGAGCAGCTGCTCGCCGAAACCCAGGCGAAATGTCAGGCGCTGGAAGCGGAAACCCAGGAAAAATGCAGCCGGATGCTGCGGGAAGCCGAGGAAAAGGCCAACCGCACCTGGGAGGAGATGCGCGGAAAGCTGCAGCAGTTCGTCGATCAGCAGGCCTTCCTGCAGGAGCTGCTCCATATGGTTTCCGGGGAGTCGAAGTGACCATGAAACAGGACAAACCTCTGCAGCGGCCCACGACCGCGCAGCTCGAGGCCGAGCTCAGCCGGGTGAAATATAAGCGCCGCTATCACACCGTGCTCAAAAGCACCATTTATTCGCTGATCACGGTCGCGGCGGTGGCCGTGCTGGTCGCGACCCTCTGGCTGCCCGTTCTGCAGATCTACGGCAGCTCCATGGCGCCGACCCTGCAGGACGGCGAGATCATTTTCACGGTGAAAACAGCCGATTTTGAGCCGGGCGATATCATCGCCTTTTACTACAACAACAAAATTCTGGTCAAGCGGGTCATCTGCAGCGCGGGCGACTGGGTGGACATCGACGACGACGGCACGGTCTACGTCAATGACGCCGTGCTCAATGAACCGTATCTGACCGAAAAAGCCCTGGGCGACACCGACATCGAGCTTCCTTATCAGGTGCCCGATGGGAAAATCTTCGTCATGGGAGACCACCGCTCCACATCGGTGGACTCCCGAAACACCGCCGTGGGCTGCGTGGCCCAGGAACAAATTGTGGGGAAAATAATTTTCCGTGTCTGGCCGCTCGACCGGCTGGGCAGTCTGGAATAGGAAAGGGGGAAAATAGATGCAGCGAGATCGTCTGCCGCAGGCAGAACCATATACCCAGCGGAACCGGCGCCGCCGCATCTGGCAGAAAGTCGTGGGCGGTCTGGCCTGCGCGGTTGTTTTCTGCACCACCTATGCGTTGATTCTCCCCGCCATCACGATGGAAAAGGAAACGATCTGCGGATTGGAAGAACATACGCACACCGAAGCATGCTATGCCGTCGAAACCGTCGGCCCCACGGTCGAATTTCTCTGCTCGTCCGAGAGTCTGGCAAACCATGTCCACGACTGGACGTGTTATGACGGAGACGGCGCGCTCCGCTGCGGCTATGCGGATTTTGTCATCCACACGCACGATGACCTGTGCTATGACGGCAACGGCAATCTGATCTGTCCGCTGCCCGAGGTCCGGGCGCACGAGCACGACGCCGGCTGCTATCAGGAGCACCTCCGCCTGATCTGCGGGCAGGAGGAAACCGGCCACGCGCACGATAAAAGCTGCTACACCCGCTACCGGGGCGAGCTGGCCTGCGGCCTTGAGGAGACCGAGGGCCATACGCACGATGCGGATTGCTACCAAACGATTCGCGAACTGGCCTGCGGCCTTGAGGAAAGCGCTGAGCATGCTCACGACGACAGCTGCTACCGGGAACGGACCGAGCTCATCTGCTCCCTGCCCGAGACCGAGGGGCATACGCACACCGATGACTGCTACAACTGGATCTCGGAACTGACCTGCGGTCTCGAGGAGGTCGAAGGGCACATCCATGACGAGAGCTGCTACACCGCCGAGACCGTGCTCACCTGCCGAAAGCAGGAAGCGGTTCCGCACACGCATGACGCCGGCTGCTTCGACGAAAACGGCGCGCTCATCTGCGGCCAAACCGAGGTTCTGGAGCATCAGCACACGGTGGACTGCTTCCGGATCACGGAGGCGACCACCGAAAGCGTTCTGATCTGCACACTTCCGGAGCACACGCATTCGTCAGCGTGCTACCCAATCGAAGAAATCGAATCTGACGACGCTGGATCGCAGTTACCCGATGTTGGCGATACGGTGATCGGGCATGTCTGGACCGAACAATCCGCTTCATTTAGATCCGCACAGTTTTATTCTGTCTCACTCCTGAATGACGACTTGACGGAATCAACCGCTGCGCCATTGAATGTGGAGGACTATGTCAGTTCCGCCGAGCTCTATTATCGCACGGATGCCAGCGGAGCATGGTATCCTGTGGAGGGCGCGGCAGATATTCCCGGCGATGCAGATTTCAAATTGGTAATTACCTATTCCAATGTGCCTATTGACGATCTGCTGGCGGCGAATAGTTCAATGACATATGAACTGCCTGAGCTGTTGCGCAATGCTTCTGCCAACGGAAAAATCACCAGCGGCAGCACCGAGGTCGGCACCATCACGGCTGAAAGCAATACGGTGACGCTGACTTTCGATGCACAATGGCTGACCGATCAGAAAACCGATACCAATACAGTCATCAACGGCGATTTCTATGTTGAAGCCGAAGCCGATCTCTCCCAAATTGAGGATGGCAGTCCCGGCCAAATCGTTGTCGGCGATGTAACTATCGAGATTGATTTCGAAGATGATATTATCGCAAAATACGGCAATGTTGACATCACGAAGAGCGCACCCGTTCTGACCGAGGAAACCGACGGCGACTATCTGACCTATACGCTGACAGTGACTGCCGGTGCGGACGGCTGCCCAGATGTCCGGGTCGCGGATACTTTCACGAAGAATCAGTCCTACGTCGCTTTTTATGAGGGTGTCACTGGTACGGCAACTGATACCAACGACGCAAACGGCCCGCAGGAAACCGGGGCCCCCGAAGGAAAATCCGGTCAGGTTTACCTCGGCGGATCGGCAACAGGCGAAGACCCTGTTCCTCCGGCAGGTGGAACGGATGCCGCCGCGCCGGGCACTCTGGTCTGGGTCATTGGCGATATGGCAGCGTATGAAACCCGCAGCTTAACCTATCGGGTCCGATTGCAGGATTCTTACACCGGCATCCAGTCCAATGGGACGATTCAGAACACGGCGACGGTCTATTCCAAGACCAACGAGCGAGATAACGCAGTCGATGACTTCACCCCCACCGCGCAGGCAACCCTGAGCAAACAGTCTGCTAATCCTGTGAAAAACGAGGATGGAAGCTTCACGATCACCTATACCATTTGGGTCAAAGCTTCCGATAGTAATTCGTACACATTGGACAATGTGAAAATCATCGACGCGCTAAATGGTTCGCTGGGGCAAAATGGAACCGGCACGAACCTTCTCCCATATTTGTCCTATGATGCAGGCTCTTTTAAGTTGTATCAGGGCGGCGTTCAGAACCAAAACGGCAGCAGTGGTCTGACTGAAATTTTCGTTGGAAGCAGGCCAAATTTTGAAGACACCAACGAGGACGGCAAATACAACGACCATTTCACCTATTATGTCGGCAGTCTGGCGCCCGGCGAGAGCAAGACCCTCATCTATACGGTTCACGTCGATCCCGGCGCCTTTGTGGAAGCGGGCAACGACGCTTTCACCGTGAAAAACCGCGTACAAATCTATTCCGACGACAGCCGTGAAGATGGCGGTCAATTGTTTAACAGTTTTAATTCCAGTCGAACCGTGTCCCGCAAAGCCTGGGATCGCAAGCTGGCCGGTGAAAAACAGGAAGCTTCTCAGACGATTTCGATGGACGGCAGCGTCTACGACGCAACCGGAGATTCGATTTCGCTCATTGCAAATCCCAACAGCTTCACCGTTCCCGCGGGCAGCTACCAATATCAGGTTGTGGCCAACGAAGCGGGCGACTGGGACTTGTCCTCCGCCTCCATGAAGGACTCTCTGAACAACCAGCACATGCAGTTTGTGGGCTATATTCAGGTAAACGCCTATAGCATCAGCAATCCGCCTTCCTCCGACATCACAGACGAAGCGGCTATCGCATATCTGAAGGGACAAACGCCTGTAAACACTGTCTGGGTGAAGATTGACGGCACAAAATCCTTCCAGTTCACCCCGCAAAGCATCGGTTTGACAGAGAAATATGCCTATCTGCTGACTTACTATGCCCAGCCGATCCTGCCGGAGGGCGTCACGCAGGTGCTGGTGACCAATGAGTTCTCTTTGAGTGGAGAAGTGATAATCGGAAGCGGCACCTATATCATCCAAACTGGCATCAAAGCCAGCGCATCGGTCACTGTGGAAGGCAGCAACCACTTCGGCGCCGAAAAGCAGAGCTGGTATTATGAAGCTCCTACCGTATCCTCGGGAGACTGGTCAAAGGGCGCCTTGTATTGGGTCATCCAGGTGGACGGCGATACGATTCCAAAAGACACCCACTTCCGCGATCTCACCAGCGGCACCACGCATTACATCCGTGCAGGTTCGCTCGTAGGGGTCTATACCGGCAGCCTGAACGGGCAAGCGGTCTCGGATTATGACAGCGTTGAAGCCTTGCTGAAGGGCAGTACGTTGGCCACGCTGGCTGAAAATTCAGATTTCAGCGTTACCAAAGACAACACTTCTCTGACGGTCAAGCTGCTTCAAGACATTATCCTGAAAGACGGGCAGTCGCTCTACATGATTGTCAAAACGGAGCCTTCCTCTTTGCCCACAGGGAAGCGCGATTCCCGGGTTTTCAACAATAGACTGCAAAGTTCCTTTAACGGAACCGACTGGATCGACCATAATACAGCCTCAAAGACCTTGTATGGCAGTGAAAACACATTCAAAGAACTGGGCCGGGTATTTACCTATCCGGGATCCGGAACGGCCATTACGAATATCCAGGGCGGCACGAACCAGGCGATCGATACAGCCGCACTGAACGGAGCGGCCGGAACCTTTGCAGCCTGGCAGATCCACGTCAACTACGAGGGCAACCTGTCGGGACGCTACCGCATAGTCGAGCAGATTCCCGAAGGAATGGAAGTAGCCTACGTCCGCATCTGGTGGGTCGGCGCCCAAGTCACAGCAGCAGATAAACGGCCAACCACAGTGCAGTTGTCCTCAGATGAGCTTACAGCCCTTGGCGGGATGTGGACAGAGCACGCCCTGACCAGCGGAACGAATGGTATTGGCAACCAGACAACGTATTATTATACCAATGGCCAACAGGTCATATGGGATGTTGACAATCTGATCGCCGGAAACGGCAAAGATACCTATGCGGTGGAATATCAGATCGTTTGCCGGGTGACTGATCCCGATGTCCTGCTGGGCAGCGAATCCAAGGCATTTAACAACACAGTGTCCTTGTACACGATGGACGGTGAGCAGATCGGCAGGGATTCTAACGGTGTCACGATCCAAAATCGCACCCTAGCCAAGACCGGCACCTACGACCCTGATGCCAACGGCGGCCGGTATCCGTTCAAAATCACACTGAACGAGCTGGGTGAAGATCTGGTGGCCGGTTCCGACACAATTACGCTGGTTGACGAGCTGAGCGACACCCTGACGCTGGACGTCACATCGATCAAGATTGTCAACACCCGAACGGGTGAAGTCGTCACATCCTGGACTTCCTCTGTGGAGGGTCAGACACTCAAACTGACGCTGCCTGACAACCTGCCGCTGACGATCACTTACGAAACGACGGTCAACGCCCTGCCCGGTCAGACCATTTCGATTTCCAACCAAGCGCACTGGGAAGGCTACACCTCACCGATCGACGGCATCATCTCCGATGATAATTTTAAATACGCCGTAGGCGGCACGGTCGGCGCAGTGACGAGCCCCTATATCACCATCCGCAAGATGGATCAGTACAACAACCAAACCGTTCTGCCGGGCGCTACCTTTACTCTGCAAGAGATGAGCGATAGCCTCGCCGCAGCAGCGGGCGGTCTTACCCTGACCGGCACGACCGGAGAGGACGGCACGTTGACCTTTGGCAAGGAAACCGGACAGACGATGCAATATAATACCGTTTACTGTTTGACCGAGACGGCTGCTCCGGCAGGTTACGTGCTGGATTCCAATCCCCATTATTTTGCCATCGTCAAAGGCATTGAAGACGAGCAGGGAAATCTCGTTTATCCCAGCTTCCCCGAAGAGGTAACATGCTATTACCTGGGCGCTGGGTACACCTATCAGGCCTTCAACCACAAGGGCGAAGCTTCTGTGCGCAAGGAATTCCGGGACGAAGGCAGCCAAAGTCTCAACAAAGTGGACGGTGTCTACCGTTTCGGTATCTATGATGCCGAAAATCCCACCGGAGATCCGCTTCAGACCGTGACCATCACCTATGCCAACGGCACGGTTTTCCCCGAAGGAGGCATCGCAAAATTCGCAGACCTTGAGTTGGGCAAAACCTATTACATCTATGAATTGGACGATGAAAACCAACCGATTGCAAGCAATTCGTCGGCCATAGTGAACAGCAAACTCTTTGATGTTACTTACACCAATGGTCCTTCCGTGACAATTCCCGCTGACGGAACTGCCGCCAATGCGGTAATTATCACAAACCAAACGCATTATTCAGCGTTGCCCGAGACAGGCGGTTCCGGCACCCAATGGATTACGATCAGCGGCGTGGCCCTCATGGCAGTCCCGCTGATGGTTTGGATTTTCCGCAAAAGAAGGGGGGCCGTGTGAAAGACTCGCCCCTGCTTCCCCGTAAAAGGAATAAACGATGATGAAAAGAAGGGATTTTTACATGAAAAAACGTTCAAAGATCCTCGCCAGCCTGCTTCTGGCGCTGGTCATGGTCTTCACCCTGACCTCGACCGCGTTCGCGGTGGACTACACGATCACCGCGCCCGATAACGGCCACACTTACGAGGTCTATCAGATCTTCACCGGTGATCTGTATAATAATATTTTGTCCAACGTCAAGTGGGGCAAGAATGGCACCGGCACCGAGGGCGAAGCTGTTCCTGACACTATTCTGAAAGAGCTGGAAGAAACCACTGGTTCTGACTCCGCAAAGTTGGCCGTGATCGCCAAATATGTCACACTGGGCAAAAATAACAAGTATGGTTCCGTTACCTCTGCATCCCCGCTGGAAAATGTTCCCGCTGGTTACTATCTGATTAAGGACGTAGACGACGCGCTGGATGGTCAGGACGACGCTTATACCACCTACATTGTAGAGATCGTGGATGATGTAGCCATCGAGCCCAAGTCTGCGAAGCCCTCTTCTGAAAAGAAGGTCACGGATACCAACGACTCCACCGGAGACACCTCCGGATGGCAAGATTCCGCTGATTACGATATCGGCGATATGGTTCCCTTCCAGCTCAAAGGCACCGTCGCTTCCAACTATGATAACTATACCGTTTATCAGTTCATTTTCCACGATAAGGAATCCAAAGGTCTAACTTTTGATTCCTCTACCGTGAAGGTTTATGTGGATGGTACTGAAATCACCGAAGGATTTCAAGTTGTTACATCGGATCTGTCAGATAACTGCACCTTTGAAGTACGATTTAGCGATCTGAAAACGATCTCTTCTGTACATGCCGGTTCTGTTATTACTGTTGAATATAAGTCTAAACTAAATGACAAGGCAGTCCTTGGCTCCACCGGCAACCCCAACACCCTGCATCTTGAATATTCCAACAACCCCAATGACAAGCAGGGCGGCGACACCGGCAAAACCCCCGAAGATAAGGTCATCGTCTTTACTTACCAGACCGTTATCAACAAGGTTACCAAGAATCCCAACTACAATCCCGAAGAAGAGGGCTCCGAGGAGTACATTCCTCTGACCGGTGCGGAGTTCACCCTGGAAAAGTACAACAAGGAGAAGGACTCGTGGGAAGCCATCACTGTTGTCCAAAATGGCGAAGGCACCACCTTCACCTTCTCCGGCCTGGACGACGGCCTTTACCGCCTGACTGAGACCAAAACCCCCGCAGGCTATAACACCATTGACCCCATTTACTTTGAAGTTACCGCTGATCATGATGTTCTTTCGGATAATCCCACTCTGACCAGTCTGTCCGCATCTCAGACCGATGACAAGGGAGTCGAATTGACCTCAGGTATGATCGCCACTTTTGCAGCGTCTTCTGACAAACGCTCTCTGACCACCGACATTGTGAACAACAAGGGCGCGACCCTGCCCGAGACCGGCGGCATCGGCACCACCATCTTCTACGTGCTGGGCGGTGCGCTTGTCATCGGTGCAGCGATCCTGCTCATCACCAAGAAGCGCATGAACGCGGAGAAATAAGCAAATCCGTTTGTTATCCCCGGGGAGGTTCACCCTCCCCGGGATATAACAGCAAGGAGAACCCTGTATGCGAAAGCATCTTTCGACCATCATTTTAATATTGGTATTTCTGACAGGGCTCTCCTTACTGCTGTATCCCACCGTCAGCGACTACTGGAACTCGCTGCACCAGTCGCGCGCCATCGCCGCCTACGCCGAGCAGGTGGCCGAACTGGACGACAACACCTATGAATTGCTCTGGGCGGACGCCCAGGCCTACAACGCGACCCTGCCCGGCAAAATCAACCGCTTTGTGCTGACCGACGAGGAGCGCGCCCGGTACGAAAGCCTGCTGAACGTCTCGGGCAACGGCATTCTCGGCTATATCGAAATCCCGTCCATCCAATGCTCCCTCCCGATCTACCACGGAACCGACGAGGGCGTGCTGCAGATCGCGATCGGCCACATCGAGGGAAGCTCGCTGCCCGTGGGCGGCGAAGGCACCCACTGCGTGCTCTCCGGCCACCGGGGTCTGCCCTCGGCCAAGCTGTTTACCGACCTCGACCAGCTCGACCGCGGCGACACCTTCCTCATGCGCATTCTGGACGAGACGCTGACCTACGAGGTCGACCAGATTCTGATCGTCGAGCCGCATGAGATTGACGCGCTCGAGATCGAACCGGGGCAGGATTACTGCACCCTGATCACCTGCACCCCCTACGGCATCAACACCCACCGCCTGCTCGTCCGTGGACACCGGGTCGAAAATCAGGCCGAGGCCAAGACCGTCCGCGTCACCGCCGACGCCATGCAGATCGAGCCTGTGCTCGTCGCGCCCGCCGTCGCCGCGCCCATGCTGCTGCTCCTGCTCATCTGGGTGCTCGTGAGCGACCACAAAAAGAAAAAACGATAACGCTGTTTTTTGATTGCATCAACAGGAGGAATCCCGAATGAAAACGCGGAACTGGAGAGGCAGACTGCGCGTCTGCCTGACGTGCCTGCTTCTGATCTGCGCGCTGCTTCCGGGGACGGCTCTGGCCCGCGGGCTGATCGACCTTGACGAGCCGACGTCCCTCACAATCAAATATCCCTGCGCGGGCGCGACCTTCCGGATCTACCGGGTGGCCGACGTGTCCGAGACCGGCGTCTATACGCTGACCGGCGACTTTGAGGACTACCCCGTCTCCCTGCGGCTGTCCAGTCAATCGGCCTGGCGCAGGCTGGCCGAGACGCTGGCAATCTATGTCGACCTCGACGGCCTGCGCCCGCTCGACAGCGGCAAAACGAATTCCAGAGGCCGCCTGACCTTCTCCGACCTCGAAGCGGGCCTTTATCTGGTCACCGGCCGGGAGTTCATTGAGGACGGCTATGTCTACACCCCGGAGCCTTTTCTGGTCGCCCTGCCCGGGCTGGACGCCGATGACGACTGGACGCCCGACGTGACCGCCAAACCCAAATACGACAAAGAGCCGGAAGAACCCGAGGTCGAGACCGTCAAGCGCAAGGCGCTCAAGATCTGGGAGGACGACGACCCGGATGCGCGCCCCGCAAAGATCACGGTGCAGCTGCTCCGCGACGGCAAGGTGTGGGACACGGTCACGCTGAGCCGGAAAAACAACTGGAGCTATACGTGGGAGGAGCTGGACGCCAATTTTACCTGGCAGGTCATCGAATCCGACGTGCCGGATGACTACACGGTGACCGTGAGCCGGGAGGGCGTCACCTTCGTCATCACAAACACCCAAATGACCGACATCCCCGAGCCCCCGACGCCCGGCGGCCCCTCAGAGCCGCCCATTGACATCCCCTCAGAGCCGCCCATTGATATTCCCCCGGAACCGCCCGTCGATATCCCCGATGAGCCTACGCCGTGGAGCCCCGCGACGCCTGACACACCCCAGCCGTCCACGCCCGACGTCCCGTCGCCCACCCTGCCGCAGACGGGCGTGCTCTGGTGGCCGGTTCCCCTGCTGGCCTGCGGCGGCGTCGGCCTGTTCCTGCTCGGCTGGCTGCGGCGGCGAAGCGAGGACAACGACGATGCATAAAAAAGGAACCTGGCTGATGGCCGGAGGGCTGCTGCTCATGGCGGCGGCCCTTTTGCTCACCGGCTATAACCTCTGGGATGAGCGCCGCGCCACGGCGTCCGCCGACACGGTGCTGCTGGAAATGCCCGCGGAAATCCGCGCCGCCGAACCCGCCGCGCCCGCGCCCGAACCGGAGGATCCGGACGAAATCGAAATCCCCGATTATATCCTGAACCCCAATATGGACATGCCGACCGTCGAGGTCGACGGCCATGCCTACATCGGCGTGGTCAAAATTCCCGTCCTCGGGCTGAAGCTGCCCGTGATGAGCGAGTGGAGCTATCCCAATCTCAAGACCGCTCCCTGCCGGTACACGGGCTCGGCCTATCTCGGGAACCTCATCCTCGCGGCGCACAACTACCGCACCCATTTCGGCGGCCTCAAGGAGCTCGTCCCGGGCGATGAAGTGACCTTCACCGACGCGGTGGGCAACGTGTTCCGCTATACCGTCGCCGAGCTCGAAACGCTGGGCAAGACCGACGTCGAAGAGATGCAGGCGGGCGACTGGAGCCTGACCCTTTTCACCTGCACCTACGGCGGCAAGAGCCGCGTGACCGTCCGCTGCGTCCTGGCAGAGAGCGGCGCAGCCTATTAAAAGCATATCAAAAAGTGGAGCGTCCCAACCGGGACGCTCCGTTGTGTTTTTACAGGGACCTGCGCAGGTAGTCGGCCGTGATCGTATCGCCGCGTTCGATCATCTCCCGCGGCGTGCCGGTGAACACGATCTCGCCGCCCGCCGTGCCGCCGTCCGGCCCGACGTCGATCAGGTAATCGGCCTGCTTCATCACGTCCAGATTGTGCTCGATGACGATGACCGTGTTGCCCCGGCGTACGAGGCCGTCGAGCAGCGCCATGACCGTTTTGACGTCCGAAGCGTGCAGGCCGGTGGTCGGCTCGTCCAGCACGTAAATGTTGCCCTTCTTATCGAGGTATTTGGCCAGCTTGACCCGCTGGCGTTCGCCGCCCGACAACGTCGAGAGGGGCTGACCCAGGGAGAGATAGGGCAGACCCACCTCGATCATGGCTCCAAGCGCCTTGTGGAGCTTCTTATTGTCCTTGAAAAACTCATAGGCGTCCTCAGCCGGCATTGCCAGAATCTCCACGATGTTTTTGCCCCGGTACCGGTAAGACAGCGCCTCGTCGCTGTACCGCCTGCCCTCGCAGGCCTCGCAGACCGTGGTGACCGGGTCCATGAACACCAGCTCGGTGACGATCGCGCCCCGGCCGCCGCACACCGGGCAGCCGCCCTTGCTGTTGAAGGAGAACAACGCGGCGTCCACCCCGTTTTCGGCCGCCATCACTTTCCGGATCTCGTCGAAGAAGCCCAGAAAGGTCGCCGGGGTCGAGCGGCCGGTGGCGGTCACAGGCGACTGGTCGACCAGCACCACCCGGTCGGCGTACTGCCGGGCAAACACATCCCGGATGAGCGAGCTCTTGCCCGAGCCCGCGACGCCGGTGACGACCGTCAGCACGTCGAGCGGGATATCGACCGACACGTTTTTGAGGTTGTGCACGCTGGCGTTCCGGACGGGCAGGAAGGCCGTGGGCTTCCGGGGATCTGCTTTCAACGGGCAGTTCTCCCCCATCGCCCGGCCGGTCAGCGTGCCCGAGACGAGCAGCGCCTCGTAGCTGCCCTGAAACAGGATCTCGCCGCCGTTTTTGCCCGCGAGCGGCCCCACGTCGATGACCTCGTCCGCGATCGAGATCACATCCTTATCGTGCTCGACCACGAGCACGGTGTTGCCCCGGTCGCGCAGACTGCGCAGCAGCCGGGTCATGCGGTGGACGTCCCGGGGATGCATGCCGGTGCTGGGCTCGTCAAAGATGTAGGTCATGCCGGTCAGGGCGCTGCCCATGTAGCGCACCAGCTTGAGGCGCTGCGCCTCGCCGCCCGACAGCGACGCCGACTCCCGGTTCATAGATAGATAGGGCAGGCCGATGTCGATCATCCGGGTCAGCGACGCGACGAGCGCGTCCACGATGGTTTTGGCGCGCGGGTCGTCGATGGTGCGCAGCACCCGGACGAGCTGGGTAAACTCCATCTCGCACATCTCGTCGATGCCGTAGCCCGCCACCTTGCAGGAGAGAGCAGCCGCGTTCAGCCGCTTGCCCCGGCACACCGGGCAGGGCTTCTCCTCGACGAGATACATGAGCCGCTTGACCGAGGCCTCCTTGAGGTTGGAGGTGTCCCGGTGGATGAGCATCCGGTGCAGGTAATGGGAGACCCCGTCCACCCGCTTGTCCAACCGCTTGCCGTCCGGCGTATCCGCGCCGTAGAGCAGGCGGTTGCGCTCCTGCTCGGTGAAATCCTTCCACTTTTTGTCGAGCGGGAACAGCCCGGACGCGGCGTACTGCTTCCAGTACCAGTTGCCCACATGGAAGGCGGGCAGGTCGGCCAT
>CAMEPU010000017.1 GCA_945932315.1 uncultured Clostridia bacterium
ACATAATGCCAACTGAAATTATCGTCGCTGCCATCACCGGCGGCATCACTCTGCTTGGCGTGCTGATCTCCAACAATAAGTCTCAGGCTGTGACCGAGACCCGGCTGGAGGAGCTGACCCGCGAGGTGCGCAAGCATAACAATTTTGCCGAGCGTATCCCGGTCATGCAGGAGCAGATCAAGGTCGCCAATCACCGAATCGAAGACTTGGAACGCAAGGTAGAACATGAATAAGCGGTCACGCTGGCGGTTTCTGAAGACCGTCGTGACGTTCTGTCTTGCCTTCCCTGCGGCGGCCGGCACGGGTGGACTGGCCATCTGCTGGCGGTACGGGCTCGACCCGACCGGGATCGTGCAGGCCGTCGTCACCGCTTATACCGTTGAGCTCGGGCTGTCCTGCATCACCCGGGCGATGGACACAAAAAAAGAAGGAGAACAACCGTATGAATGATAAGATCGTAAAACGCATTGCGAACCTGCTGTCGGTCAAGTCGCTGGTCACTCTGACGCTCACCGCCGTGTTTGCCTACATGGCCGTGGTCGGAAAGATCAGCCAGGACTTTATGACGATCTACGCCGTCATCATCGCATTTTACTTTGGCACCCAGAGCCAGAAAGTGCAGGATGCCGTAGACGCAGGAGGCAGCGATGAAGGGAATTGACGTCAGCCGCCACAACGGCACAGTCGACTGGCCGAAGGCCGCGACGGCTATCGACTTTGCAATCCTGCGCGCAGGTTACGGCAAGACCAGCGTCGACGAGACGTTTGCCGCCAATTACAAGGGCGCAAAGGCTGCTGGCCTGCGTGTGGGCGCGTACCTGTACAGCTACGCTCTGACGCCGGACGACGCCCGCGCCGAAGCGCGCCACCTGCTGCAGATCGTGCGCGGCCTTGAGCTGGACATGCCCCTGTGGTTTGATATGGAGGATGCGGATGGGTATAAGAAAAAGCACGGCTTTGCTTCTACCCGCGCCAACATCTCGGCCATCACGCAGGCGTTTGTCGACACGATCCGCGCCGCCGGGTACAAATGCGGCGTGTATGCGTCCAAGAGCTGGTTTGACGAGTACATCCGCGTCGACGCCGATGCCGTCTGGCTCGCCCAGTGGGCGGCAAAGCCGACCTACGCAAAGCCGTTTGACGTCTGGCAGAACTCGGACAGCGGCACCGTGCCCGGCATCGCGGGCAAGGTCGACACCAATGTACTGTACACCAAATTTTGGGAGGATGACGAAGAAATGAAGATATACACCAAGCTGTCGGACATACCCGCGTGGGCGCAGCCGACGTTTGACAAGCTGATCGCCAAGGGCATCGTGGCCAAGGACAAGGCCGGTAAGATCTCCGTGCAGGAGTCCAGCCTGCAGCCGATGGTCTATCTCGACCGCCTCGGCGTAATCAAGTAAAGAGCATGACAAAGCCCCGCGGATAGTCCTCGGGGCTGCTTTGTTTTAATCGCGTGCTGGCAACAGTCCAAGCAGGTCGGCGATCATCATGCGAGTGTATAGCGGGCAATCCCGGCTGTTTGCACTTGAGGACTCCCAATTTTCTACAGTGCGGCGTGGGATCAGGAAACGTTCGGCGAACGCGACCTGCGACAGGCCGGTTTCCGCGCGAAGCTCTTTTACTGTCATATGGTAGACGTCCCATATTTTCCCCATGTCCTCTGCTATCGCGATCATGTCCACATCTTTATCCGCGTCCTCCGTACTGATGATTGAGATGGAAAGGTCGGAGACGTAAGCGTCTCTGTCTCTGTAATTGCAGATCTCGGTTACTGCAGTGTAATACTGCTTGTGTGTCATTCCTTTTTCATCCTTTCTCTTTGTCTGCGGGCAAGGTCACCGCGCCGGTCTGACTCTTTTCTGAGTTTCTCCGCGCACTCTGGCGAGCACGTGGTGTATTGATGTATGTTCGTTTCAAATTGCTTTCCGCAGATCACGCAAGCGCTGATCGTCTTGCGGTCGCGTGATGCGATCCTGCCGGCGGAATAGATCCGCTTTGCCGGGAGGACGACCTCCCGCATGTGCACAGGAGCGCACTCTGGGCAGTAGCGCTGCAGACTGGCGGTTACGATGTAATCCCTTCCGCATCTGGCGCACTGGTCAGTGGATCCGAGCTTTCGCTGCGGAGCGCCTCGATTTCTGGCTTTCGACTGGGCACGCTTCCTGTCGCGGCGACAAGACGGGCAGTACCATGCGCGTGGACCTCCATCAAATTGAGCGCCGCATTCGCAGCATGTTCTTGGCCTGACTACTGTTTGCCGCTTTCGCTCGGCTGCACACGAGGAGCAGTATTTTTGTTTTCCATACGTCGGCTCAAACGGATTGCCGCAGTCAGGACAGACGTGCTTGACTTTCCGCCTCTCCGATATGATTTTATCGTTCATAAAACCTCCGCGCCCTCTCGGCTAATGAGAGGGCGAATGGTCGTTCTTGATTAGCAGGCTGCTTCCCGGATGATGATCTGGTCGATAACAAAATCGTCGTCGCCTTCGGTGATGGCGATTCGGATCTCTTCGCCGTCGTAATAGGGATCGCGCTTCATCGCGTTCGCCATCTTGATGGCCTCGTGCTTCACGGTGGAACCGTAACCGCAATCAAAATCGTCGCCGTGCTGAACTGCGTACCACTTTTTCATAAGATCGTCTCCTTTTTCTTTTTATGTCCTGTCCTTTTCTATGGTTTTATTATACCACTCAATGAGTGGTAAGTCAAGAGGAGATCGAGAAAATTTTAAAATTTTTTTGAAAGAAAGCCCCGGCCTGATGGTCGGGGTGATGTTATTTTCGCTGTCCTATCAAAAAACGGCTGATTTTGAAATCAACATGTTGATTTCTCGCGATGCTCTTTCAATGTTGCACCACGTGTTGCACCATGCATACTTTTTTCGATCATTTCGCACGTTCCGCAATCCTTGGTAAGGATGAGGTCGGCCGTTCAAATCGGCTCAGCAGCTCCAGGAAAGCACTTTGATTGAAAGATTGAAGTGCTTTTGTTTTTCAGAGAACAAAGACAGCCAACGAGACGATGTGGGAGGCAGTTCGACGAATGAAAATCAAATATATCGGGCAGACCAGTCCACTTGAATTGACGCATGGCGAAATATATGATGTGATCTCGATCGAAAAGGGCTGGTATCGCATTGTGGACGATTTAGGCGCAGAGCCGGAGGAGGAACTTCCGGGCTTCCTGTACCCGCCGGATCTGTTTGAGATCGTGGAGGGATAAGCAGTCAAAGCGGAAACGAAGGGTTAAGTGGAACGGAGAGATCCGCATCGAGGAGACTGAGGACACCATGCGGTTTCTCAGCGTGTAACCTGCTTGCTGTCATTTCAGGTAAAAAAGAGCAGTGGGCCTGACGCTGACAACTCACAACGTTTCCGCCGCAAGTCTCTTAAGCGCTCGCCCTGCTTTGTTATCCGTATAGCTGACAAGCTGTGTTTATTAATGCCAAAAACACAACCACCGCATTACTGGAGCGGACTGGGAATCCAATACCCAGTGGGCTCGTTCTGTACGGTGGTTCTATTTCAAGTATAGATGACCCGAATTCCCATGTCAAGAAGCGCTCCCGGAATGATTGTCAGGTGTCAATGATGTTGTTTTCCATGCCTTCTATGAAAATATAAGAAAGCCACCGATCTGATGCGGGGAGCAAGGGTCCTAATGCCCAAGATGCCCGCAGCGAGATCGGATAGCTGTATCCATAGTATACCAGAAAACGACGGCCTGTCAATCCATGTCCCGATTCCAGCAAGATTCAAGGAAAATTCACCAGCGCAGGAGCGCGCGGCGCGCCTTGTGGTCGGGCAGCACGGCGGCGACGCAGGCGTGGAAGTCGGGACCGTGGTTTTTGTGCGCGATGTGCGCCAGCTCGTGCACGACGACGTAGTCGACCGCCTCGTCGGGGTACTGCATGAGCCGCCACGAGAACGAGAGCCGGTTTTTACCGCTGCAGCTGCCGAAGCGGGTGCGGGCCGAGGTGATCGTGATCCCGGTCGGGTACAAGCCCATGACCGCCGCGTAGTGCGCGACCTTGCCGGGCAGCTCGGCCTTCGCCCGGGCGATCAGCGCGGCGCGCTCGGCTTCATCGGGCTCGGGGTGGGCGGCCAGCCGCTCGAGCTGCTTGGCCTGATGGGCCGCGATCCAGCCGGCGTGCTGCGCGACAAAGGCTTCGATGCGGGCCTTGGCCGCCCGGCGGGGCGCGCGGACGACGACCTCACCCGTGCGGGTGATCTCGATCGCCAGCGTTTTGCGCGCCGAGCGGACGAGCGTGTACTCGGTCAAAGGACGCTCTCCCACTCGGCCTGCCGGAAGCCCACCCGGACAAAGCCGTCGCCGACCAGAATCGGGCGCTTGACCAGCATGCCGTCGGACGCGAGCAGGGCGAACTGTTCGTCCTCGCTCATCGTAGGCAGCTTGTCCTTGAGGTTCAGCGATTTGTAGAGCAGACCGCTCGTGTTGAAAAACTTGCGGAGCGGCAGACCGCTCGCCGCGTGCCACGCGCGCAGCTCGGCCTCGGACGGGTTGTCCTCCTTGATGTCGCGGACGGTGAAGTCCGCGTTCTGTTCGGTCAGAAAGGCCTGCGCCTTCTTGCAGGTCGTGCACTTGGGATAGCAGATGAAAAGCATGGGGATGCTCCTTTCACACTTGAATATATACTCAGTATAGACCGAAAGCCGCAGGGAGACAAGAGGGGGTTACGGCACAAGCTCTTTAACCGCGTCCGCGGCCAGCTCGTCGAGGGTGCGGGCGATCGCGGGGGAGACGACCGGTTCGTCCGTGCGGTTCTGTTCGATCAGCTCGCGCGCGCGGGCGTCAGCCTTCTGCAGCAGGTCGGTGCCGCGCGCCGTCAGGTTGTCGAAGCTGTCCCGGTCGAACAGCGTACCCGGCCAGCTGCTTTCGCGCATGTACTGCACGGTGTGCTCCTCGCCGAGGAAGTTGCCGCCGATGCCGACCTCCTCGATGGTTTCGAGCCCGATGCTCTCTTCGTCGACCTCGATGCCCCGCGTCACATAGTTGAACGCGTCGATCCACTCGTTGTCGAGCACGAGCTGGGCGAAGCTCATGCCCTGATCCGCACCGACCAGCCCCTGTCCGCCGATGGCCTGCGTGCCCGCCAGCATGCTGAACGCGGCCGAAAGGGCCTTTTCAAAGCCGCACTGGAAGTCGGGGCGGATCGAATCGGTCAGTCCGGAGTTCGAACCGCATTCCAGTCCGTAGAAGGCGGCCATCTGGGCGGTGCCGATGCCGATCAGCGCCTGATTGGGCGAGCCGAACGAGCAGAACATGTTGTGGCGCACGTCGTTGGTGTGCCCGGCCGCGACGTAGCGGGGGATGCGCCCGGTGATCGCGTAAATGAAGAACAGGCTGCCCAGCACCTCGGCGTTCTGCAGGGTGAGCAGGCCGGCGATCGAGATCGGGCTGGTCGAACCGGCCATGACCATGGGCGTCATGGTCAGTTCGAGATCGTGCCCCCGGAAAATGAGTGCGATCTCAAGGCTGTTTTCCGCGAAGGAGAGCGGGCTGACCGTGTCGAACAGGAAGCTGACGCGGCGGTTCATCACGCGGGCCATTTCGATGATATAGCGGGCGGAGCCCGGCGTCAGAATATAGGTGCCGCCGTCCTTGCGGGAATATTTATAGATGTTCTGATAGCTGAGCACATCGCTGACCGCTTCGGGCACGTCGTGCGGGACGACGACCGCATTGGCGAGCGGGATGTTGTCGAGCGATTGGATGAGCGCGATGCCGTCGCGCAGGTCCTCCATCGTGCCGTAGCGGCGCGTGCCCGCCTGCTGATCCACCATGAAAATCTGGGTGGAGACGTTGCCGGTCAGTCTGGACACGGCGTCGTCCTTCCGGCCGGCCTCGCCCGGGTTCCGGCGCACCTCTTCCAGCAGCTCCTCCATCATCGCGCGGGGCAGCCGGACAATCATATCGTGCTCATCAACCTTTGCGCCCAACGCCTGCGCGAGCCGGCACACCGTCCGGTTGGGAACGCGCATGCCGGTGCGCTCCAGAAGCCGCAGGGATGCGTTGTGGATCATCTCGATTTCGGATTGGCTGAGCAGCTCAACACGGGAACGAAGTCGTTTCATCGTAGTCCTCCTGATTTGGTGATGGCTTCATTGTATCAGAATCCGCCTCGAAAGGGAGTGCAAAAAGCGGTTCAAATTACAGGAAAAAGCCGCCATTGCATCAAAAAGCCCGCCTTCGCGAAGAAAGCGGGCTTTGTGGCTTAATCGGGGCGGCAGTGCTCGAGCAGGTCGTGACGCACCTTCCACAGGCGGGTCGAGAAATCGACGTAATAGGTCTGCGGATTCTCGAAGCGCAGGGTCTGCGGCCAGAGGGTCTGGAGCTGATCGACGCAGTACTGGCGGATGGTCTCGATGTCGGGGGACTGGTAGACCAGTTCGCCCTTGTCGAAGAGCTGCACCTGCAGCGGGCGGGCGGTGAAGTTGGTGACGACCTTCTTCTTCCAGGTATAGGTCGGATGGAAGAGGGTGTAGGGCTTGCTCTCGTCGATGACCTCGTCGTGCAGGGTGAGCACATCGCCCAGCGCCTTGCCGGTCTCGTTGTCGTACAGGCGGTAGATCTTCTTGAAGTGCGGGGTGGTGATCTTCTCGACGTTCTCGGAAACCTTGATCTTGGGGATGATCTTGCCGTTCACATCGTCGACCGCGACCAGCTTGTACACGCCGCCGAACACCGGCTCGGACTTGGAGGTGATCAGGCGCTCGCCGATGCCGAAGGAGTCGATCCGGGCGCCCTGATTGATGAGGTCGCGCACCAGATGCTCGTCCAGCGAGTTGGAGGCCATGATCTGCATATCGGGGAAGCCGGCCGCGTCCAGCATCTCGCGCGCCTTGATGGACAGGTAGGCGATATCGCCCGAGTCGAGGCGGATGCCCTTGGGACGGATGCCCTGGGCGGCCATCTCCTTCGCGACCTTGATCGCGTTGGGCACGCCCGACTTGAGGACGTTGTAGGTATCGACGAGGAAGACGCAATTGTCGGGGTAGATGTCGGCGTAGGCGCGGAAGGCCTCGTACTCGGAGTCGAACATCTGCACCCAGCTGTGCGCCATGGTGCCGCCGGCCGGGATGTGGTAGTCGCGGTCGGAGATGACGCAGGCGGTGCCGTGGCAGCCGCCGATGTAGGCCGCGCGCGCGCCCAGAATCGCGCCGTCGTAGCCCTGCGCGCGGCGGGAGCCGAACTCGAGCACGACGCGCCCCTCGGCCGCCCGGGTGATGCGGTTGGCCTTGGTCGCGACCAGCGTCTGGTGGTTGATGGTCAGCAGGATCATGGTCTCGACGAACTGCGCCTGAATCATGGGGCCTGCGACCGTGACGAGGGGCTCGCCCGGGAAGACCGGGGTGCCCTCGGGCACCGCCCAGACGTCGCACGCGAACTTGAAGTTGGCGAGGTAGTCGAGGAAGCCCTCGGAGAAGCAGGTGCGCTCGCGTAAATATTCAATGTCTGCATCGGTGAAGTGCAGGTTCGAGAAGTAGTCGATCAGTTGCTCGACGCCGGCCATGACCGCGTAGCCGCCGCCGTCGGGGACGCGGCGGAAAAACATGTCGAAATAGGCGCGCCGGTCGCCCATACCGCGCTCAAAATATCCGTTTGCCATGGTGAACTCGTAAAAGTCGGTCAGCATGGTCAGGTTTCTTTCGTTCCGAATCATCAGGAGTGTCTCCTCTCAGGATGGCTTACCTTATTACGCGTGCTCCCGCGGGCCGGGGTGCGCTGTTACTGATATTTTAGTCCTTTGTAAGCAAAATAGCAAGATATTTTCACGTATCTGTCAAGACACCCTGCATCTTCCATACACATAATGAATATTTATACACAGAAAAAAATAATTATAAATTTCCTCTTGCTTTTCCGGCGGGATGGGTATATAATGAACCCACGCTGAAATAAACGGAATTTTTGGAGGACAATACCATGGCAAAGAAATACAATAAAGTCGTTTTGGCATACTCGGGCGGCCTCGATACCTCGGTGCTGATCCCGTGGCTCAAGGAGAACTACGGCTGTGAGGTCATCGCGGTTTCGGGCAACGTCGGTCAGGGCACCGAGCTCGACGGTCTGGAGGAGAAGGCGCTCAAGACCGGCGCTTCCAAGCTGTACATCGAGGACCTGACTCAGGAGTTCGTCGACGATTACATCATCCCGACCATGCAGGCCGGCGCGACCTACGAGCAGTACCTGCTGGGCACCTCGTTCGCCCGTCCGATCATCGCGAAGCGGATCACCGAGATCGCGCTCAAGGAAGGCGCGGACGCCATCTGCCATGGCTGCACCGGCAAGGGCAACGATCAGGTTCGTTTCGAGCTGGCCATCAAGGCCTTCGCGCCCCAGATGGACATCATCGCCCCTTGGCGTTTCTGGGAGCTGAACTCCCGTGAGAAGGAGATCGCCTACGCCGAGGCGCACAACATCCCGCTGAAGATCACCAAGGAGACCAACTACTCCAAGGATAAGAACCTGTGGCACCTGTCCCACGAGGGTCTGGATCTGGAGGATCCGGCCAACGAGGCGCCCATCAACAAGCCCGGCTTCCTCGAGCTCGGCGTATCCCCCGAGCAGGCGCCCGACGTTCCCACCTATGTGACCATCCACTTTGAGAAGGGCGTTCCGACCGCGATCGACGGTCAGGAGATGGGCTCGGTCGAGCTCATCAAGAAGCTGAACGAGCTGGGCGGCGCGAACGGCATCGGCATCCTCGACATCGTGGAGAACCGTCTCGTCGGCATGAAGAGCCGCGGCGTATACGAGACCCCCGGCGGCTCGATCCTGTACGCGGCGCACAACAAGCTCGAGGAGATCACCCTCGACAAGGAGACCCAGCACTACAAGCAGCAGCTGGCGCTCAAGTTCGCCGAGCTCGTTTACAACGGCCAGTGGTACACCCCCCTGCGCAAGGCCATGAGCGCGTTCGTCACCTCCACCCAGGAGACCGTCACCGGCGACGTCAAGCTCAAGCTGTACAAGGGCAACATCATCCCGGCGTCCGTCGTTTCGCCCTACACCCTGTACTCCGAGGATATGGCGACCTTCGGCGAGGATGAGGCTTACAACCAGGCCGATTCCGCCGGCTTCATCAACCTGTTCGGCCTGCCGCTCAAGGTGCGCGCGCTGAACAACATCGCCCTCGAGAAGAAGGGCCTGAGCTTCCCCTCTGTCGAGAAGTAAATTCCGCTTTTTCCGCCCGGCAGCGCGGTGTCCGGACTGCGCGGGATCCCGTGAGGTCCCGGGACCGGACAGCGGGCGGCGCCCCCGGCCGCCGGACGATTCTTTTTGGAACATATTGCAGCGGGCAGGTAGCGTGTTTACCTGCCCGCGTTTCGGGTTTATTCAGACCTTTATAAAATCAGATATTCAGACAAAATGAGGTGCCGCTATGGCTAAAATGTGGGCGGGCCGGTTTCAGAAGGAGACCGACGCCGTTGTAAATGATTTCAATTCCTCGGTGCCGTTCGACTGCCGGATGTACGCTGAGGACATCTCGGGCTCGATCGCGCACGCGACCATGCTGGGTCATCAGGGGATCATCCCGATGGAGGACGTCGAGCAGATCGTGGGCGGCCTCGAGCAGATCCTGTGCGAGATCGAGGCGGGTAAGATCGAATTTACGGCCGAGAAATACGAGGACATCCATATGGCGAACGAGCAGCTGCTGACCGAGCGCATCGGCGACGCGGGCAAGCGGCTGCACACCGCGCGCAGCCGCAACGATCAGGTCGCGCTCGATATGCGCATGTACGTCCGCGGCCAGATCGGCGAGATCCGGGTGCTGGTGCTCGAATTCCTGCGCGTGCTGACCGAGAAGGCCAAGGCGCACACCGAAACCGTCATGCCGGGCTACACCCACCTGCAGCGGGCGCAGCCGATCACCTTCGCCCATCACCTGATGGCCTACGCCAACATGCTGAAGCGCGACGTCCGCCGTCTGGACGATTGCCTCGCCGGGCTGGACGAGTGCCCGCTGGGCTCGGGCGCGCTGGCCGGCACGACCTATCCGATCGACCGCGCCTTTACCGCTGAGGCGCTGGGCTTCGCCCGCCCCTGCGACAACTCGCTCGACGGCGTGTCCGACCGCGACTACTGCCTCGAGCTGCTGTCCGACCTGTCCATTCTGATGGTGCACCTGTCCCGCCTGAGCGAGGAGGTCATCGCCTGGTGCTCGTGGGAGTTCAAGTTCGCCGAGCTGGACGACGCATACTCGACCGGCTCGTCCATCATGCCCCAGAAGAAGAACCCCGACGTGTGCGAGCTGATCCGCGGCAAGACCGGCCGGGTGTTCGGCGCGCTGACCAGTCTGCTCACCGTCATGAAGGGCCTGCCGCTCGCCTATAACAAGGACATGCAGGAGGACAAGGAGGGCGTGTACGACGCGATCGACACCGTCAAGATGTGCCTCAAGGTGTTCGCACCCATGTTCGACACCATGACCATGATCCCCGAGAACATGCTGAACGCGGCCA
Source organism: uncultured Clostridia bacterium (assembly GCA_945932315.1). Lineage (GTDB taxonomy): Bacteria > Bacillota > Clostridia > Oscillospirales > Butyricicoccaceae > Butyricicoccus. Next base: position 10,499 of record CAMEPU010000017.1, read on the forward strand.
AGCGCGGCTTTATCAACGCGACCGACTGCGCCGACTACCTGACGAAGAAGGGCGTGCCCTTCCGCGACGCATACAAGGCCACCGGCACACTGGTGCACACCTGCATCGAGCAGGGCGTGACGCTGGACACCCTGCCGCTCAGCGAATATAAAAAGATCTCCGACGTCTTTGAAGAGGACGTGTATCACGCGATCGACCTGTCCACCTGCGTGGCGGAGCGCCGCTCGACCGGCGGCCCCGCGCCCGAGGAGGTGCGCCGCCAGATCGCTGTCATCGAGGAATTCCTGCAGGAAAGAGGTGTGTGACCCGTGAGCAAGCCCAAGGTTTATATCGACGGCAAGGAGGGCACGACCGGCCTGCAGATCTATGAGCGTCTGGGCAGCCGCGACGACATCGAGCTGCTGCTCATCGACGAGGACAAGCGCAAGGACACGGAGGAGCGCCGCCGCCTGATCAACCTGGCCGACATCGTGTTCCTCTGCCTGCCCGACGCGGCGGCGGTCGAAGCGGTCGCGCTGTGCGACAATGACACGACCCGCTTCATCGACGCATCGACCGCCCACCGCACCGCGCCCGGCTGGGACTACGGCTTCGCCGAGCTGTCCCCGGCGCACCGCGCGGCCATCGCCCAGTCCAAACGGGTGGCCAATCCGGGCTGCCACGCGTCCGGCTTCATCTCCTCGGTCTATCCGCTCGTTCAGATGGGCGTGATCCCGGCGGATTATCCGCTGACCTGCGCCTCGCTGACCGGCTATTCGGGCGGCGGCAAGAAGCTGATCGCCGAATATGAAGATCCCGACCGCGATCCACGCCACGACTCCCACCGCATCTACGGCACGATGCTCCGCCACAAGCACCTGCCCGAGATGGCGCATGTCTGCGGCCTGACCGCCGCGCCCGTGTTCGTCCCGATTCTGGGCGACTTCTACAAGGGCATGGCGACCACGATCATGCTGCACAACAGGCTGCTGCCCGGTCAGCCGACCGCGCAGGACATCCACGCGAAGCTCGCCGGCTATTACGCGGGGCAGACCTTCGTCACCGTCGCGCCGTTCGGCGGCCGTGAGCCGGTCATCTACGCGAACGACAAGGCGGGCACGGACAGCCTCGAGCTGATCGTCTGCGGCCATGAGGAGCAGACCATCGTCACCGCCCTGTTCGACAATCTGGGCAAGGGCGCGTCGGGCGCGGCCGTACAGAATATGAACATCATGCTCGGCCTTGATGAAGGCCTGAGCCTGAATCCGTGATAAAGAGGGTTATCAATATGAAGAGCATTTCGGGCGGCGTCTGCGCCGCACAGGGCTTCACCGCGGGCGCGACCCGCTGCGGCATCAAGGCGTCGAGCGCCAAGAACGACACCGCCATCATCCTGTCCGCCGCGCCCTGCACGGCGGCGGCGACCTACACCACCAACCGGGTCAAGGCGGCTCCGCTGCACGTGACCATGGCCCATCTGGCCGACCACAAGGCGCAGGCCATCATCGCCAATTCGGGCAACGCCAACGCGTGCGCGCCCGAGGGCGAGGAGAACGCCGCGCGCGAGGCGGCGGCAGCGGCCAGGCTGCTCGGCCTTAACGAGAACGACATCGTCGTCGCGTCGACCGGCGTCATCGGCCAGCGCATCAACATCGAGTGCATCGAGGAGCACGTGGGCGAGATCACCCTGTCTCCCGACGGCTCGGACGCGGCCGCGAACGCGATCATGACCACCGACACCGTCATGAAAACGGCGGCGTTCGAGTTCACCGCGGGCGGCAAGACCTGCCGCATCGGCGGCATCTGCAAGGGCTCGGGCATGATCCATCCCAACATGGGCACCATGCTGGCCTTCCTGACCACCGACTGCGCGGTCGAGGGCGCGCTGCTGCAGGAGACCCTGCTCGCGTCCGTCAAGCGCAGCTTCAACCGCGTTTCTGTCGACGGCGACACCTCGACGAACGACATGTGCGTCGTGCTGGCAAACGGCATGGCGGGCAATGAAACCATCACCGAGAAGAACGCCGACTGGCAGGCGTTTGCTGAGGCTCTTGACGGCGTGACCATGGCGCTCGCGCGCAAGATCGCGGCCGACGGCGAGGGCGCGACCAAGCTCATCACCTGCAAGGTGAAGGGTGCGGCCGACGAGGACACCGCCGAGACCCTGGCCAAGTCGGTCTGCTCGTCCAGCCTGCTCAAGGCGGCCATGTTCGGCGCGGACGCCAACTGGGGCCGCGTGCTCTGCGCGATGGGCTATTCGGGCGCGGCGTTCGACCCCGAGGCCGTCGACGTCAGCTTCGCGTCCAAAGCGGGCGAGATCGCGGTCTGCAAGGCCGGCCGCGCGCTCGACTTCGACGAGGACGTGGCCAAGACCGTGCTTTCCGAAAAGGAAGTTGAAATCCTGATCGACGTGCACGGCGGCGCGGGCGAATGCGAGGCCTGGGGCTGCGACCTGACCTACGACTACGTGCGCATCAACGGCGACTACCGCACTTAAAAAGAGGGGAAAGAACGATGCAGAATCTGGATTCCAATACCAAGGCGCAGGTGCTGATCGAGGCGCTGCCCTATTTGCAGGAATACAACGGCCAGACCGTCGTCGTCAAGTACGGCGGCAACGCCATGATCAATGAGGAGCTGAAGGACGCGGTCATCCACGACCTCGTGCTGCTTTCGCTCGTTGGCATCAAGCTGGTCGTCGTGCACGGCGGCGGCCCCGAGATCTCGGAGATGCTCAAAAAGATCGGCAAGGAGAGCCGCTTCGTCAACGGCCTGCGCTACACCGACCGCGAAACCATGGACATCGTGCAGATGATTCTGTGCGGCAAGGTCAACAAGGATCTCGTCACCCTGCTCGAAAAGGCGGGCGGCAAGGGCATCGGTCTCGGCGGCATGGACGGCGGCCTGTTCCAGGCCAAGCGCCTGACCGACCGCGACGGCACCGACTACGGCTATGTCGGCGAGATCGTCGAGGTCAACTGTGATCCTGTGCTCGATATGCTCGAGCAGGGCTATATCCCGGTCGTCTCGACCGTCGCGCAGGGCATCGACGACGACACCAACTACAATATCAACGCGGACACCGCGGCGGCCAAGCTGGCGATCGCGCTCAAGGCCAAGAAGCTGATCCTGCTGACCGACGTGCGCGGCCTGCTGCTCGATCCCCACGACGAGAACACCCTGATCCACCGGCTCAAGGTTTCCGAGGTGCCCAAGCTCACCCGCGACGGCGTCATTCAGGGCGGCATGATCCCCAAGGTCGAGTGCTGCGTCGAGGCCGTGCGCAAGGGCGTCGAGCGCGCCAACATTCAGGACGGCCGCGTGCCGCACTCGATCCTGATCGAGCTGCTCAGTAAAGTAGGCGTCGGCACCATGTTCTATTAATTCCAAACCGTCGCCTTTTTCCGTGATCCGTCGTTGCGCACAGGCTCGAGTATACCCGATACACGTCGCCTGTCCGCGCCTCGGCTGACGAAAAAATGCTTGGTTTGGCGGGATGATCCCGTTCAAATGAAATATGATTGAATGAAGTGAAGTGATATCATTATGACATATCAGGAACTCAAGGCCGAGGAACAGAAATATGTGATGAACACCTACGGCCGTTTCCCCATCGCGCTCGACCACGGCGAGGGCGCGACCGTCTGGGACGTCGAGGGTAAGAAGTACATCGACCTGACCTCGGGCATCGGCGTCAACAGCCTGGGCTATAACAATCCGCTGGTCACCCGCGCGATCGAGGAACAGATCCACAAGCTGATGCACGTTTCCAACCTGTTCACCACCGCGCCCATGATCCAGACCGCCAAGACGCTGGTCGAGGCCTCCGGCCTCACGGGCGGCAAGGTGTTCTTCGCGAACTCGGGCGCGGAAGCCAACGAGGGCATGATCAAGCTGGCGCGCAAGTACTCGTTTGACAAGTACGGCGAGGGCCGCAGCAAGATCGTCACCCTGATCAATTCCTTCCACGGCCGCACGATCACCACGCTGAAGGCCACCGGACAGGATCGTTTCCACAATTATTTCTTCCCCTTCACCGAGGGCTTTGACTATGTGCCCGCGAACGATCTGGACGCCCTGCTGGCCAAGCTCGACGGCAGCACCTGTGCCGTCATGATGGAGCTGATTCAGGGCGAGGGCGGCGTGCTGCCCCTCGACCCCGCCTACGTCCGGGCGGTCGAGCAGGCCTGCCGCGAGCGGGACATCCTGCTGCTGATCGACGAGGTGCAGACCGGCATCGGCCGCACGGGCAGCCTGTTCTGCTTCCAGCAGTACGGCGTCACCCCGGACGCGGTCTCGATGGCCAAGGGCCTGGGCGGCGGCGTGCCGATCGGCGCGGTGCTGGCCGCGGCCACGACGGCCGACGTGCTCACCCCGGGCACCCACGCGACCACCTTCGGCGGCACCCCGACCGTCTGCGCGGCGGCGAACGCCGTCCTCTCGACCGTCACCGACATCGCGTTCCTGCGCAACGTGCAGAAGAAGGGCGCGTATCTCGCGAAGGGCATTCAGGAGCTGGGTTCGCCCAACATCCACGGCGTGCGCGGCATGGGCCTGATGCTCGGCATCATCGTCGACGAGGGCAAGCACAGCGAATATGCGAACAAGCTGATCGAAAAGGGCTGTCTGGTTGTCACGGCGGGCAAGAACGCCGTCCGCCTGCTGCCCCCGCTCACCATTTCCTACGAGGAGATGGACGAGGCGCTCGCGATCATGAAGGAAGTATTTTAATTTATTCAAAATAAAGGAGGGCGCTCCCCATGAAGCACCTGCTCAAGCTGCTGGACTGCTCGAGCGAGGAGATCATCTCGATCCTCGATCTGGCCGATCAGCTCAAGTACGAAAGAAAAAACGGCATCCCGCACCCCCATCTGGCCGGCAAGTCGATCGGCCTGATCTTTGAAAAGTCGTCCACCCGTACCCGCGTCTCCTTCGAGACCGGCATCTACCAGCTGGGCGGCCAGCCCATCTTCCTGTCCTCCCGCGACCTGCAGATCGGCCGCGGCGAGCCGGTGCAGGACACCGCCCGCGTGCTGTCCCGCTATCTGGACGGCATCATGATCCGCACCTTCGCGCAGCAGGAGGTCGAGGATCTGGCCAGGTACGGCACCATCCCGATCATCAACGGCCTGACCGATTTCTGCCACCCCTGCCAGGTGCTGGCCGATCTCATGACCATCCGCGAGCGCTACGCGACGCTCGAGGGCATCAAGCTGGCCTACATCGGCGACGGCAACAACATGACGAACTCGCTGATCGTCGGCGGCCTCAAGACCGGCATGACGGTCTCGGCGGCCCGCCCCGAGGGCTACCCGCCCGCCCCGATCGTGCCCGAATTCGCCCAGGGCACCCCGAACTTCGAGCTGACCACTGATCCCAAGACCGCTGTCGCGGGCGCCGACGTTGTCTACACCGACACCTGGGCGTCCATGGGTCAGGAGGCCGAGAAGGAGGCCCGCATCAAGGCCTTCCAGGGCTATCAGGTCAACGACGAGCTGATGGCGTTCGCCAAGCCGGAAGCGATGGTGCAGCACTGTCTGCCCGCCTACCGTGGTCAGGAGATCACGGACGAGGTCTTTGAGGCGCACGCCGACGAGTTGTTCGAGGAGGCCGAGAACCGCCTCCACGCGCAGAAGGCCGTCATGGTGCTTCTGATGAAGGACGAAAAGTAAATAAAAATGCTCTCCGGTCGGAGAGCATTTTTTTGTGGTCGTTTACCGTTCCAGATACCGGCGCGGGATGCGCTTGGACAGCACGCAGGGCAGCTCGTACTGGAAGCTGCCGGCCAGCGCGGCGGGTTCTTCAATCGGGATCTCGTTCGCACCGTCCTTGCCGATCAGGGTCGCGGTGTCGCCCGGGCGCACGCCCGGGATATCGGTGACGTCGATCATGAACTGATCCATGCAGACGCGGCCGACGATGGGCGCGAACTGTCCGTGGACGAGCACCCGTCCCTTGTTCGAGAGGGCGCGCGGCCAGCCGTCGGCGTAGCCGACCGGCACGGTCGCGATGACCGAGTCGCACGCGGTCACGAAGGTCGAGCCGTAGCTGATGCCCGTGCCCGCCGGAACGTGCTGCACATGGGTGATCCGGGCGCGCAGGGAAAGCGCGGGCTCGAGCTTCAGCACGGATTGGTCGAGCTCGTCCGAGGGGTAGAGGCCGTAGAGGAGGATGCCGGCGCGCACCATGTCCATGTGGGCGTCGTCGAACTCCATGATACCGGCCGAATTCGAGCAGTGGTAGATCGGAATGCAGATGCCCGCGTGGGAGACCCGGCCGCAGAAATCGACGAAAAGGTCGTGCTGGCGGCGCGCCGAGGTCTTGTCGGCCATGTCGGCACAGGCAAAGTGGGTGAACATACCCTCGATGTACAGGCCGGGCAGGGCGGCGATCCGGCGGATGACCGCGATGCTTTCGTCAGTCGGATGGAAGCCGATGCGGGTCATGCCGGTGTCGACGGCCAGATGCAGCGTGGCCTCGCGGCGTTCGAGCACGGCGGCCTCGCTCAGTGCGGCCGCGGCCTCGTAAGAGAAGATGGCCGGACTGATGTGATTCCGCACCAGCTCGCGGTAGCGGCAGGGCTCGACGTAACCTAAAATCAGGATGGGCTTTCGAATGCCCGCCTCGCGCAGCTCAAGGGCCTCTTCGGCCACGGCGACGCCGTAAGCTGCGACCAGATCGTCGATGGCGTGGGCGACGCGCACCGCGCCGTGGCCGTAGGCGTCGGCCTTGATGATGGCCATGACGGGCGTGCGGTCGCCCAGACGGGCGTGGATGGCGGACAGGTTGGCGCGGATGGCGGCGAGGTCGATTTCGGCGACGACGCGCTCCTCCGCCTGGATTGCTTCAGTGTACATTAGAAAGCCCTCTTTCTCAAATCTTGAATATCCGAAGCCTTTTGCCCAAAATCCCCCGGGCAAAGGGCCAAAACGCAGCGCGGTTACTTCTGGTTGGTGTAAACGAGGTACTCCTCGAGCAGCTCATGCTGAAGGGCGCGCAGCAGCGCGGGCGCCTTGCCGCCGGCCGGCTTGCCGTCGACCTCGACCGCCTGCATGCAGAAATTGGAGGATGCGGTGACGATGATCTCGTCGGCGTCCATCAGCTCGTCCAGCGTGAAGGGGTGCTCGTCGACCGGGATGCACAGCTTCTTGGCCATGCGGATCAGGTGCGCGCGGGCGATGCCGGGCAGAATCAGATGGTCGGTGGGCGCGGTCTTGAGGATGCCGTCCTTGAGAATATGTACGTTGGAGTGCGCGCACTCGGTGACCCGGCCGCCCGGACGGTAGAACACGGCCTCGTCTGCGCCGGCCTCCGCGGTCTTCTGGGCGGCCATGACGTTGGGAATCAGGTTCAGGGTCTTGATATTGCAGTGCAGGAAGCGGGTGTCCTCGGTCGTGATGAGCTTGAGGCGCTCGTGCTCCATGTCGCCGATGTGGGACGGGCGGGAAAAGACCCAGAGGTTCGCCGGGCCTTCGGGGAAGGCGTGGTTGCGGGGCGCGGTGCCCCGGGTGACCTGCCAGTAGACGAACTGGTCGGGGGAGTCGAGCTTGCGCACGAGCGTGCGCAGCAGCTCGGCCAGTTCGGTCTTGCCCATCGGGATCTTGATGCCGAGCAGCCCGGCCGAATTGTAAAAGCGGTCGATGTGCTCCTCCAGATTGAAGATCACATAGTTGCCGCAGCAGGTCGCGTCGTAAACGCCGTCGCCGAACCAGCAGGCGCGGTCGTTCATCGGGATCGTCATTTCGTCGATCTCGCCGTATTTGCCGTTATAGTAGCCAATGGTTTTCATGGGGTGATTGTCCTCCTGTATTCAGAAAAAGCAGCGGCTGTCCGGACGGGGAGCCGCTGCGATCCTTCGTTTTATCCAACGCTATTGTAGCGCAACCGTGGAGAAAAGTAAAGATAGAAAACAGGTTTTCCGGGATTCTGTCAAAACGATTGATATTTTGGAGCGTTTCGGTGCGGTTCAGCTCAAAAGGCGCAGATAGTGGTTGGCTTCGCGCAGGACGTGGTCGGCGAGCAGGGGAAGAATGACCGAGCGGATGCGGGCCTCCTCGATCCCGCGCGTTCCCGCGGCCTTGAAATCGCGGAGCGCGCAGACCTTTTCGCGCGTTTCCCGGGTGAGCGTCTGGTCGTGGACGCAGCGGGAGCGTTCGAGCAGGCAGCAGAAGTCCTCCGCGAAGCCGTGCGCTGTTTTGATCAGCTCCTCCTCGGCGGGGTCGAGCAGGCCGCGGATGAAGAGCGCGTGCTCCATCATGATCTGGTTCCAGAACTGCTCGAGCTCGGCCATGGAGCAGCAGTCCAGATCGCCCTCCTGCTCCAGCCGGCAGACGTACTCGCGGTACAGCTTCGCCTCGCGGATGATGTGCTCGAGCAGCAGGGGGTAATTCATCGTGAAGATCTGTCCGTTCAGCACCTCGCACAGAATCTGTTTCTTGAGCGCGATCAGGCCGTTCAGCAATTCGAGCGCGGTGCGGTTGAGCGCCTGAACCTGTCCGCGCAGCCGGGGGTTCGTGCCGCTGCAGCTCCGCCAGCGCAGGCGCACCTGCCGCGCGGTGATATCCCCGTTGATCGGGATGCCGGTGAAGCATTCGGTGTGCCGCTCGGCGCGGGCGGTGAACGGCGTGAAGATTTCCCCGGCGGCCAGCGCCTCCCGGCTGATAACGCCGTCGCCCAGCACGGTCGCGCGGAACAGAAGCTGCTCGAACTCGCGCATGAAATGCTCAGCCTGCTTGGCCAGGGCGGCGTTTGCCGGGGTGAACGCCGCGACAAGGAACAGCGAGTGCTCCTTCATGATGCGGGCGAAAAACAGATGAAGTTCCAATGAAAGAACGGTGAAATGGTCATTCTGTCGCATGACGGGATCCTCAACTCCTTCCGTAAAATCCGTCGGCTCATCCTATGCCGAAAGACGAAAAAAGCTCCCTCTTGGAAAAAGGGAGCTTTTGGTCTGAAATGAAGCGTCAGCCTTCGAAATGGCGGCGGTAATAATACTGAACATTCCGGAACTGGTCGCGCAGCGCGGCGTCGTCCCCGGTGAGCGTGTCGGTCAGCGCGCCGTCGATCAGGTACCGGCCCGAGGTGTGAAGCACGGGCAGGCGCTCACGCACGGCGTCGGTGTACTGCAGATAACCGGGGCCGTCCCAGCCGCACTGCTCGAACAGCTCGTTCATCAGGAAGCACGGACTGAGGTCGGGACCTTCGCCCACAAAGTCGTTGCTCAGCGCGGCGCGCGCCGCCTCGTTCGCCCAGAACAGGTAGGGCACGGCGTAGCCCTCGTACAGGTCGCCCGCCGGGTCAAGCCCGGCCTCGGTGTAGACGCTGCTGCTGTCGCCCAGCCAGGGCTTGTGATCGCCGAAGAGGACGAGCACGACCGGCTCGTCGGACGCGCGGAGCATCCCGACCATCTCCTCGAGTGCGGCGTCGGTGTTCGCGATGCCGGTCAGATAGTGGTTCAGGATGTTGCAGCTCTCGGCGCTCCAGCCGGTCGAAGCCGGGGTAAAGTAGGTGTTCGCCGCGTCATCGGTGGCGGCGTACGGGCCGTGGTTCTGGTAGGTGACCGAGAACGAGAAGCAGGGCTGATCCCCTTCCAGAGCCAGCCGGGCGATCTCGGGCAGCACGGTCAAATCGGAGTCCAGCGTGATGGTCTCGCGGCTGCCCAGCAGCGCCTCGTAGTGGTCGTCGTAGAACAGGTATTCGTCAAAACCGAGATACTCGTTGACGTTCGCGCGGTTGTAGAACCAGTCGTAATTGGGGTGGCTGCCCGTCGTGCGGTAGCCCTGCTCCTTGAAATAGCGGACATAGGAGTTGCTGTCCCGGCGGAAGTCGCGCATCTCGTAAAGACCGGTCAGAAAAGCGCGCTCGGTGTTGACCGTGCCGCCCGCAAAGACGTTGGACAACAGGGTACCCGTGTAGCTTTCATTCCGGAGGGCGTGAAAGAAGGAATAGGCGCTTTCGGCCTCGGCGAGCTGGGGATATTCGGTCAGGTCGCAGTAGGCCTCGAGCATGACCGCGACGACGTTGACCTTCTGTTCCGCCGGAATATCGGCGCCCGGATAGGAAGCCAGCACGGCGGCGGTTTCCTTTTCGTCGTAGCCGTTCGGCGGGGAGTCGATGACCTTGGGCACCGAGCGCAGGAAGGAGTAGACGAAGCCGCGGGATTGATAGACCTGCACTTCGGACCATCTGTTGATGAGCTTGTTGTTCTCGGTCGAAGCGTAGAGCGCGTCATTGAGGTAAAGCCCGTTCCAGAGCGCGCCGCCCAGCGCGAGCCAGACGGCGAGGCCGATGAGCCGTGCCTTCCAGGGCAGGCGGAAGCGGGCGACCCAGAGCGCCAGCAGCGCCATGGCCAGCGCGAGCAGGATGCCCAGCCACTTGCCCCGGGACAGGGTCAGGTCGTACCGTCCGGCCATGTTGCCCGCCTCGCTGACGAGAAACAGATCCTCGGCCAGCAGGGGGTCGTTGCGCAGGGAGATCTTGAGGACGTTGACCATGGTCAGCGCCATCGTGACGACCGCGGTGACGGCGGCCGCACGCCCGGCCCGGCCCAGAATGAACCAGAGCAGGCCGCCCAGCCAGAGGACGGGCAGCAGGTTCAGCAGGGGAAGCCAGTCGACCTCAAAGTAGCTGTCGTACATGGCGCGGCGGTAGTCGCCCGCGCCGAAATAGAGGGCGAGGTGGCCGAGCGCGAAGCAGACGGCGGCCAGCACGGCGGCCGACCACAGAATGGACGCTCCCTTCCAGCCCGCCGACGGCGCGGAAGCGCGCCCAAAAAGGAAATCCCGGCGGGAAGGGGTTTTCCCCTCCCGCCGGAACGAATGAAATCCTTTCATAATCAGAAGGCGACCTTCTCCGCCAGATAAGCGGACAGCGCGTCGATGGCGATGCGCTCCTGCTGCATGGTGTCGCGGTCGCGAACGGTGACGCAGCCGTCCTGCTCGGTCTCGAAATCGACAGTGATGCAGAAGGGGGTGCCGATCTCGTCCTCGCGGCGGTAGCGCTTGCCGATGGAGCCCGCGTCGTCGAAGTCGACGTTGAACTCGCGGGACAGCTTCTCCCAGATGGGCATGGCCTGCTCGGTCAGCTTCTTGGAGAGGGGCAGAACAGCGGCCTTGAAGGGCGCGAGCGCCGGATGCAGGCGCAGCACGGTGCGGACGTCGTCCTTGCCGTTCTTGTCCTGGCCGACGACCTCCTCGTCATACGCCTCGCACAGGAAGGCGAGCGCGACGCGGTCGGCGCCCAGAGAGGGCTCGACGACGTAGGGGATGTACTTCTCGCCAGCCTCCTGGTCGAAGTACTCCATGGAAACGCCCGAGGTCTTCTGGTGCTGGGTCAGGTCGAAGTCGGTGCGGTCTGCGATGCCCCACAGCTCGCCCCAGCCGAACGGGAACAGGAACTCGATATCGGTGGTCGCGTTGGAATAGTGGGACAGCTCCTCCGGGTCATGGTCGCGCAGACGCAGGTTCTCGTCGTGCATGCCGAGGGAGAGCAGCCAGTTGTGGCAGTAATCCTTCCAGTACTTGAACCACTCGAGGTCGGTGCCGGGCTTGCAGAAGAACTCCAGCTCCATCTGCTCGAACTCGCGGGTGCGGAAGGTGAAGTTGCCGGGGGTGATCTCGTTGCGGAAGGACTTGCCCACCTGACCGACGCCGAAGGGGATCTTGCGGCGGGTGGTGCGCTGGATGTTCTGGAAGTTGACGAAGATGCCCTGTGCGGTCTCGGGGCGCAGGAACAGCTCGTTCTTGGCGTTCTCGGTGACGCCCTGGAAGGTCTTGAACATCAGGTTGAACTGGCGGATCTCGGTGAAGTTCTTGCCGCCGCAGTTGGGGCAGCATACGCCGTTCTCAACGATATAGTCGTACATCTTGGAGTTGCTCCAGCCGGCCGGGTTGACACCGGTCTGATCCTCGATCAGCTGGTCGGCGCGGTGACGGGTCTTGCAGTCCTTGCAATCCATCAGAGGATCCGAGAAGCCGCCTACGTGGCCGGATGCCACCCAGGTGGTCGGGTTCATCAGGATGGCGGAGTCCAGACCGACGTTGTAGGGAGATTCCTGGACGAACTTCTTTCTCCAGGCTGCCTTGACGTTGTTCTTGAACTCTACGCCGAGCGGGCCGTAATCCCAGGTGTTGGCGAGGCCGCCGTAGATCTCAGAACCGGAGTAAACAAAGCCGCGGCCCTTGCAGAGCGCGACAATTTTCTCCATCGTTTTCTCGCTGTTTTTCATGTTTATAATTCTCCTTTTTGGCGCATATGGCTTATGCGTTCATTGGTATCGTTAAAAGTGTACCGCGAAGCGCGGATAGTGTCAAGGAAAAAGAGAAAAAATAGGCAAAATGTTCTTGACGGCGCACGGACGCGGCCTGTATAATTAGGAAATAGCGGGACTTGCCCCGCCTCGCCAGACGATCAGAATAACCGGGTGTAGCGCAGCTGGTAGCGCGCCTGCTTTGGGAGCAGGATGCCGC
>CAMEPU010000018.1 GCA_945932315.1 uncultured Clostridia bacterium
GCGCCCAGCAGCATGGCGGTGTGCAGGTCGTGGCCGCAGGCGTGCATCCGGCCGTTTTTGGACGCGAAGGGCACGTCGGCCTGTTCCTCGATGGGCAGCGCGTCCATGTCGGCGCGCAGCAGGAAGGTCTTGCCCGGCTTTTTGCCGCCCACGAGCGCGACCACGCCCGCGCGGCCGCAGTCGACCGGCTGCAGACCCATTTCGGTCAGCTCTTTCTTCACGAAGGCGAGGGTCTGGGTCAGGTCGAACCCGGTCTCGGCGTTTTCGTGCAGCGTCCGGCGCTCGGCCAGAACGGTCTCGCGGAGCTGTTCGGCCTCCCGGAGCAAAGTTTCAGACGTCATATTCATAACCTCCTGACGATGGCAGTTTTCCTTATAGCTTATCATAGCACACCCAATTCGATCGTTCTATGGCCCATTTGTAAACAAAAGGGGACAAAAACGGCGGGGGAACTCCGCATCACCGGTGAAGGGGAGAAAAAACGTAATCTCTCACGGCTGCTCGTTTGAAAAAACACGGATTTTGCTGAAGAAAGGAAAGAAAGGCCGGATTTCGCTTTACAATCCCGGGAGCGTGTGCTACCATAACGCATATAAAAAATCCGTTTCAGCCGAACAAAGTGGAAAAGCATGACTTCGAAGGTGAGGTTTCGTCCTCGCCTTCTTTTTTTGTTTGGGGGACGAAAAGGGTATGAGGGAGGAATCTGTAATGCTGGAATTCATTACAAATGTAAACAATGCCGTCAACGGCGTCGTCTGGGGCTGGCCCGCGCTGATTTTATTGGCGTTTGTCGGCGTCCTGATGACCTGCCTGACCCGGTTTTTTCAGGTCAGCCACTTCGGCCATTGGGTGAAGATGACCATCGGCGCGATCTTTCAGGATCGGGACGTCGTCGGTCACACGAAGGACAAGTCCATTTCCCAGTTCCAGTCGCTGTGCACGGCGCTGGCGGCGACGGTCGGCACGGGCAACATCGTCGGCGTCGCGGGCGCGATTCTGGTCGGCGGCCCGGGCGCGGTGTTCTGGATGTGGCTGATCGCGTTCTTCGGCATGATGACCAACTACTCTGAGAATGTGCTCGGCATCTATTACCGCCGGAAAAACCAGGCCGGCGAGTGGTCGGGCGGGCCATGTACTACCTGCGCGACGGCCTCGGCGGTAAGAAGGGCTGCCAGGGGATCGGCAAGGTGCTGGCTGTGCTGTTCTCTGTTTTCTGCTTCCTCGCGTCCTTCGGCATCGGCAACATGACCCAGGTCAACTCGATCTCGGGCAACATGTATTCGGTATTCGGTGTACCGACCTGGATCACCGGTATTGTCATTCTGATTCTGGGCGGTCTCGTCATCGTCGGCGGCCTGAAGCGCATCGCGGCGGTCACCGAGAAGATCGTGCCGTTCATGGTCATCATCTATATTCTGGGCAGCATTGTCATTCTGGCGACCAATTTCTCCCGGATCGGCGCGGTATTCGGCGCGATCTTCAAGGGCGCGTTTGCGGTGCAGGCGGCAGGCGGCGCGGTCGTCGGCTACGGCATCAAGCTGGCCATTGAGCAGGGCATGAAGCGCGGCGTATTCTCCAATGAGGCCGGCCTTGGCTCGTCCGTCATGGTGCACTCGAACTCCAATGTCAGCGAGCCCGTCCGTCAGGGCATGTGGGGCATCTTTGAAGTCTTTGCGGACACCATCATCGTCTGCACCCTGACCGCGTTCTCGGTGCTGTCCTCGGGTCTGGTCGACCTCGAGACCGGCGTGACCGCGGCCGAGTACAACGGCCTCGCGCTGACGAAGGCGAATATCGTGTCCACCGTGTTCTCAATGCATTTCGGCCAGATCGGCGCGGCCTTTGTCGCGATCGCGGTCATGCTGTTCGCGTTTTCGACCGTGCTCGGCTGGAGCCATTACGGCACCAAGGCCTGCGAGTTCCTGTTCGGTGAGAAGTATACGATCGTGTACCGGGTGATCTTCGTCATCGCGATCTTCGGCGGCGCGGTCATGGGCGACAATCTGGCGTGGGATCTGGCGGATACCTTCAACGGCCTGATGATGATCCCCAACCTGATCGGCGTGCTCGTGCTGTCCCCGCTGGTCTATCAGATCACGCGCAACTATGTCGACCGCGTGCTCAAGGGCAAGAAGATCAAGCCCATGCTGTCGGCCTTCCCCGACGTGCAGGCGGAGCAGGAAAAGAATCTGTAATACGGCGCGGACTGCGGCGGCGGGAAACGGGTTTCCGACCGCAGCGTCCGGACCTCCCTGATGCAAAACGCCTTCCCGGCAGAGCTGAATCTCCGGGAAGGCGTTTTTGCGGTCAGACGGCGTGCAGGAAGCGCAGGAAGGCGGCTTTTCCAGCATCGTCCCGCTTGTAGACCCCGGCGTGCTCGAGCACCTGCGCAAAGACCAGACCGGTCTCCTTCCGGACAATGTCCAGCGCGTTTTCGGGGGTGATCGCGTATTTTGCGCGGAAGCCCTCGGCCCAGGCGGCGTGCTTTGCCGTCCGCGCGTCCGCGCGCAGGTCGGCTCCGCTTGCGAGCGCGTCGGCCACGGCGTTCAGCTCCTCCTTCAGCCGGGCAGGGAGGACGGCCAGTCCCATGACCTCGATGAGGCCGATGTTCTCCTTTTTGATATGGTGCAGCTCGCTGTGGGGGTGGTACAGGCCGAGCGGGTGCTCGGGGGTGGTCAGATTGCTGCGCAGCACCAGATCGAGCTCAAACTTTCCGTTCCGCATCCGGGCGATCGGGGTGATTGTGTTGTGCGGCACGCCGTCTGTCACGGCATAGATGACCGCCGCCTCGTCGGTGTAGCTCCGCCACGCGGTCAGGATGCGGTCGGCGAGCGCCGCCAGCCGCCCGGGATCGGGACAGGCGAGGCGGATGACCGACATCGGCCACCGGACGATGCCCGCTTCCACGTCCGCGAAGCCGGGGAAGGAGAAGGGCGTTTCGACCGGCGCCTTTTCCATGGCGAACACGTACCGCCCGCCCTGAAAGTGGTCGTGCGCCAGAATGGAGCCGCCCACGATGGGCAGGTCGGCGTTCGAGCCCACGAAATAGTGGGGGAACTGCCGCACGAAGTCGAGCAGCTTGTCGAAGCAGGCGCGGTCGATCTTCATGGGGGTGTGGACGCCGCTCAGGCAGATGCAGTGCTCGTTGTAGTAGACGTAGGGGGAATACTGCAAAAACCAGTCCGAGCCGTTGATCGTGATCGGGATGACGCGGTGGTTCTGCCGGGCGGGGTGGTTCACCCGGCCGGCGTAGCCCTCGTTCTCGGCGCACAGCGCACACCGGGGATAGTCGGACGCGGGCAGGTTCCGGGCGGCGGCGATGGCTTTGGGGTCCTTTTCAGGCTTGGACAGGTTGATCGTGATGTCCAGCGCGCCGTATTCGGTTTCGGTTTTCCACTGCACGTCCCGCGCGATCCGGTCGCGGCGGATGTAGTTGGTGTCCTGACTGAATTTGTAGTACCAGTCGGTGGCCTTTTGGGGATCGTCACGGTACAGCGCCCAAAACGTTTTGATCACCTGCGCCGGGCGGGGGGTCAGCCGCCCCATGAGTGCGGTGTCGAACAGGTCGCGGTAGACCACCGAGTTTTCGGCCAGCACCCCGCGCGCGTGGGCGTCGTCCAGCAGCGCGTCCAGCACGGCGGCCAGGTCGATTTCACCCCAGTCCCGCCCGGGGTCGGTGAAGCTGTCCCGCCGCAGGACGTCCAGAATGGCGTTGACCGCCCAGCGGTACTCGCTTTCTTCGATCAGCCCGGTGCGCAGGGCGTAGGCGGCCAGTTTGGCAACAGCCTCGTCAATCGGGTTGTTTTGCTTATTTTGTTCCATCTTCATACCCCTTGGGATGATTTTTGTGCCAGTTCCAGGCGGAGGTGAGGATCGTGTTCAGATCGGCATATTGGGGCGTCCAGCCCAGAACGGTGCGGGCCTTCTCCGAGGAGGCCACGAGCTGAGCGGGGTCGCCCGTGCGGCGGGGGCAGGTCTCGGCGGGGATGGGATGCCCGGTGACGGCGCGCGCCGCGTCGATGACCTCCCGGACCGTAAAGCCCACGCCGTTGCCCAGATTGAACACGTTGTTCTCCCCGCCCGCGAGCAGGTAGTCGAACGCCAGAATATGCGCCTGCGCGAGATCGGTGACATGGATGTAATCGCGGACGCAGGTGCCGTCCCGGGTGGGATAATCGTCGCCGAAGATCGAGATTTTGTCCCGCTGGCCGTTCGGCACCTGCAGGATCAGGGGGATCAGGTGGGTTTCGGGGTTGTGCGCCTCGCCGATGACCCCGGAGGGGTGCGCGCCGCAGGCGTTGAAGTAGCGCAGCGCCACATAGCGCAGGCCGTGCGCCCGGCTCGTCCAGTACATCATCCGTTCCATCGCGAGCTTGGTTTCGCCGTAGCAGTTGGTGGGCCGGGTCTGGTCGGTCTCCAGAATGGGGACGCGCTCGGGCTCACCGTAGGTGGCGGCGGTGGAGGAAAAGACGATCTTGTCCACGCCGTGCGCCACCATGGACTGCAGCAGCACCGTGGTGCCGCACAGGTTGTTGTCGTAATATTTGAGCGGATCGGACATGGATTCGCCCACCTGCGAAGAGGCGGCGAAGTGGATCACGCCCTCGATGTTCTCTTTTTCAAACAGCGCGTCCATCGCCTTCCGGTCCCGGATGTCCGCCTGATAGAAGCGGGCCCCCGGATGGACGGCCGCGCGGAAGCCGGTCAGCAGGTTGTCGGCCACCACGACGTCCCGGCCGGCCTGAATGAGCGCATATACGGTGTGGGAGCCGATGTAGCCGGCGCCGCCGAGCACTAAAATCGCCATATTGTTGTTCCTTTCCTGTAAAAAGTCGTTTCCGAAGCTGTCATTCCGCCACGACGCAGCCGCCCTGCGGGCGGATGCGCAGAACGTGGCACTTGCCCGCGCCGAGCAGGGCTTCCATGCTCGCCTTGAAGCAGGTCAGCTTTTCAAGGGACACAAAGGCTTGGATCGTCCCGGCGAAACCGCCGCCGTGGACGCGGATCCCGGCCGATGGCGAGCGCGAGCGGGATGGCCTGCTGTCCGGGCGCGGACGGGGACCAGCTGTTCTGCAGCTGAAGGGCGGAGGAAAGGCCGGAGGCGTTCACGAGCGTGAGGAAACGGCCGAAGTCGCCCGCTTCGAGCGCGGCGGCCTCGTCGCCGGCTCTTTTGTCCTCATCATAAAAATGCAGGGCGCGCAGCACCGCCCGGTCGCCGCACGATGCGCGCAGGGAGGAGATGGCGTTCCGGAACGCGTCCTCGGGCACCTCCCGCAGCACCTGCCTGCCGAACTGGGCGGCCACCGCGCCCATCTCGCGCGGGATGGCGGCGTAATCGTCGGTCAGGTCGGCGTGGCACGAGCCGGTGTCCACAATGCAGAGGGCGTGGCCCGAGCGGGAAAAGTCGTAGGTCACCGGGCGGACGACGGGCGCGGCGGGCTCGCGAAAGTCGATAAAGACCGCGCCGCCGACCGAAGCGCCCATCTGATCCATCAGGCCGCAGGGCTTGCCGAAGTAGACATTTTCGGCATACTGGCCGATTCTGGCGATCTTGACGGCGTCCAGCTGACCGGCGCAGCAGAAGCGGTTGAGGATATTGCCGATCAGCACCTCATAGGCGGCGGAGGAGGACAGGCCCGAGCCGGACAGGACGTCCGAGGTGACGTAGGCGTCAAAGCCTGCGGGCGCGTACCCGAGCGCGGCGATTCTGGCCGCCACGCCGCGCACGAGCGCCGCCGAGGTGCCGCGCTCCTCCGCGAGGGGGCGCAGGTCGCCGAGCGCCACCTCGACCGCGGGATAGCCCTCGGACAGGATGCGGATGGCGTCGCCGCCGTTCGGCGCGGCGCAGGCGAGCATGTCGAGATCGACGCTGCCGCACAGGACGCGGCCGTGCTGGTGGTCGGTGTGGTTGCCGCCCAGCTCGGTTCGGCCCGGGCTGCTGAACAGCGCGGCTGAAGCCGTTTGGCCGGGCCGGAAGGCGCGCTGGAAGCCTTCCACAACGCGAGCCGCCCGGTCTCTCGCCCGGTTCAGACTGTCCTGCGTTCCGTCCGGCGCGTACAGCCGGATGAGCGCGGGATCGTGCGCCCCGGCGCGCAGGGATTGGAGCAATGCGTCACAGCTGCTCATAACAGGGTCACCTCATCTTCAAATTTCGCATGCGGCATCGTAAGTTTTTTACTGAAAATATAGTATCACAGCTTTTCCGGAATAGCAATTTTTACCGGGCCCGCCGGACAGAGCCTCCCCAAAAACCCGCTCCCGCGCCGGGAAAATCACCCGTTTGGGTAATAGGCACTTCTTCCGAAATCCGATACAATATAATTGGATAAGGCTGCAGCGGCAGCCGGGGACAGCCCATCAAAAAGGAGGTCATATATGAAAGGGAACGGAAGAAAGATATGGAAGCCCCTGCTTCTGCTGGCTTTCGTGCTGGGGATGATGTTTGCCATGACCACAGCGGCCGGCGCGTGGTCGGACGGCGACGGCACCGAATGCCCGTACTGCGGCGCGACCAACCACGAGGACTGGGTCTGCGACGACTGCGGCGGCTGCTCCATCTCGGCCGAGCGGGGCGACTGCTACAGCGAAAACCACTGCGACGCCTGCGGGTATTGCTTCAGCCTGCTGGGCGAGAATTATTACTGCATGGAGTGCAGCATGTGCTGCGGATGCTTTGATGGGAGCGAGCACTGCCGTGCCTGCGGCGAGGGCTGCGGCTCCAGAATGATCTGCGACTGCCACTACTGCGAGGAGTGCCTCGAGGGCGACGATCTGATTTGCTTCAGCTGCGGCAAATGCGTGGTCTGCGAGGAGTGGACGCACGACGATCTCTGCGGAAACTGCCACTTCTGCAAGGAATGCGCCCTCATCTGTCCCTATTGCGGCGACGCCTGCACCGGCTGCGACGACGGCGCCTGCGTGGAGTGCGGCTGCTGCTCGTCCTGCGCGGGCAACAACTGGTGCGAGAACTGCGGGCAGTGCGGCGGCTGCTTCTCGCAGCCGCATTGCATCGCATGCGGTTCCTGCGAGTATGAGATCTGCGACTGCTGGATCTGTTTCGACTGCCTGGAATTCCACAACATGTTCTGCCCGGGCTGCGACGAATGCATGAACTGCAGCAGAATCAGTCTGGACGACTGCTGCGAGTGCGGCCTCTGCCCCGACTGCGCGGAGATCATCTGCGAGAACGGGGATAACTGCATGGTCTGCGCGGACGGGGAAATCTGCCTGGGCTGCGGGCTTTGCTCCGACTGCACCAGCGTGATCTGTTCGGGGTGCGGTTCGTCCTGCTCGGAATGCGGCCAAATCTGCCCGAACTGCAGCATGTGCAGCGAATGCGGCGGGTTCTGCCAGATGTGCGAAGAGTACTGCTCGAACTGCGCCTCGCTCTGCCCGAGCTGCGGCGTCTGTGAAAACTGCGCGACCTTCTGCGCGGGCTGCGGACAGGTCTGCGCCGAGTGCGCGGAGATCTGCGGGGGCTGCGACCTGTGCTGGGACTGCACCGAGATCTGCGAGGGCTGCGGGGAGGCCTGCCCGGAATGCAGCGAGCTCTGCGTGGACTGCGGCCTGTGCCGGGACTGCGGCGAAGAGCTGTGCGAGAACTGCGACCGCTGTGAATATTGCTGCGAAAAATGCCTCGACTGCGGCTTCTGCGAGGACTGCTGCCTGGAGAACAGCGAGGCGGCGGGCTGCGACCACGGCATCTGCGTGGAGAGCGCGGAGTGGGAGGAGCACTTCTGCGTGGACTGCGGCGAGTGCTACGAGTTCGAAGAGCTGTGCGAGGACTGCGGCGATCCCCGGTGCTACGACTGCTGTGAAACCCGCTCCGCGGAAGAAGGCTGCGACCACGGCGTCTGCATGGAGTCGGGCGACTGGGAAGATCACTTCTGCCCGGACTGCTGGAGCTGCATCGAGGATTACTGCGACCTGTGCGACCGCTGCCTGACCTGCTGCGAGATGGAAAAAGAGGATGCGGGCTGCGAGCACGATTTCACCTGCCCGGGCGCGGGCGACTGGGATGACCACTTCTGCCCGGACTGTGACGGCTGCTTCGAACTGGATGAGCTCTGCGAATGGTGCGGCCTCTGCCCGGATTGCTGCAGCAGGAACAGCCCCTGCGAATGCGGAGAGGACATGTGCATCGAGGACCTCGACTGGAGCGACCACTTCTGCGGAATTTGCGATACATGTCTGGACCTCTGCGGCTGCGAGCCCTGCGAGCACGGCACGCTCCTCCCGGGCTGGTCCTCCGACGGGACCCGGCACTGGAAGGTGTGCGCCGACTGCGGCATCAATCTGAAAAAGACCGCCCACGTGGAGGGCGAATGGGTCGTTGACCGAGCCGCTGCCCCCAGATTGCCCGGCAGTAGGCACCTCGAGTGCAGCATCTGCGGCTATGCGATGAAGACCCAATCCATCCTCTATATGACGCATACCTGCGCGGGCACGGGCCGGCAGGTTTACTACGACGCGGATTACCACTGGGATCTCTGCAAGAGCTGCGGGAAGACCCTGAACAAAGAGACGCACACGATCGAAAGCGACCACCGCTGCCCGACCTGCGGCTACTGCGATCTGGAGCCCCCGGTCTTCGTCCAGCAGCCCAAGGACGTCGAGCTGATCCCCGGGCTCTATGACGAGAACAGCCACTATTATATCTCCTTCACCGCGCAGGCCGTGGGCACCGACCTGACCTATGAATGGTATTCCGATGAATACGACATGTCGGAAACGGTACTGGGCACCGGCCCGGTGCTCAAGCTCGATCTGGCCGATTTCGGCTATTTTGACAACCGCAGCATCGACTGCCGGGACAACACCTTTGACGTGTACTGCCGGGTGACCGACGGCGGCGATCAGGAGGAGAGCTCCCAGCACGCCTACATCACGGTGCGGCACAATCACGCCGTCTGGACGCCGGGCACCGGCTCCACCGATGACACCTGCGCCGAAAACGTCCATCAGCTCTATTGCGATTACTGCGATACCAGCTACATTCTGCTGGGCACGGACGCGAGCGGACAGGACATCCGCACCAAAAAGCACGATTATGCCGGCGGCGACGTCTGCGCGGTCTGCGGCTATCAGCGGCCGCCCCGCATCGTCTCCCAGCCCTACACGATCAAGCCTACCTTCCGGAAGGACGGCGACTTCGTCGAGTTCAAGGTTGTCGCGCGGGGCGCGAACCTGCAGTACCAGTGGTACTGGAACGGCTTGTCGCTCGCCGATTATCCGTACATCACCGAAAACTGGGACACCGACACCCTGCGGGTGAACCTGACCGATGTACTGTGCAGCGAGTATATGAACGGAGAATACCACCATATTTATTGCGTGATCCGGAACGACTCCGGCAGCGTGACCACCAAGACGGTGGAGCTGATCCCCCAGCACTACTACGGCAGCTGGAAGCCGATCAGCAATACCCAGCATCAGAGAACCTGCGTCAACTGCGCTCTGCAGTGGCAGACAGCCGAAGAGGTGGCGGATCACGATCCGAATTCCCGTTGGCGCACGATCACGCCGCCCACGCAGACCACGGAGGGCGTCAGCGGCTATTATTGCCCCGTGTGCGGCTTTACCGGCGAGACGAAGGCCATTCCCAAGCTGACGGTGCCGGAAGGCCATGTCCACGACGAGCAGCTGGTGACGCGGAATAACGCGACCCACCATTGGATGGAATGCTCCAGCTGCGGCGGCCACGTCGATTATGCGCAGCACGCCTGGGAGGACCGGGCGGTCGAAGGCGACGTCTGGCGCCGCGCCTGCAGCGGCTGCGACTGGAATGAGAGCTATACCTTCGACCGCGTGGCGTACAACAGCCTGCAGCACTGGAAGTGCGACGCCGACGGCAATATCTGCCCGGGTTCCATGGAGAACCACGTCATAAGCGATTGGATCGTGGAGGACGAGCCGACAGAGGAGCTGTATGGCTATGAGACGCGGCATTGCACCGTGGAGGGATGCGTCTGGTCCGAGGGACGGGGCATCGCCAAGCTGCCCCATGTCCACAGCGCCGAGGAAACCTATGCCTACGATGAGCTGTGCCACTGGCACATCTGCCGCTGCGGCGAGCAGCAGGGCAGAACGTACGCCCACCGGTACGGGCCCATCCAGATCACCAAGGCGCCTACCGCCACGAAAACCGGCACCGGCACCCGCACCTGCACGGAATGCGGCTATGCGATGACGCTCACGCTGGATAAGCTGGACTACCCGGTCAAGGTGACGTACGGCAGCGCGGATCAGAAGGTCTACTACTTCGGGGACAAGGTGACCATCACGGCGATCGAGCGCCCCTGCATGAGGTTCTCGGAATGGTCGGTCGTCGAGGGCGGCGCGTCGCTCGCGGCCTCGGACAAGGCGACCACAACCTTCACCATGCCGTCCAAGCCGGTCGCGCTCGAGGCGCTCTATACGCCGAACGAGGTGGAGATCACTTCCGTATCGGAAGAAAGCGGCACGGTATCTTATCAGATAGAGACGGGCGATTACGCGGGAACGGCGCAGGTGATCGTCGCGCAGTATGAAAACGGAAGACTGACCGGCGTGCAGACCGTCACGATCAGCATCGCGTCGAACACCAGCCTGAGGGGGCAGCTCTCCGGCTTCACCCCCAAGGCGGGCTGCACCTATAAGGCGCTTCTGATGATCCCGGACAGCTGCGTCGCGATCTGCAGCGCGATGGACGCGGCCTAGGAAATACGGGCGGCGAGTCCCGGAGAATTTTCATCCTGTCAGCTCCGCCGGAATAACGCATGAAAAACGGGAACAGGAGCCGGAAAGGATTCCTGTTCCCGTTCTTTTCCGGAACGGCCGGCGGGACTTCGGAGCTTGAAGAATCGCAGGATGAAATTGCCGAAAGAGACTGGACAATATAGCCAAAAAGTTTTATACTAAAGAAGAGTACATATTCCAGAATCCGGTTGGAATAAGGGGGAAGAAATGAGAAAGTACATTAGAATAGCAGCCGGCCTGCTGTGCGCGGCGGCGGTCGCCGCAGGCCCGGTGCAGGCGCTGCAATACGACCCCGGGGTCGTATTGTCAGAGACAAGTGTCTCTGGCAAAGGCGTTCTGTATGCCGCTGCGGCTTCGCCGACCGTCAGCCTGACGTCAGGCTCCGTGCAGGCGGGCGGGGACGTCACCCTGACGCTGAGCGTCGAAGGGAACCCCGGCATGGCGGCCTGCCTGATCTATTTTTATTATGACACCTCCGTTTTTACGGTCGATCCGGCAAAGGATATCGCGGCGCAGGGGGCGTTCCGCTCCTCCGGCGGCCTGATCGGCAATTCGATCGCGCTGGCGCGGGAGAACGGCCGGTACGCGGGCGACGCCGGAAAGGACGGCGCGCTGGCGCTGTGGTATAACGGCTCGGGCCTGAATACGGACGGCGACGGAACGATGATGACGATTACGCTGCACGCCAATGATACGGCGGCGGGCGGCGTTTATGAGATCGGCGTCGGTTATTCGGCGGACGATGTGTGCAGCGAGAGCGGCAAGCTGGTCGCGCTCCGCACGTCGGGCGGCTCCGTGACGGTTTCGAATCCGGACGGCACGACGCCCGAACAGCCCGTGCAGCCCGAACAGCCCGGGCAGGGCACAGGCGGTATCTCGACCGGCACGATCGAGCAGCCGGAGACAGAGGACGTCCGGTTCTCCGACGTCGCGGGAAATTGGGCGGAGGCTTACATTGAACAGGCGGCAGAACGCGGGCTCATCGTCGGTTACAACGGCCTGTACCGGCCGAACGACCAGATGAGCCGCGCCGAGTTCGTCACGATCCTGTGGAGCGCGGCCGGTTCTCCGACGCCCAAGGCGCCGGCCACCTTTACCGACCTGACGCAGGCCTGGTATCAGAACCCGATCGCGTGGGCGCAGGAAAACAACGTGGTCAGCGGCGTCGGCGGCGGGAAGTTCGACCCCAACGGCACGGTGACCCGCGAACAGATCGCCGCGATCCTGCACCGGATGGCGGGCTCGCCGACCGGCATGGAGCTGATGTTCTCCTCCATGTATGACGCGCAGTACGGCGACAGCGGCGCGATCGGCAGCTGGGCGAAGCCGGCGCTGTATTGGTCGATCTTTCACGAAATCTATTGCGGCGAGCAGACCGTTGCGGTCGGGCAGACGCTGGCACCCAAGGCGGCGGCCAGCCGTGCGCAGATCGCGGTCATGATGGTCCGCTATCTGGATTCAATCAGTTGAGAGGGGGAGAACTCATGAAAAAAGCATTAAGATGCCTGCTGCTGTCCGCTGTGATGGCGCTGGCGCTTGGCGCGGCGGCGCTCGCGGCGGAGACCGACCCGACGGTTGAGAACGTGGCGAGCGGCGCGACAGTCAGCTTCCAGACGGGCAACGAAAAGCTGACCGTGTCCTATACGGACAAGGACCTCGCGGGCAGTCAGTGCATCATCCTGATGGTCAAGGGGACTGCGGAAGATTACACGATCACCGATACTTCGATCCTGTACATCGACCAGACGGCAGCCGACGCGAACGGAACGGTCACGTTTGACAACGTGTACCCGACGAGCGTGCAGAACAGCGTGATCCTGCTGGGCGGCCCGAGCAGCGGCCCGGTCGTCCTCGCGGAGATCAAGGTGCCGTACATGTTGGGTGATACCAGCATGGATGGTACAATCGCCGCTTATGATGCCGTATTACTGAATAAGCATCTTGCGGGAATTGAGCTGTTGACTGGAAACGGTGCATCGGCGGCGGATGTCAACAAAGACGGCAGTGTTACTTCACTGGATGCGGTTAAAATGAATCAATTCCTTGCGGGTATTATTAAAGAATTTTGAGACAGAGGTGTGATATGAAACACGTTGGAAAGCGCATTCTCGCTCTTGTGTTGACATTGGCAATGTTCTTGTCGATGAGCGCAGTCAGTCTGGCTGCAGAGCCGGCTGTTGTGTCGCTCTCGAATGCCGATACTGTTGTAGCGGGAAGTCAAACAACATTTACCGTTTCGATTGGGAACAATCCGGGCATTGCCGGTTTTACCTTGTCGTGGAAGGTCGTTGACAGCAATGGCGACGATGCGACCGCTTATTTCACGCATACAGGTAACTGGCTGACCGCAACGGGCATTCTGAAAGATCCGGAAGGAGAAACGCTGGGTGATACGTTTACCCGAAATGGCGTCAATCTGAACTGGAATGCCAGCGAGAATATTTCCGGCGACGGTGCGCTGTGCACCATGAAGCTGGCTGTGGACGCTTCGATTGTGAACGGCCAGTATACGATCTCGTTGAATACAGTAGGCGGCGAGCCGACGAACTTCTGCGATACCGACGGCGCAGTACCGGTAACCTTCCAGCCTTATACCTTTGAGGTCACCGGCGGCATCGACCCCGCGACTCTGACTCCCACCATTACGACCCAGCCGCAGAGTGCGAACTACACCTATGGTGATACCCCGGCGGCGCTGTCGGTTGCTGCATCCGTACAGACCGAAGGCACGCTGACTTACCAGTGGTACAAGGGTGAGATCCCCATTGCGGGCGCGACCGGCACTTCTTACACGCCCATGCTGAGCGCTTTCGGTTCGGCCTCGTTCACCTGCAAGGTCACGAACACCTACAATGGCCGCGCGTTCTCCGTAACGTCTGATCCGGCGGTCATCACCTACGACGAGGCGACGATTGGCCAGCTGACGCTCACCCCGGCGACTGCCGTTTACACGGGCAAGGAGATCCATGTCACGGCTTCGATCGAAGGCCTGACACGTAGCGATTACGATTTAACCGTCAACTCGCTCAGCGGGACTGCTGTCGGCACTTATACCGTCACTGCCACGGGCAAGGTCAACTACCAGGGCACTTCCTCGGCAACGTGGAGCATCACCCCTGCCGATATCACGATCAAAACGATCGATGACGCTCCGGCGGCGATGACCATTTACACCAACGGCAAGCAGTTTGACCTGTCCGGTGCGTTCACCGCGACCACGGTCGACGGAACGACCCCGACCATCACCTATTCCACCGAGAATAACGATCTCATCAACCTGACGAGCGACGACAAGGTCACCGCGATCAAGACCGGCAAGGCCACTGTCACCGCGACCGTCCGTGCGGCCAACCATAACACCGCGACCGTTCCGATCGACGTGACGATTCAGGCTAAGGCCGACGTTTCGGGTCAGATCACCTTCTCGGCCGAGGATCCCATCCCCTATGACGGCGCGGCGCACAAGCTGTCTGACCTTGTAACCGCGGCGACCTGCTCGGCGGGCAGCGGCACGATCACCTACAAGCTGAACGGCGCGGACGCGACGCTCGACACCACGATCACTGATGCGGGCACCTACACGGTCACCGCGTATTACGAGGATGACACCAATGCCGGCAGCAAGTCGGTCACCGTCACCATTAATCCCAAGCCGGTCGCCGTACCGTCTGCCAAGACGGGTCTGACTTATACGGGCGCTGCGCAGACCGGCGTTGAGGAAGGCGAGGGCTACACTCTGACCGGCAACACCGGCGTGAACGCGGACAGCTACACCGCGACCGCGAAGCTCGCAAAGAACTACATCTGGAGCGATTCTACCACCGGCGATAAGAGCATTGTCTGGATGATCGCCAAGCAGCCTATCACGGTCGTTCTCTCCAACATTAAGTGGGATTATACCGCACCGTTTACCTATGACGGCACGGCAAAGACCGTCAGCATCACGTCTGGCGTGCCGGATACTGTGAATGCTGCACAGAGCGGCGCCTGGTCGGCCACTAACGCGGGCAGCTACACCGCGACTGTGACCTTCACCGCGAAGGACGCGAACTATGTTGTAACCGAGGCAAGCAAGACGGCTTCCCTGGACTGGAAGATCGAGAAGGCAGAGGTCACCGTTCCGACCGCCGTTTCCGGCCTGAAGTATGACGGCCAGCCCAAGACCGGCGTTGCCGCCGGCGATCAGTATACTGTTGCGAACGGCACTGCCGCCGACGCGGGCAGCTACACTGCGGAGGTCACCCTGAAGGATTCCGCCAACTACAAGTGGGCGACTGAGTTTAACGGCTCGATCGAGTGGTCGATCGCACAGGCGGATGCGAAGAAGCTGACCGCAGAGAAGCCCCTGCGCTACAGCAACACCGCGCAGCAGACCCTGACCGCCGCTGATATCGCGCTGGCGGACGCCAAGGATATCACGATCAAGAGTGTCTCGACTGCTTCGAATACGATCCTGAGTGCGGATGCCGCGCTGGTTGACGGCGTCGTATCCTATCAGCTCAAGAGCGGTCTGACCGCTGTCAACGATGGCGACACCGCCAAGATCACGGTCACCTTCTCGAGCAAGAACTATGCGGACAGCACACTGGAGCTGACCGTCAAGGTCATCCAGAAGAATGATGTATCCGGTGGTGTCGCATTCGCTGCGGCCTCTGTCACCCGCACCTACACCGGCGCGGCACAGACGCTGGAGACCGCGACCTATAACGGCGCGGCTTCCGACAAGATCACCTATTCCTACTCGTCCACCCCGAAGGACGTCGGCACGTACACCGTGACCGCGACCTACGAGGACGATGACAACATCGGCACCGCGACCGCGACGCTGAAAATCGACCCCGCGAAGCTGACCATCACCGGTGCGACCGCTGCTGACAAGTATTACGACGGCAGTACCGCCGCGGCGGTTTCGGATGTGACCTTCTCCGGTCTCGTCAAAGGCGAGACGCTGAGCGCTTCCGATTACACCGTATCGAACGCCGCGTTTGCAAACGCGAACGCCGGTACCGGTAAGCCTGTGACCTTCACCGTCACGCTGGCCACCACCGGCACGGCCAAGAACTATGTCCTGACCAGCGCGACCGGCAGCACCACGGCTGCCATCAATCCGGCCAGCGTCACCGTCACCGTTGCGGATATCGCCGCAGTCACCTATGACGGCCAGTCCAAGACCCCGGCGCTGACGGTCAAGGCGAGTGAGACGTCCCTGACGGCGGGCACCGACTACACCGTCGAATACGCGAACAACACGAATGCCGGCACGGCGTCCGCGACGGTCAAGGCGGTTTCCGGCGGCAACTACACCTTCGCGAATGTAACGAAGGACTTCACGATCAACAAGGCCGACCATGCCGCTATTTCGGTTGCGGATACCGTATTCAGCAATATGGTCGTCACCGGCGAGCAGACCAAGTCCGTCGACCTGTCCGCGCAGATCGCGGGCATTGCGGGCGCGACCTACGGCGAGCCCACCAAGGGTGAAGGCAGCATGATCACCGACGCGTCCATGAGCGATAAGCAGCTGACCATCACTTACACGCCCTCCGCAGCGGATACCAAGCAGACGGTTACCATTCCGGTAACGGCTGACAACTACAATGATTTTGCTGTTGTTGTAACCTTCACCGCGATCGACAAGACCGACGTATCGGCGCAGATCACCTTCTCCGACAAGACCGTCATCTGGAACGGCGCGGCGCAGTCCCTCGACGCGGCGACCTTCGGCGGCTCCTCCGCGAACATGACCTACAAGATCGGCGACGGCGCGTTCGGCGCGATGCCCTCCTTCACCGACGCGGGCACCTACACCGTGACCGCGCGCTATGAGGATGCGAAGAACCTCGGCTACGCGACCGCAACTTTGACGATCACCAACAAGATTGATCTGACCGTTAAGGCGACCAACACGACCGACGAGGAGCTGCTCAAGATTCTCGTCAACAACGGCCTCTACACCGTCACCGGCGTGACCAACGCGGCCGACAAGAACGAGACCACGGCTGCCGTCAAGGGCACCAGGAAGCTGGCCTCTTACCTCTCCACCGATCCCGGCCAGCAGGATGCGGCGCATCAGTGGATTGGCCTGCTGA
Source organism: uncultured Clostridia bacterium (assembly GCA_945932315.1). Classification (GTDB taxonomy): domain Bacteria; phylum Bacillota; class Clostridia; order Oscillospirales; family Butyricicoccaceae; genus Butyricicoccus. The sequence goes on from CAMEPU010000018.1 coordinate 16,827, forward strand.
TCGGCACCACGCTGAACGGCGCTGAGGCTTCGGCTGACAGCCTGTACTACTCGGCGGACGGCGTGACCTTCAGCAAGCTGGACGAGATTGAATTCACCGATGCTGTTGTTCACGGCGGCACGGGCAACGAGTTCGTCCTCTGGATGAAGACCGACGTCGACAAGACCCTGACCCGTTACATCGCAACTCTGGCGGACGGTTCGGATGCTGTCAAGCTCACGATCACGTTCACACCCTATAAGTCGAGCTCGAGCGGCAGCAGCAGTTCTTCCATCAGCTACTCGATCACCATTGCCGATAAGACCCCCGACGGCGGCAAGATCAGCGTCAACGAGAAGAGCGCCAAGAAGGGCGATACCGTCACCATCACCGTCACCCCGGATAAGGGCTACGTGCTCGATGAGCTGATTGTCACCGATAAGAACGGCGACGAGATCAAGCTGAAGGATAAGGGCAATGGCAAGTTCACCTTCACCATGCCCGCGTCCAAGGTCAAGATCGAGGCCACCTTCGAGAAGGAAGCTCCGCAGACTCCGACCGATAATACGATCGTTCTGACGCTCGGCTCGCCTGTCGCAACCGTATTCGGCGAGACCGTCGTCAACGACGTTGCTCCGCTCGCGCGCAATAACCGCACGCTCCTGCCCATCCGCTTCGTCGCGGAGGCGCTGGGCGCGACCGTCGATTGGAACGCCGATCTGCAGAAGGTCACCATCAGAAAGGCCGACCTGCTGATCGAGCTGTACCTCGGCCAGACCACCGCTTATGTCAACGGCCAGCCGATCGTTCTCGACGTCGCAGCGTTCGCGGAGAACAACCGCACTTACCTGCCTCTGCGCTTCATCGCAGAGAATCTGGGCGCGACTGTCCTGTGGGATCAGCCGACCCAGACTGTTACCATCATCGGTTGAATGTTCTGTCAAAAGCCCGCAACGATGCGGGCTTTTGTCTGTTTTGTTTGGAAAGTAGGGAAAATATGAAAAAAGTATGGCGGCTCTGCGTGGCCGCGCTTTGCGCGGGCGCACTGTTTGCAGGCGGCGCGCTGGCTGCGGAGACTCCGGAAGACGCGCGCCCGGAGGAAGGCACGCTGCTGGAAGCGTGGGGCGATCTGTCCGATCCGAGAATTGCTCTGTTTTCGCTCGACGACGGCGTCTGGGACGAAGGCGCGCTCTGTTATGGCGACGTGCTGACGGGCGAGGAGAAGGAAGCATACGAGCGGCTCGAGGCCGCCTATGCGGATTTTGACGGGCTCAAGTTGAAAATCAAGGACGGCACGGTTTACGCCGTGGCAAGCGAGGTTTTCAGCGCCGAATACAGTGAAGACGAGTTTGAAACATGGTTCGGCGAAAAATGGGCGATTATTCAAACGGCGGCCTCCGCCTACCGGTGCGACCACCCGGAGTCGTTTTTTCTGGGGAGCCGGTATGGTGCAAGCGCGGCGACTTGGTACGAGAATAGGACCTTGATGATGCGCGTGGATTGCGAATTCACGCTGACGGCGGAGTGCCAGGACGCGGCCGCGTATGAAAGCTTTCAGAGCGAAATCGACGCGGTTGTGGACACGCTGATGGAGGAAACGGCGGGGCTGTCCCTCGTCGCCCGGCTGGCCTATTGGGACAACTGGCTGGCGGCCAACAACGAATACAACCAGGACGCTGCAGATCAGGGACTTGATTATGAGAATAAAACGCCCTGGAACGTCATCAGCGGCCTGCTGCCCGATTATGAGCCGGTGTGCGAGGGCTATTCGCGCAGCCTGCAGCTGCTCTGCCATCGGGCGGGTATTCCCTGTGTGGTACTGAGCAGCAACTCGCATATGTGGAACGCGGTGCAGGTGGGCGGCGTCTGGTATGTGGTGGATTCGACCTGGAATGATCCGGTCTGGAACAACGCGGGCGAGACGCTGAAATACAGCACGCGGAATTATTTTCTCGTATCCGCGCCGACCGACAGCAGCCACGCGGTGAACATGAGCTTTCCGACACCGCCGGTCTCCAAGAGCGGTTTCTTCAAGGACTGGACGCTGACGGACGGCGGGCTCACGGGCAGCGTCTCCGCCAGCCAGAGCACAACCCAGTGGTGGGTCGCGCTGTACGACGAGTTGGGGCGGATGATCACCTGCGCGGAGGGAGATTGGATTGACTGGCCCGGCAGCAGTTTCGGCAAGGTGTGCATCGCGCCGGCGTTTGACAGCCGGGATCTCGCGCAGGCGGAGTACGCCGTGCGCTTCGGCGTCTGCGCCGATGGAACGTGGAAGCCTGCCAACGCGTCGTATCAGATCGACAAGACGGCATGAGAATCACTTGGGGTGTCAATTCGTCCATTTGGACGGAAAAACAGGAGGTAAACATGAAAAGATGGAAACGGATCGTCAGCCTGATGCTGACGCTGGGAATGCTGTTGTCCTGCGTGCCGGGTTCTGCGCTGGCCGCTCAGCTGGATACGGCAGGGGAAGAGCCGCCGGAAGCAGAGATATCTGCGCAGTCGGACAGCATAGCAAGCGGCTATTGCGGCGGTGAGGGCGACGGCACCAACCTGACATGGGTGCTGGAGAATGGCGTTCTCACGATTAGCGGCACGGGTGCAATGGCCGATTATGACAAGGAGGATGCGCCTTGGGCGGAATATGCCGATTCCATCAACGCCTTGGTATTGATGGAGGGCATCACCACCATCGGAAATTCTGCGTTTGAATCATCCCGCTCCACTTCTTATGCTTTTACTGGCAGCCTGATCATCCCGGACAGTGTTACTGAGATCGGCGAGAGCGCTTTCGAGGACTGCGATGGGTTTAACGGCAGTTTAACGATCGGTGAAAATGTTGGCTCAATCGGTGGCTGCGCCTTTGCATACTGTAGCTTTACGGGAGACCTGATTATTCCGGACAGCGTTGTTACGATTGGTTCAGATGCGTTTTCTTTTTGTGATTTTACTGGGCTGTCTCTCGGAAGCCAGGTTGCAACGATCGGCAGCTGTGCATTTGAATTGAATAATTTTACGGGCACTGTTTTCATTCCTGCAGCTGTTTCCCAAATCGGAAAAGAGGCCTTTATGGGATGCCGCCGACTGGCTGATTTCAAAGTCGACGAGAATAATGCAAATTACAGCAGCGATGCATATGGTGTGCTGTTTAACAAAGACCAAACAGAGCTGATCCAGTATCCGGCGGACAATTCCCGCAGCAGTTATACGATCCCGGACGGTGTAACAGTCATTGCCGATGAAGCGTTCTACTGGTGCGAGAAGCTGACCGGAGAACTGATTATCCCGGAAAGCGTGACGACGATAGGAACAGAAGCGTTTTGTGAATGTTATCATTTTATCGGAAATGTAGAGATTTCTAAAAATATCACTTTTATCGGCGCAAGAGCGTTTGACGGATGTTCTGGGCTGGAAAGCTTTACTGTTGATTCCGAGAATACAAATTACAGTAGCGATGCCTATGGGGTATTGTTCAATAAGGACAAAACCGAGCTGCTTCAATATCCAGCCGGCAATTCCCGCAGCAGCTATGAGATTCCAGATGGTGTGAAAATCATAGGGGAGTGCGCTTTTGAAGATTGCTCGAATTTAACAGGGGATCTTCTGATTCCGGAGAGCGTTATTACAATTGGTGACAGTGCATTTTGGTATTGCACTGGCTTCACCAGTGTAAAACTGAGTGCTAATCTGCAGGAGATCGACAATTGGGCATTTGCATCGTGCACCGGGCTCTCCGGCGCATTGACGGTCCCGGCGGGTGTGACGGAAATCGGCAGACATGCGTTTGAGGATTGCACAGGTCTTACGGGCGTGTATTTTATGGGTGACGCCCCCAATGTTTTATCCAATGCATTCCCGGAGAATATGACGCTTTACTATTTCGAGGGCAAGACGGGCTGGACGGACAGCAAAGATTACGACGAGAATGCCGGCACTTGGAATGGTTACAAGCTGGAGGTTTGGAGCGGGCTGGTCTATGGCGGCGTCGGAACGGAAACCCTTGTGACGTATGATCCGCGGGATGGCAGCGTGACCATTGAGAATGTCCCGGAGGACACCAGCGTGGTTGTGGCGGCCTATCTGGATGAGCGAATGATCGACGGTGAATTGGCGGTCACGAGCACGGTGGAAACTGTTTCCTTGACGCTCAAAAAAGCGTCCGGCGCGGATGAATTCCGCGTGTTCCAGACGGACAGCGGCTATTCCCCGACGGCGACCGCGATCCAACTCTCCCTTACAAAGTAACGGGAATTGGCGCTTGGACCTGAAATAAAGAAAGGCGGGTGCTCATTTACATGAGCATCCGCAGTGAGTGTAAATTCTAATATGAAATTGCCCTTCTGATGCGATTGAATGATTCCATCCTGCAGCAGAAGGGCATATTTTATGGGAAATCAAGACTTCAAACATATGGATTCTCGCAAAGGCTTCCAAAGCTCACCGGCAAAGAACAGCTTGACGAGAGCGCCTTCGGGCAGCAGCGAGGCGAAGGGCGCGCTGTATCTCCTGATCGACGCCAAGACCAAAACGTTCGGCTTCAACACGGTGGCCGTGGTCGTTCCAGTGACGGTGCAGGTCAAGGCCTTCGCGAAGGTGCAGGCAGGCGGTGAGATCAGCTATAACTGGAGCACCAATCAGGCGGACGGCGGCGTAAAGCTGGATGTGACCGTCGGGCTCAACGCTTTCACGGGGGTGGGCGTCGGAATCGTGGCCGGAGCAGGTGTTTACGGACAGGCGGATGAGGACGCGATCCTGGATGACGCGCCTGCCCTCTGCGCGGCGGCGGACGGAACGGTTTGGCTGGCTTATGCCCGGTCGACCGCTGATCCGCAGGAGGATCTGCTGACCTATGCGGAAAATCAGAGCATCGTGGTCGGCAGAATCGACCCGGAAACGCTGGAATTTACCGAATCTACCACATACCCCGGCCAGTCTTATGCTCATTTGCAGCAGTTGACTGCAGTCAATGGTCAGCCGGTGCTCGTTTGGGCGGATTCCGAGGTTCCGGATGCGGACAGCGTGCTGTTCTCCCCGCGCAGCCGTATCTGCACTGCGGAATGGTACACCTACAACAACACGGCGCTCCTGTCCGTTGTGCGCATGACCGAGCCGACGACGATCCGCTCGGCGCAGATCAGCGGCGGGCAGGTCATTGTGCAGTTCGCTTCGACCAAGAACGCGTCCTGCACTGCCTGCTGCGCCCTGTATGACGCCTATGGCAAGCTGCTGAAGCTCACTGAAGCCAGCATCTCACCGGGAGAGCAGGAGATTCGTTTCGACACGGCGGGGACCTTCGACACCGCGAAGATCTTTCTGCTGGATGCCGCGTTTACACCGCTCTGTGAAGCGCTGACGCTCAAGGCAACGTGAATTCTCTCTGGCATCCCGTGCGGGTTCAACCGACCATTCAATACAAAGGCTAAAAACTGCCCACCATGAGGCGATGAGCCAGTCACGGTGAGCAGTTTGTTTTGAGCTGAATCAGACAAGCGTGTCATCCAGCAGAAAGTCGATGACGCCGATATTGAGGATGCCGTTGTCATCATACCAACGCTTGCGAATGTCATGGCGCACAATAATCTTCGGGAAGGAATCACCGGTCAGCGCGAAAGGCTTGTTCTCAGTGATTGCCTTTTCCTCCGTTCCCAAAGCGTAGGCGGACTGAATGTAGGTCTTCT
>CAMEPU010000019.1 GCA_945932315.1 uncultured Clostridia bacterium
AGATGGCCGCGTCGATGACCTCCCGCAGATTGTGAGGGGGGATGTTGGTGGCCATGCCGACGGCGATGCCGCTGGAGCCGTTGACCAGCAGGTTGGGGAAGCGGCTGGGCAGCACCAGCGGCTCCTGCCGCGTCTCATCGAAGTTTGGCAGAAAATCCACGGTCTCCTTGCCGATATCCCGCAGCATCTCGTCGCACATCCGGGACATTCTGGCCTCGGTGTACCGGTAGGCCGCCGGGGGATCGCCGTCCACGGAGCCGAAGTTGCCGTGGCCGTCGACCAGCGGGTAGCGCATGGAGAAATCCTGCGCCAGACGGACGAGCGCGTCATAAACCGAAGCGTCGCCGTGGGGATGATATTTACCGAGCACGTCGCCGACACAGGTCGCCGACTTCTTGAACGGCTTATCCGAGGTCAGGCCGCTCTCATACATCGAGTACAGAATGCGGCGGTGCACCGGCTTGAGGCCGTCGCGCACGTCGGGCAGCGCGCGCCCTACGATGACGCTCATCGCGTACTCGATGTAGGACTTCTTCATCTCGCTGACCAGCTCGGACGTGACGATATGCTGATCCGGATATAAAATGTCTTCCGGTTTGTAATCCTTAGCCAAATTGACGCTCCTTCCTTAGAAATCGAGATTGGTCGCGTAGCGCGCGTTCTTCTCGATATATTCCCTGCGCGGCTCGACCTTTTCACCCATCAGAATGGTGAAAATCTCGTCGGCGCGCGCCGCGTCCTCGAGCTCGATCCGCTTGAGGGTGCGGGTCTCGGGGTTCATGGTCGTCTCCCAGAGCTCGTGCGGGTTCATCTCACCGAGGCCCTTGAAGCGGCTGATATCGACCTTGGCGTTCGGGTTGTCGCCGCGCATCTCGAGCGAGACCTGATCGCGCTCCTCGTCCGAGAAAGCGACCCGGGTCTGCTTGCCGCGCACCAGCTTGTAGAGCGGAGGCACGGCCGCGTAGACGTAGCCGCCCTCGATCAGCGGGCGCATGAAGCGGAAGAAGAAGGTCAGCAGCAGGGTACGGATATGGCTGCCGTCGACGTCGGCATCGGCCATGATGATGATCTTGTGATAGCGCAGGCGGGAGGGGTCGAAGTCCTCGCCAATGCCCGCGCCCAGCGCGGTGATGACCGGCATCAGTTTGTCATTGCCGTACACCTTGTCGGCGCGCGACTTTTCGACGTTCAGCATTTTGCCCCAGAGCGGCAGAATGGCCTGGAAGCGGCTGTCGCGGCCCTGGGTGGCCGAACCGCCCGCCGAATCGCCCTCGACGATGTAAATCTCGGTCAGGGCGGGGTCGCGCTCGTTGCAGTCGCGCAGCTTGTCGGGCATGGACGCGCCGCCCAGAGCAGTCTTGCGCCGGGTCAGCTCTCTTGCGCGCTGCGCCGCCGCGCGGGCGCGCGCCGCGGTCTGCGCCTTGTCGATGATCGTCCGGCCGACCGAGGGGTTCTCCTCAAGGAAAACGCCCAACCGCTCGGTGACCATGGTGCTGACCAGATTGCGCATCTCGCTGTTGCCCAGCTTGGTCTTGGTCTGTCCCTCGAACTGGGCCTCGGGCAGCTTGACCGAGATGATCGCGGTCAGACCCTCGAGCGCGTCCTCGTTCTTGATGGACTCCCCTTCCTTGAGCAGCTTGTATTTCTTGCCGTAATCGTTGAGGATGCGGGTGAGCGCCGACTTGAAGCCGGTCTCATGGGTGCCGCCCTCGGTGGTGTTGATGTTGTTCGCAAAGGAGATCAGACTGGTGCTGTACGCGTCGGTGTACTGCATCGCGACCTCGGCCATGCAGTTGTCCCGGCTGCCCTCCATGTAAATGACTTCGTCGTGCAGAGGATTCTTGGCCTGATTGAGATTCTCGACGAACTGACGGATGCCGCCCTCGTAGCACATAACCTCCTCGCGAGACTCGCCCTCGCGCTCGTCGCGCAGGGTGATGCGCAGGCCGGCGTTCAGATAAGCCTGCTCGCGCAGCCGCTTTTCGAGGGTGTCGAAATCGTAATGGGTTGTCTCGGTGAAAATCTCGGGGTCAGCCTTGAAGCGGATGGTCGTGCCGGTCTCGCCCGCGCAGGGCAGCGAGGTGATCTTCTGGACGGTGTGGCCGCGCTCAAAGCGCATGGTGTGGATGTTCGTGCCGTCGCGCACCTCGGCCTGCAGCCAGAGGGACAGCGCGTTGACGACCGACGAGCCGACGCCGTGCAGGCCGCCCGATACCTTATAGCCGTCGCCGCCGAACTTGCCGCCCGCGTGCAGGACGGTCAGAACGACCTCGAGGGTGGGAATGCCCATCTGGGGATGGATACCGACCGGAATGCCGCGGCCGTTGTCGTCGACCCGGATGATGTCGTCCGGCTCGAGCGTGACCTCGATATGGGTGCAGTAGCCGGCGAGCGCCTCGTCGATCGAGTTGTCCACGATCTCATACACCAGATGGTGCAGGCCGCGTTCCGAAGTCGAACCGATGTACATGCCCGGGCGCTTGCGGACGGCCTCCAGTCCTTCCAATACCTGGATCTGATTTTCGTCATAGGTCTCCGTGACCTTCAGATCCAATACTTCTTCGCTCATACTCATAGTTTTCTTACCTCGCAAACTCCGCAGGGTTTCTTTTCCAACAATCTTTACCAAGCCAAGCAGAAAGCAGGCGGTGTCCGGCCCGCCAGCCGTGCTGAAATGCCGGCTTTTTACAATGCACGCTGCGGCGCGTGCGCTCCAAAAAACCGCAAAGAACGCTCCCGGCCGCCTTCCCGGTCGGGAGCGGTTGGCAACGCGATACTTCTTCACTATTCACTCTTCACTCACAAAAAGTTAGAAATAAGAGTGAATAGTGAAGAGGTGTGGTGTCCCAAAGGGACGAATTTTAAGAAAAGTGCTTCGCACTTTAAGGAGGCTTTGAAAGGGAACGTTTTCGCTCCTCTCCCCTGTTACAATCCGGTCACGCCCGACTCGATGCGCCGCTGGAGCGCGGTGCTCGAAATCTGGGTGATGTACAGAATCTCTCCCAGCTCGCTCGTGCAGAGCACCGCCGATTTGGGCAGATCGTCGAACACCTGTACCACCCGTCCCTCTTTCTCGAGCCGGGCGATCAGGCCGCGCGTCGAGCGCGCGTTCGTCGCGGTGTCCATGTCAAAAATGCTCACGATTGAGCGCACAGGAACCATATAGTCCTGTCCGATGTGCACGTACATGTTCAGCCCTCCGTCAGATAGCGGCCGAGCGCCTCGTAAAACGCGGCGGCCTGTTTGTTGTCCTCCGAAAACTGGAAGGTTTCGCGGCAGGACGACAGGCGCAGCACGCAGGAAAGCGAATTCCGATAAATTTCGGACGGAAACACGCCGACCGACCGGATGTTCTCGATCGGGATCACAGTGAACGAAATGCTGTACTCGTCCCCGTCGGCCATCTGCTCCCCCTTCTCGAGCACGACGAGCTCGCTGCCGCACAGCAGATGCACCGTGCCGCGCAGGTACAGCCCGCGGAACAGGTGATAAACCCGGCGAATGACGTTCTCGTGAACAGCTTTGACCGGAGAAAGGGGCTGATAGGCGCAGACCTGAGCATGCTCACTCAATCTCTCGATCTCGCGGATCCGGTTGATAAAAACCGCGTCCTCATAGGGGATGGTGATTTGCTGCTCCGGGTAGGTAAAAGCGGTTTTGGGCGCGCGGTAATGCGCGCGTATGATCTCGGTAAACCGGCACATAATATCCATGGAAACCGCGTTGAACACGATCTCGATGGGGCCGCCCCGGCGGTAAATCGAGCAGACGCCGTGCAGAAAACGGCGGAACAGGCGAACGCCCTCGATCTCGGCGTAGCGCACGTCGGTGACCGTGACTCCGGTTTCCTCCCGCCGCCAGATGCGGATGTGGTCGTCATACGCACCGACCAATGTGTCATAAAGATCCATATCGGGCGAAAGGCGGCGGCGCTCTGCATTGCGCGGGATTTTAAACAGCATCAGATGGGGTTTTTCTTCATAATAGGGCAAAAAAATACGCGAAACGCCGTGTTCCTCGTCGATCTCATAGATCCACGGGCCAAAAGCGTCGAATTCGGAACGGGTCAACGGGACTCCTCCATTCGTTTTGTCCTACAAATTATAGTATACCACAAATTAAGAAATTTTTCCAGAAATCGGGCGTAAAAAGCGCGGGTTTTTTCTTGAAAAACCCCGCATCAGACCACCCGGCCGGCCGCGATCCGGAAGATTTTTCCGGCGCCGAAGCGGGGCGCGGCCTCCTCCTCGCAGCTCGTGATGAAGACCTGTCCATCCCCCAGCCGGTTCAGGACGAAATCCTGCCGTTTTCGGTCGAGCTCGCTGAGCACGTCGTCGAGCAGCAGCAGCGGGTACTCCCCGTCCGCCCGGTAGAACATGTCGCGCTCGGCCAGCTTCAGAGCGAGCGCCGCCGTGCGCACCTGCCCCTGTGAGCCATAGGACGCGGCGGGCAGGCCGTTCAGCAGGATCGAAAGGTCGTCTTTATGGCATCCGGACAGGGTCGAGCGCGACGCGATCTCGGCCGCCCGGTGCGCCTGAGCATGCTCAAGCAGCTGCCCTTCAATGATCTCGGCGGAGGCGAGCGGATCAGCTACCGTGCGCACTGTGTCATAGCCGACCTCGAGCACCTCGCCGGGTGCGGCCTCGGCGTGAATCTCCCCCGCCCGGGCGCTCAGGCTTTCCACGTACCGCGCGCGGTAGCGGATGATGAGCGCGCCCAGATGGCACAGCCGCCAGGTGAAATCATCGAGCAGATCGAGCAGCGAAGGATTGTCCTCACTGTCTCTCAAAATCCGTACTTTATGAGCGAGTACGCGCTCGTACTCGGCGAGCACTGTGGCGTAGCCCGGGCGGAGCTGGCAGAGCGCAGTGTCCAGAAATTTGCGGCGCGCCGTCGCGCCCGCCCGGATGAGACTGAGGTCATCGGGACAGAACAGGACGGTCTTGAGCAGGCCCTGCGCGTCCGACAGCCGGCGCAGACGGGAGCCGTTTTTCCAGATCTCGGTGGTTTTCTCGCGGAAAATTTTCATTTTCAGCTCGATTTCGATATTTTCTGTGACAAAATCGCCGGTGATGACCGCCTCGTTCTCCCCCAGGCGCACGCCCTCCTTTTTCTGTCCGGTGCGGAACAGGCGGGTGGTCGAGAGCGCGGCAATCGCTTCGAGCAGGTTGGTCTTGCCCTGGGCGTTTTCCCCGAGGATCAGATTGACCGCCGGGTCGAACGCGAACGGCTCGTCCCCGTAGTTGCGGAAATTATGCAGTTTCAAGCCGTTCAAAATCATATCAAAACCTGTATTTTTTAAGATAATTTCAGAGCGCGGTGATCCGCACTGTTTCCCCGTCGAGTGCGACGGTGTCGCCCGGGCGCAGCTTCTTGCCACGCATGGTGCAGGGCTCGCCGTTCACGAGCACATCTCCCTCCGCGATCCGGATCTTGGCCTCACCGCCCGAGCAGACCAGATTGGCGAACTTGAGCAGGGCGTCGAGCTTGATAAACTCGCTCTGAATGGCTACATCACGCATCGGCCTTCAACCTCACGGGCAGGACGAGGTAGGTGAACGCGTCGCCCTCGATCGGGGTGAGCACGATCGGGCTGAGCGCGCCCTTGACCGACAGCCGCACCGAGTCCTCGCCGGTGGCGCGGAAGGCTTCGAGCAGGTAGCGGCTGTTGAAGCCGATTTCGAGGTCGTCGATCGTGCCGCCGATCGGGCACTCATCGTAAGATTTGCCGAGCTGGGTGATGCAGGTCATCTTCATGACGTCTCCGTCGAAGCGGATGCGAACCGGATTTTTCAGCTTTTCGCTGACGAGCAGGGAGACGCGTTCGAGCGTCTGGATCATTTCCCGGGTGTCGACCGAAACCGTGAAGGGCAGGTCGGCCGGGATGGCCGCGTTGTAGTTGAGGAACTCGCCCGAGATCAGGCGGGCGATCAGCTCGGTCGAGCCCATGCGGAACAGAATGTGGTTTTCGCCGGGGGAGACCAGCACGGTGTCGTCGCCCTCTTCGGACAGGATACGCTCGATCTCGCGCAGGGCCGCGCCGCCGACCACAAAATGCAGGCCGCCGGCCGGCGCTTCGGGCAGGGTTTCGCGGCGGATCGCCAGGCGGAAGCCGTCGACGCCAACCACGGTCAGCCGGTCGCCTTGGGTTTCGAACAGGCAGCCGGTGTGAATCGGCTTCGCCATGTTGTCGGAAACCGCAAAAACGGTCTTGTTGATCAGGTTTTTGAGGGTTTTCTGGGGCAGCTCGATCTCGCGTTCGCTGTCGACTTCGGGCAGGGCGGGGTAATTTTCGCTCGACTGGGCGATCAGGTTGAATACGGCGCGGCCGCACTTGATCGTGGTCATCAGATCCTTGTTGACGTCGATCCAGATCACGTCGTCGGGCAGCTTGCGGACGATGTCGCCCAGCAGTTTGGCCGAAAGGACGACTTCGCCCGGTTCGACGACGTCGGCGTCGACCGTCGTTTTGATGCCGATCGAGAGATCGTAGCCCGCCAGCGTGAGCCGGTCGGTCGCGGTGATGCGCAGGCCCTCGAGCAGCGCGATGGTGGAGCGGGTGGTCACCGCGCGGGAAGCGATGGAGATTGCCTCCTGAAGCAGGGCTTTCTCGCAGGAAAATTTCATAAGGGGACTCCTCTCAATTTGTACACAGGGGATGGGGAATTTTTTACCGCCGCGGGAAATAGATCATAGAGCAGTAAAAAGAAGAAATGTATGGTTATATATCGTCGTAGTCATAGAGCTGTTGAAATCTGTGGAAAACCGGGAAAGTTGCCGAAACAGTCGGGAAAAGTCGTCCCGAAGCCGGTGTGGACAAGGGTGGGATGAATTTCCCGGAAAATGGGGATGAAAAGTTGTCCACATCGAACGCATCCACAATCCACAGGGCCTGTGGAAGAATTCCGGCGGGTTTTTCAGAGGTTCTGGATGTTTTCGATCAGCGTTTTGATGATGTCCTCGAGCTCGGCGTTGTTCTTGCGCTCGCGGTCGATTTTATCGCAGGCGTGCATGACCGTGGTGTGGTCGCGGTGGAAAACCTTGCCGGTGTCGGGCAGGGAGTAGTTGGTCAGCTTGCGCACCAGATACATGGCCATCTGCCGGGGCTGCACGGTGTCCTTGGAGCGCCGGTCGGAGAGGATGTGTTCGACCGGAACCGAGTAGAAGTTGCTGACCGCCTGCAGGATCATCGGGGGCGTTGGGTGCAGGCCGGGCTGGATCGATTTCACCTCTTCGATGACCTCGTGCGCCATCGAGATGGTGACCTCTTCGCCGCTCAGCTGGTTGATGGCCTTGATCTTTTTGATTGTGCCCTCGAGCTGTCGGACGTTGGACTGCAGGTTTTCGGCGATGCAGCGCATGACCTCGCCCGGGATGTCGATGCCCAGCTTTTTGGCCTTGGCCTGGATGATCGCCATGCGGGTCTCGTAGTCGGGCGGCTGAATATCGGCCAGCAGGCCCCACTCGAAACGGGTTTTCATGCGGTCCTCCAGTGTGTTCATCTCCTTGGGCGGTCGGTCGGACGTCAGCACGATCTGGCGGCCGGCCTCGTACAGCGCGTTGAAGGTGTGAAAGAACTCCTCCTGCGTGCGCTCCTTGCCCGCGATGAACTGAATATCGTCGATCAGGAGCAGGTCGGCCTGGCGGTACTTGTTGCGGAAAAAGTGGATCTGGCCCTGGCCTTCCTGAATGGCGGTGATCAGCTCGTTTGTGAAATCCTCGCCCTTGATGTAGATGATGCGGTAGTCGGGGTGGGAGGTGTGCACCACGTTGCCGATCGCGTGGAGCAGATGGGTCTTGCCCAGTCCCGACTGGCCGTAGATGAAGAGCGGGTTGTAGTCGTGAGCCGGGTTGTTCGCGACCGCCATGGCCGCCGCGTGCGCCAGCTTGTTGGACGGGCCGACGATGAAGTTCTGGAAGGTGTATTCGCCGTCCGGCGTGGAGGACTGGATATCCTCGGCCGGCTCGGTCTGCATGTGCTCGCCGTCGAGCACGGTGAGTGTGATCTGTTCGCCCAGCAGATCGGTGAGGGCGGTCTCAAGCGCGGTGGTGAACCGGCTTTCGATGACCTCTTTTTTGAATTGGTTCGCGGCCATCAGTACAAAGCTGTTGCCGTCGAGCCGCACGGCCTCGGCGTCCGAGAACCATGCGTTGATGGTGGTCTTGGGAAATGACCCTTCGAGCTGGGTCAGCACCATCTGGAAAAGGTCGTTGATGCTGTTCAAGATGGAACCTCCGGTATGATTGGTAAGAGAAGAAGATCGGACGGACAGCGTCCGATAGGGTTCGGTGACAATAATCCAATTTAGATTATAGCACAGCCTGTGGATAAATTGCAAATAGCGTGTAGTATCAATTATTTCCGGGGAAAAGAGGCGCGATTGACAAGATGAACCGGATGCAATATGATAAAAACAGATTGAAGTTTTTTGAGGAGGAAAAGAAATGGCGGAGATCGAAATTATCGCGTTTACCGATGAAAACGGCGGGGAATTTCCCTTTGAGGTGATGGACCGGCTGGAGTACAAGGGCCGGAAATACGTCGTGTTGCTCCCGGCCGAGGACCCGGACTGCGACGAGTTCCTGATCATGCGGGCGGTCGAGGTCAGCCGGGGGAATGAGGAGTATCTGACGATCGAGGATGAGAACACGCTGAACGCGGTGTTCCGGCTGTTTCAGGAGCGTCACCAGGGGGAGTACACCTTTCGGTGAAGGGAAGAGGGAATAGTGAAGAGTGAAGAGTGAAGAGGTGCGGTGTCCCTGCGGGACAAATCAAAAAAACGGCCGGTTTTGTAAAAAAATCTTGACAAAAGCGGCCAAACCTGCTTATAATATTATCTGATTCGGAGTAAACAGGACAGGCAGCGGCATAAGCCCGATCAAATATCAAGATATGGTATATTGAGCGTGTCTAAAGGCAGATTTCTCGACCGCGGGAAGGAAGATGGTTCGGAAGAAACCCAGGAAGGGTGTCTTCCGGATTTAATCCATAAGATTTTCAAGCTTTTTCAAAAGATTGAAAATCTTGATCGTCGTGGCGGAAAAGGCCTTTTTGCCACGACGATATCGAGCCTGTGCCGGTGCCCATTCAACCTATATTTGACAGGAGGTGTGGTAAATGCTGAGAACGTATCAGCCCAAGAAGCGTCAGCGCAGCAAGGAGCATGGCTTCCGCAAGAGAATGTCCACCAAGAACGGCCGCAAGGTGCTGGCTCGCCGCCGCGCAAAGGGTCGCAAGCAGCTGACCCTGTAATCTTTTCGCAATGACTGAGCCGCGCGACACCGCGCGGCTCTTTTTCCATGTTCCCCGTTTGATTTGAATTTCGGCTCGCCGCCCGGACGGGGAATCAGCATTTTTTTGATGCGGCGGGCGGACCGCGGGCAAACGGAAAAATCATACACAGGCTGTGCATGATTTCCGATCACTCTCGAATCGCCGCGGGCAGGCGCAGCTTTTTCTTCTTTTCCCCCTGGGGCATCGGCGGAGAAGGAGAGAGGCGCGCACGCGCACCAGTGTTCTTTTCATGCAGAATGGAGGCGCGCAATGAAGCACACAACCACCATCAAGCAAAACCACGAATTCCGCAGGCTTTATTACCGGGGAAAATCCTCGGGCAACGGCCTGCTGGTGCTCTATGTTCTCAAAAACCGGCGCGATCCCGACCACAACCGGATCGGCCTGACCGTGAGCACCAAGCTGGGCGGCGCCGTCGTCCGCAACCGCTGCAAGCGGCTGCTGCGCGAGGCCTACCGCCTGCACGAGCACGAGATCCGGCCCGGCCACGACTTTGTTCTGGTCGCCCGCTCCCGCCTGACAAAGGCCAAATGCGCCGATGTCGAGCGCGCTCTGCTGCGCGCCCTGCGCGAGACCGGGGTGCTGCTGCCGGCCGGCTCCGGGGAAACAACCGCTCCCGGGGAGGGAGGCGCGTCCCTTTGATGAAGCGCCTGATGCTGTGGGCGATCCGTTTTTACCGCGCCCAGATCTCTCCCGGCCGCCCGCCCTGCTGCCGTTATATCCCGACCTGTTCGCAGTACGCCCTCGAGGCCATTGAAAAGTACGGCGCGCTCAAGGGAGGATGGCTGGCATTCCGGCGCATTCTGCGCTGCAACCCGTTTTCCAAACGCGGCCCCTACGATCCCGTGCCCTGAACCCGCACATATCCCCACAATATTTTGGAGGAAACAACTTTGGGTGACATTTTTGGTATTCTGATCGTCCGGCCTTTCGGTATGATCCTGTATGCGATCTATAATTTCGTAGGTTCGTACGGTCTGGCGGTCATCCTGTTCGCCCTGCTGGCCAAGATCATCCTGTTCCCGCTCTCGCTCAAGAACAAGAAGAGCATGAAGAAGATGAACGCGCTCAGCGTCAAGCAGCAGGAACTGCAGAAAAAGTACGCGAAAAACCGGGAAAAGCTCAATGAAGAGATCCAGAAGCTGTACGAGAAGGAGGGCGTCAGCCCGATGTCCGGCTGCCTCGGCACCTTCATTCAGCTCCCCATTATGATGGGCCTGTACTATGCGGTACAGCAGCCCCTGAAGTTCGTCATCGGCCTGGGAACCGAGGACATCGCCGCGCTGGCCGCCAAGGTCGGCGTCGAGATGACCGCCCAGAACACCTTTACTGTCCAGCTGACGATCGCCGAGAAGCTCAACCAGTTCGTTGACGCGACGGGCGCGTTCTCGACCGAGATCACCAGCCTGTCGACCGACATCGCGAACTACCTCATCCCGATCAACTTCGATTTTCTGGGCATGAACCTGTCCCAGACCCCCCATTTCACCGTATTCAACGCCCTCTGGATCATCCCGATCCTGTCCGGCCTGACCGCCTTCCTGTCGAGCTGGGCGATGCAGAAGATGCAGGGCACGAGTCAGCAGGTGCAGGGCAGCATGAAGGCCATGCTGTACACCATGCCGCTGATGTCGGTTTACTTCGGCTTCATCCTGCCCGCGTCCATCGGCATTTACTGGATCGCGAACAACGTTCTGTCCATCGCGCAGGAGTTTGTGCTCCAGCAGATCACCAAGAACGACAAGGTCGAGCTGGTGTCGGATACCGAGGGCAAAAAGAAGAAAAAGAAGGCCGAAAAGAAGGAGGAAGCCTGACATGCAGAAGAAGGCTGAATTTTCCGCACCGACCGTCGACCGCGCGATTGAAAAGGCTCTGGCCCAGCTCGGGCTGGATCGCGATTCGGTATCGGTCGAGGTGCTCAGCATCGGCAGAAAGGGTTTTCTCGGCATCGGCGCGTCCGATGCGAAGATTTCCGTGACCTTTGAAGCGCCCGACGAGGTGCAGAAGATCCGTGAGACCCGTCCCGAGCCTGTGGAAAAGCCGGCTCCCAAGGCGGAAAAAACCGAGAAAACCGAGAAAAATGAACCGACTGAAAAGCGCGAGGAGCGCCGCCCCCGCGACGACCGCCGCGACCGCCGCGAGCGCCATCCCCGCGAGGACGACGGCCGCAGCGTGCCCCGTCCGGCCGCCGGCAGCCCGGACGCGCCCCGTCTCGTCAAGGCGGCCGCGCCGTCTGACAAGCCCAAGGCCAAGCCCGCGCCCGTCAAGGCCGAGAAGGCCGACGCGCCCCGTCTCGTGCGCCGCGCCGACGGACAGGCCGTGCCCGCGCCCGAGAAGAAGGCCGAGAAGCCCGCGCCCCGCGCCGAGCGTCCCGCTCCTGCACAGCCTGTGGAGGAACCGGCCAACGTACCCGAGCCGATCGTTCTGGTCGTGCCCGGCGATCCGCTGCCCGAGGAGCAGTACACCGAGCTTATGCACGTGGTCTGCAATTTCCTGAACGGACTGCTGAAGGAGATGAACCTCGAGGGCAAGGCGGTTGCGCTCGATTCGTCCGAAGAGGACCACATCCGCGTCGAGCTGCAGGGTCCCGACATGGGCCCGATCATCGGCCGCCGCGGCGACACCCTGGACGCGATCCAGTACCTGACCTCGCTCGTGCTCAACAAGAAGACCGACGGCCACATCCGCCTGACCATCGACACCGAGAACTACCGCGTCAAGCGCGCGGAGAGCCTCGAGCGCCACGCGCGCAAGATGGCGGCCAAGGTCGTCAAGTACCGCAAGGCCATGAGCCTCGAACCCATGAACCCCTACGAGCGCCGCATCGTGCACTCCGCACTGCAGAGCTTTGAGGGCGTTACCACCCATTCGACCGGCACCGAGCCCGGCCGCCGTATCATCATCTCGCCCGTGGGCGTGCGCCAGCAGCCCGAGCGCCGGGATGGCGGCCGCCGCCGCCGTCCGTCCCGCCGTCCGCGCGAGAACCGCGAAAACTGCGAGAACCGCGCGCCCGCCGCAGAGACCCCGGCGGAAACCGAGGAATAAGATCAGAAAAGCAGCGCTCCGGCGCTGCTTTTTGTTGTAAAAAAAGGAAAAAAATCAGAATTTTAAGGGGAATGAAATGGAGATTGGATTTGCAGCGCCGCGCGAACTCGACGGCTGGATGGAGATGGTGGACAAGGTGAAGGACAGCTTTCCCGGGCTGGAAACGAAGGAGGCGCTGGATGCGCACCGGGAGACGGTGCAGGATTTTATCAGCAGGGGAGAGGCCGTCTGCGCGAAGGACGGAGACCGGGTGACCGGCGCGCTGCTGTTCTCAAAAGAAAACCGGATGCTCTGTTTTCTGGCCGTGGATCCGGCCTGCCGCAGGCAGCACATCGCGGAGAACATGGTGTCCCTGATGCTGACCGGGATGGATGGCGCAGGGGAGATCACCGTCACGACCTATCGGGAGGGCGTGCCCGAAGGGATCGCCGCGCGGGCTTTTTACAAGCGGCTGGGTTTTGTGGAAGGAAGGCTGACGGAGGAATTCGGGAGCCCGGTGCAGGAATTCGTCTGGAAGCGGTGATTCCGGCCGGCCCCTTTCGCCCGGGAGGCTTTTTACTGCCGGCAAAATGTTACACTTTTTTCACTATCTATGTTTGCCAGGCTGTGTTATAATGGGGAGTATGATGAATATACTGCGGGATTCTGCCCGCTTGGAGGCTATATGAAGCGTTTTTTCCGGCTTTTGCCGCTGTTTTTGCTGACGGCGGCGCTGTGCGGCTGCGAGCTCAAATCGGGTGAGGACCTGCTCGCCGCGCCCAAGCCAACTGAAGAATTCCTCGCGCTCCAGACCGAGCTCGACAAGGAGCTGGCCGCGGGCGCGGTCTATGCCGCTCCGGCCGCGGGCGCGAACCGCGGCTATGTGCAGCTCATCGACTTAAACGGCGACAGCCGGGACGAGGCCGTGGCCTTTTTCCGCACCTCGGCCATGAGCAATGAGTTCAATGTCAAGGTCTACGAGCAGCAGGAGGACGGCTCCTATACCAACCTGGGCGTCATCCAGGGCATCGGCGTCGCGGTCGGCGAGGTCAGCTATCCCCAGATGACGGGCGGCGGCGGCCGCGCGATCCAGATCAGCTGGCAGGTGACTGGCGAGAGCAACCTCTCGATCTCGGTCTCGGCGCTGCGGAACGGCGGGGTGGACACCCTGCTCGCGACCGAATACACCAACTGCGTCAATGCGGATTTTGACGACGACGGCCTGCAGGATCTGCTGCTGCTCCGGCTCGACAGCACCTCGGGCGAAAAGAAGGCCGAGCTGTACACCTTCGAGCAGGGCTGCCGGCTGACAGGCACGGCCATGCTCTCGCCCGACGCGGTTTCGATCACCCGCCTGACCACCGGCTTGACCGACGGTCAGCTCGCGGCCTTCGTCGAGGAGAAGGACGAATCGGGCGTGGGACAGCAGACCGATATTCTGCTTTACTGGAACGGCGCGCTGCGCAACATCGCCTACGATACCGAGCAGGTGGGCGCGCCCGGCACCTATCGCAGCGTGTCGGTCAACGCGGCCGACGTCGACGGTGACGGCGAGACCGAGATCCCGCGCGCCGTACTTATGGCGGGTTACCCCGAGGGCAGCGCCGACGCGCTCTACATGTTCGACTGGTACGCCTACCGCCGGGAGGAAGCGCCCCAATATAAGCTGACCACCTTCCGCAGCGCGGCCGAGCGCTGGTATATGGTGATCCCGTCCGGATGGCACGACGCGGTTTACGCGGTCCGCAATACGATGACCGGCGTGTCGATCACCACATTCTGCGAATATCAGCCCGAGTCGGGCGCGGACCCGGAGGCCGGGAAGGACACCCCGCTGCTTTCCATTTACTATCTCACCGGTCAATCCCGGGAATATCAGGTCACCCAGTTAGGTTTGACCGTGCTCAAGGAAAACGACAACGCCATCTGGGCGGCGGCCATTCCCGAGGGCGCGTCCCGGAGCGGCTACGCCGTTGATATGGATACCGTCCTGCAGAATTTCCGGCTGATGTCCGACTGATCCCGTGTGCCGCGAAAAAAAGAAGAGAAACTCCTCAGTGTGCGAAAGGAGAGCCACATGAAAAGAAAGGTACTCGTCCTGGAGGACGAAGAAAATATCCGCAGCTTTGTCGTGCTCAATTTAAAGCGCTCCGGCTTTGACGTGATCGAGGCCGCCTCGGGCGAGGAAGCGCTCGAGCAGTACGAGAAAAATCCCGACGTGATGGTCGCGGTGCTCGACGTCATGCTGCCCGGCATCGACGGCTACGAGGTCTGCCGCCGCCTGCGCGCTTCGGGCTACGGTGCCGGCGTCATCATGCTGACCGCCCGCGCCCAGGAGTCCGACAAGGTCACCGGCCTGATGACCGGCGCGGACGACTACGTCACGAAGCCCTTCTCGGTCGTTGAGCTGGTCGCCCGGGTCGAGGCCCTGTTCCGCCGGGTCGGCGGCGCGGCCTTCAAGGAGGACGACGCCATCCGCAGCGGCCCGTTCAAGCTCAACAAGCGGGCGCGCGAGGTCACGAAGAACAACCTGCGCCTCGACCTGACCCAGATCGAATACGGCATCCTCAAGGTATTTCTCGAAAATCAGGGCAAGGCCCTTTCGCGTGACGACATTCTCGAGGCCGTCTGGGGCCACCACTACGTCGGCGAGCTCAAGATCGTGGACGTCAACATCCGCCGCCTGCGCATCAAGATCGAGGATAACCCGGCGAACCCGTCCTATATCAAGACCGTGCGCGGCTACGGCTATATGTGGGAAGGCTGATGAAATACAAGAAGAAAGCGCCCCCCGCCCGGCAGCCGGCGGAGAAGAAAAAGCGGCGCAAGCCCGCGTGGGCGCTCGCCCTGCACCGCGCCCTGCTCGCCCGGGTGCAGCGCTCGTTCAGCGGTCTGAAGGGCCGCTGGCTGGTCAATTCGTTTTCGCTCGTCGTGCTCATTCTGGCCGCCGTCGTCATCGCGGCCTCGCTCGGCCTGTCGACCTTCTATTACTCGAGCGTGCGCCAGACCATGGTCAGCAACGCGACCCGCGCCCAGATCACGATGTCGCTCTATCTCGACAGCACCGACAATTATTACACCTGGGCGAGACAGTACATCAACGATTTCAAAAAGGCCGACAAGTACGAGGTACAGTTTTTGAATTCGGCGGGACGCATTATGCTGTCCTCCTCGAGCATGACGGCCAACTATATGCCCGAGACGGGCGACGTCTCCCGCGCGTTTGAAGAACAGCGCACGCTGACCTGGTCGGGCGTCGATCCGATGACGGGCGAGCGCGTGATCAGCGTCACTGCCCCCCTGATCGACGGGGAGGGCACGGTCCGCGGCGCGGTGCGCGCGGTCTCCTCGCTTTCGATCGTCGAGCGCCAGATCATGATTCTCGTGCTCTGCATCGTGGGCGCGGCCATCGTGCTGCTCGTTCTGGTCGTTTTTTCCAACCGCTATTTTCTGAAGAGTATTCTGGAGCCCGTCCAGAAGATCAACGTGCTGGCGGGCGAGATCGCGGCCGGACGATACGGCCAGCATCTCAAAAAGGTCTATGACGACGAGATCGGCGAGCTCTGCGACACGATCAACTACATGTCGGACGAGATCGCCCGCGCCGAGCGCGTCAAGAACGACTTCATCTCCTCGGTTTCCCACGAGCTGCGCACTCCGCTGACCGCCATCGGCGGCTGGAGCGAGACCCTGATCGCGGGCGGCGGCACCGACCCCGAGGAGGTTATGCACGGCCTGGAGATCATCCAGAAGGAGAGCCGCCGCCTGACCCGCATGGTCGAGGAGCTGCTCGATTTCTCCCGCATCGAGTCCGGGCGGCTCAAGCTCGAGATCGAGACCTTTGACCTCGAGATCGAGCTGTGCGAGGCCGTCTTCATGTATGAAAACCTGCTGGCGTCGACCGATATGACCCTTGAGTACGACGTCGATCCGGACGCGCAGTACTTTGTCAGCGGCGATCGCCACCGCATGAAGCAGGTCTTCCTCAACATCATCGACAACGCGGCCAAGTACGGCCGCGAGGGCAAAAAGATCGCCGTCGCCATCGCCCGGATCGAGAATGAGATTCTGGTCAGCGTGCGCGACTGGGGCCCGGGCATCCCGGAGGATGAGCTGCCCCACGTCAAGGAGCGGTTCTACAAGGGCAGCTCCAAGGAGCGCGGCAGCGGCATCGGCCTCGCCGTCACCGACGAGATCGTCAAGCTGCACGGCGGCCGCCTCGACATCACCTCCAAGGTGGGCGAGGGCACGATGGTCACGGTCGCGATTCCGGCGCTCGAGCCGGTGCGGATCGAGATGCCGACGGTCGAGCTGCCGCCCGAAGAAGAAAAATCTGAGATTCATACACAGCCTGTGGATGAATTGCCGTAATTCAGAAAAGATCGGAGCAAGATCCAATGGAAAAAAATTATGTGCCGCCCTGCGTCCGCAAGACCACGATCGGCGGGCAGGCGGTCATCGAGGGCATCACGATGAAGGGCCCCAAAAAGACCTGTCTCGCCGTGCGCAAGCCGGATAACGAGATCGTCTTTCAGGAGAGCGAAACCGACAAGCCCTCCAAAATCTGGAAGCTCCCCATCCTGCGCGGCTGCTACACGATGGCGACCGCGATGATCCGGGGCGTCAAGGATATCGAAACCTCGGCCGACCTCTCCGAGCAGGACGACGGCGATTACGAGCCCTCCCGCTTTGAACAGTGGCTGATGGATAAATTCGGGGACGAGGGCGTCAACAGGATCATCATGGGCGTGGCCATGCTCTTCGGCACCATGCTGCCCATCATCCTGTTCATGCTCTGTCCCACCCTGATCGTCTCCGTGCTCCCGGCGGGCGCGCCCTATTTCGTGCGCAGCCTGCTCGAGGGTCTGGTGCGCATCATCCTGTTTCTGCTGTTCATGTGGTCGGTGTCCCATATGAAGGACATCGAGCGCACCTTCCGCTACCACGGCGCCGAGCACAAGACCATCTTCTGCTACGAGGCCGGGCTCGACCTGACCGTCGAGAACGTGCGGAAGATGCCCCGCTTCCACCCGCGCTGCGGCACCTCGTTCATGTTCGTCATGATGATCGTGCCCATTCTGATCTTCGCCTTTGTCCAGATGGACAACCCGTGGATGCGGATGGCGATGCGCCTCGTCCTGCTGCCCCTGGTTATCGGCCTGTCCTATGAGTGCATCCGCTTCGCGGGCAAGCACGACGGGCTCATCTCCCGCGCCCTGCGCTGGCCCGGCCTGCAGATGCAGCGGCTGACCGTCTTTGAGCCGGACGACTCGATGATCGAGGTCGCCATCGCGGCCATGCAGCGGGTCATCCCGGACGACGGCAGCGACGATTGGGACAAGGCGCACGGAAGCAAATAAGAAAGCATTCCCAAATTGATCCCGAAAGAAGGTATGCCCATGGCGGATACGATCTATGACCTGTACGCGGCGACCCGGAAGCTGTTCAAGGCCGCCGGGATCTCCATGCCCGACCTCGAGGCGCGCGAGCTGGTCGCGGCCGCGACGGGCGCGGACAAATCGCGCACGGCCGACTGGGGCCACCGCTACATCGACGAGCCCACCCGGGCGCGCGCCGAGGGCCTCTGCCGCCGCCGTCTGGACGGCGAGCCGCTGGCCTATCTGCTGGGCGAGTGGGACTTCTACGGCCTGACCTTTCAGGTCACGCCCGACGTGCTCATCCCGCGCCCGGACACCGAGCGCCTGTGTGAGCTCGCGATCGGGCGGGCGGCGCAGGTGGTCAACCCACGGGTGCTCGACTTGTGCGCCGGTTCGGGCTGCATCGGTCTGTCGCTCGCCCACGAGGTCGAGGACGCCCGGGTCGTGCTGCTCGACGTGTCGGACGCCGCCCTTTCGGTCGAACGGGAGAACGCCCGCCGGCTCGGGGTCGACCGCCGCGCCATCGTCATGAAGGGCGACGCGCTCCAAGCCCCCGTCCCCGCGCTCGGCCGGTTCCACATTCTGACCTGCAATCCGCCCTATGTCACGGGCGACGAGATGGCCGCCCTCGACCGCTCGGTCGCGGCCTTTGAGCCCCACCTCGCCCTGTACGGCGGAGCAGACGGCCTCGATTTTTACCGCGCAATCGCCAAAAACGGCTGGCTCAACCTGCTGCTGCCCGGCGGGCAGGCCTATTTTGAATGCGGCGACCGCCAGTATCCGGCCGTGGCCGCCATCCTCGAGGACACGAACCGGGGCAGGGTGCACGTGGAGGAGGACACCTTCGGCGTGCAGCGCATCGTCGTGCTCGAGCTGTGGGACGAATGAGTTCTGCGAAAATCGAACGTATGTTTGATTTTGCTTGCATTGCGGCCCGAAATCGGGTATAATGAGGGATACGAGAAAACGCTGAATTTTCAGGAGGACGGATTGGTATGGCCACGAAAAAACGCTTGGAACCGGTCGCACCGGCGGTTGATAAAGAAAAGGCGCTGAAGCAGGCGCTCGAACAGATCGAAAAGACCCACGGCAAGGGCGCGGTCATGCGCCTCGGCGAGCGGAACACGATGGCGGTCGACCACATCTCGACCGGCTCGATCGGTCTGGACATGGCGCTCGGCGTGGGCGGCCTGCCGCGCGGCCGTATCATCGAGATCTATGGCCCCGAATCCTCCGGTAAGACCACGGTCGCCCTGCATGCGATCGCGTCCGCCCAGAAGGCGGGCGGCGAAGCCGCGTTCATCGACGCCGAACACGCCCTCGACCCGGTCTACGCCCGCAAGCTGGGCGTCGACATCGACAGCCTGCTGGTTTCCCAGCCCGACACCGGCGAGCAGGGCCTCGAGATTGCCGAGGCGCTCGTGCGCTCGGGCGCGATCGACATTGTGGTCGTCGACTCGGTCGCGGCGCTCGTGCCCCGCGCCGAGATCGAGGGCGACATGGGCGACTCCTTTGTCGGCCTGCACGCCCGCATGATGAGCCAGGCCATGCGCAAGCTGGCCGGCGCCATCTCCAAATCCAACTGCACCGCCATCTTCATCAATCAGCTGCGTGAGAAGATCGGCGTTATGTACGGCAACCCCGAGGTCACGACGGGCGGCCGCGCGCTCAAGTTCTACGCCTCCGTCCGCATCGAGGTCCGCCGCGTCGAGCACATCAAGGACGGCTCCGAGCTGATCGGCTCGCGCACCCGCTGCAAGGTCGTCAAGAACAAGGTTTCGCCCCCGTTCAAGGAGTGCATGTTTGACATCATGTACGGCGAGGGCATCTCGCAGACCGGCGAGCTCGTCGATCTGGGCGTCGATTACGGCCTGATCAAGAAGTCGGGCGCCTGGTTCTCGATGGGTGAGCTGCGCCTGGGCCAGGGCCGCGAGGCCGCCAAGCAGTATTTTGCCGAGCATCCCGAGGAGGCCGAGGAGCTGCACCAGAAGCTGATCGAGGCCATGCAGACCGCGAACGAGGAAGCGCATGCCAAGCAGAGCAAGCTGCCCCGCCCGGCCGCTCCCGATATCGACAAGATCCCGGCGACCACGGCCAAGCCGGTCAACAGCCGCGCGCTCTCGGTCGACGCGGATGACTTCGGCGACGACATGGACGGCGATCTGGACGCTGACATCGACGGCTGATGCTAAAACGGAATATTAAGAAGATAGATTACTCTTCGTTATCGCCACAGGAGCGGTATGACCGCGCGCTCGAGGAAGCCGCCCGCCAGCTCGGCTACCGGCCGCTGTCGGCGCGCGCCCTGCGTGACAAGCTGGTGGAGAAGGGCCACGGCGAAAACGAGGCCGACTACGCGGTCGCCTGGATGACCGAGCGCGGCTACCTCTCGGACGAGCGGCTGGCCGAATCGGCCGCCCGGTCGTACACCCGGCGGGGCTACGGCGCGCTGCGCATCCGGCAGGAACTGCGGAAAAAGGGCGTGGACGACGAGACGGCGAACGCCGTGCTCGACGAATGCGAGCCCGACTTCGAGGTCATGCGCGCCCTGCTCGACAAGCGGCTGCGCGGCGACCTGTCCGACCGCAAGGAGGTCGGCAAGGCGGTCGCGGCGCTCCAGCGGCGGGGCTACAAATGGGAGGACATCCGCCGCGCGCTGAACGAATACGGCGCGGACATCGCCGCCGACTTCGATTAAAGCGCGGATATTTTCCAAAATCAAACCCGAAAGGTTGCATTTTTTATGAAAATCGGACTGATCTCGCTCGGCTGCGCCAAGAATCTGGTCGACTCCGAGCACATGCTGTCCCGCCTCCGCGAGGCCGGGCACACGATCGTGGACGACATGGCCGAGGCCGAGGTCGCGGTCGTCAACACCTGCGGCTTCATCGAATCGGCCAAGCAGGAGGCCATCAATACGATCCT
This sequence comes from uncultured Clostridia bacterium, assembly GCA_945932315.1. Taxonomy (GTDB): domain Bacteria; phylum Bacillota; class Clostridia; order Oscillospirales; family Butyricicoccaceae; genus Butyricicoccus. The sequence continues at coordinate 20,623 of CAMEPU010000019.1, forward strand.
CGAGACCGCCCAGTATAAGAACGGCGGCGCGCTGCGCGGGCTGGTCGTCACCGGCTGCCTGGCCCAGCGCTATCCCGACGAGATCGCCGAGAGCCTGCCCGAGGTCGATGTCATCTGCGGCACGGGCAGCTACACCAACATCGTCGAAGCGGTCGAGGCCGCGTACAAGGGCGAGAAGCCCCGCTATCTGGCCGACCCGGCGTCGGCCGCGCTCGAGGGCGGGCGCGCCCGCCTGACCCCGGGCTACACCGCCTATCTCAAGATCGCGGAGGGCTGCTCCAACCGGTGCGGCTACTGCATCATCCCCAAGCTGCGCGGCAAGTACCGCAGCCGCACGATGGAATCTCTGCTCGACGAGGCACGCGCGCTGGCCGAGGCCGGCGTGCAGGAGCTGATCGTCATCGCGCAGGACATCACGAAATACGGTGTGGATCTGTACGGCGAGCGCCGGCTTGCCGCCCTGCTGCGCGAGCTGTGCAAGCTCGATTTCCACTGGATCCGCCTGCACTATCTCTACCCCGACCAGATCACCGAGGAGCTGATCGACGTGATCGCGGCCGAGGACAAGATCGTCAAGTACCTCGACATCCCGCTCCAGCACGTGTCCAAGCGCATCCTGCGCGCGATGCACCGCCCGGGCGGGCGCGAGGAGTTCACCGCGCTGATCGGGCGGCTCCGGGAGCGCATCCCGGGGTTGGTGCTCCGCACCAGCCTGATCGTCGGCCTGCCCGGCGAGACTGACGAGGAATTCACCGAGCTGTGCGAATTCCTGCAGGAGGTCTGCATCGAGCGCGCGGGTGTGTTCGAGTTCTCGCCCGAGGAGGGCACCGAGGCCGCCGAGATGTCCGGTCAGATCGAGGACGCGGTCAAGGAGAACCGCCGCCTGATCGTGGAGGAGCTGCAGTCGGGCGTCATCGACGAGTACAACCTCGACCGCATGCACCAGACCATGGAGGTGCTGGTCGAAGGCTGGGACGAGGAGGCCGGGCGCTGGTTCGGCCGCACCTATGCCGATTCGGTCGAGGTGGACGGCAAGGTCTACTTCGAATCGGACGAGGAATGCACGCCCGGTGCGTTTGTGGACGTGCGGATAGACGACAGTCTGGGCGTCGATCTTGCGGGCGTCCGCGTAGGAGGTTAAAACCATGACTACTGCCAACAAAATCACTCTGGCGCGCATCGCGCTCATCCCGATTTTCGTGATCTTCGCGCTCATGCAGACCCCGGTCTGCGACCTGACCGCGCTCATCCTGTTCTGCCTCGCCAGCTTCACCGATTTTCTGGACGGCTATATCGCCCGCAAGTACAATCAGGTGACCGACTTCGGCAAGTTCGTCGACCCGCTGGCCGACAAGCTGCTGGTCACGGCGGCGCTCGTCATCTTCGTCGGCCACGGCCAGATGGCGTCCTGGATGGTCTTCATCATCCTGGCGCGTGAGTTCATCATCACCTCGCTGCGCAACGTCGCGGCGGCCAAGGGTCAGGTCATGGCGGCCGCCTGGTCGGGCAAGGTCAAGACCTGTGTCCAGATCGCCGGCATCATCGCCATCTTCCTCGATGCGGGCATCCTGGGCGGCACCGTCATCACCCCGGCGGCCGGCTGGATCATGACCATCGTCACCCTCTATTCGGGCTATGATTACCTGCACCGCAACTGGGATCTGGTCGCCGAGGGCGCGACGAAACCGAAGTTATCCAAGTAAATGCAAAGGGGCTGTCTCAAAATGATTTGCGAAAATCATGAGGGGGCAGCCCACTGTTT
>CAMEPU010000020.1 GCA_945932315.1 uncultured Clostridia bacterium
AGACCCGCGGCGCGATCGGTGTTCTGGAGTTCTACTCGATCGCCTCGGCGATCACTGCAGCGGATGTTGCAGCTAAGGCTGCCAACATCACGCTGATTGAGGTGCGTACTGGTTATGCGATCGGCGGCAAGGGGTTCGTCACCCTGACCGGCGATGTCGGCGCAGTACGTGCCGCAGTTGAAGCGGCGAGCAAGAGCGCAGAGCTTCTTGTGGGCACTACGGTTATTCCGCGCCCTGCAAAGAAGCTGTTTGACGCGCTGCTTTAACAATGGGGGAAGCGGAGCGCTCCGTTCCGTTTACGTATCCATAGAAAAAAAGAGGAGGATAACAAATGAGCGTATTTACTGAAAGTATTTCTGCTTGGGTATCTGGTCTGTCTATCAATACCATCATTATGATGATCATGATGATCTTCATGCTGGTTGGTGCGATCGATAAGATCATGGGCAACAAGTTTGGCTACGGCGAAGAGTTCGAGAACGGCTTCAACGCGATCGGCGGTCTGGCCATGTCCATGGCCGGTGTCGTTGCGGCGGCTCCTGTTCTGGCTACCGTTCTTGGCCCCATCATCACCCCCATCTACACTGCGATCGGTGCTGACGCCTCCATGTTCGCGACCACTCTGCTGGCGTGCGATATGGGCGGCTATCCGCTTGCAATGCAGCTGGCGGCGAATGAGTCCATCGGTTCTTTCGCAGGCCTGATTCTGGGCACCATGATGGGCCCGACCATCGTATTCACCATCCCCGTAGCGCTGGGCATCATCTCCAAGGAAGACCGCGATTATCTGGGCGCTGGCGTTCTTGCCGGTATGATCACCATCCCGATCGGCTGTCTGGTCGGCGGTATCGCGATGAACGCGATGACCGATTACTCCCTGGGCATTGGCGAGATCGTTATCAACCTGGTTCCCGTTATCGTAATCGCTGCCCTGATCGTTGCTGGTCTGTGGTTTGCTCCCGCTAAGATGATCGCCGGCTTCAACGTATTCGGCGCAGGCGTCACCATCGTTATCACCGCGCTGACCGCGATTGCTGTTTTCGAGCAGATCACCGGCATTATGTTCCCGCTGTTCGACGTCATGGCGACTCCGGCTGCTGAGACTGGCACGACTCCTCTGAACGACGGCCTGCTGGTTTGCGGCCAGATCGGTATCGTTCTGATCGGTGCGTTCCCGATGGTTAAGTGGATCACCCGCACCTTCGGCGGCGCTCTTGGCAAGGTTGGCTCCGCGCTCGGCATCAACGACAAGGCTTCCGCTGGTATGGTTGCGAACCTGGCGAACAACATCGCGATGTTCAACATCATGGGCGAGATGGATCCCAAGGGCAAGCTGCTGAACGTTGCGTTCGCAGTATCCGCGGCATTCGTATTCGGCGATCACCTCGGCTTTACCGCAGGTGTCGACCAGTCCATGGTTACCCCTGTTATCATTGGTAAGCTGGTTGCCGGTATCACCGCTATCCTGGTTGCGAACATCCTGTCTCCCAAGCTGCTGAGCAAGATCGAAGCATCCAAGAAGTAAAACCACAGAGAAAGGTTTGTGTCCTATGAATATCAGTGAATCTTTGATCCGCGAGATCGTGGAAAAGGTGCTTGCTGAGACCGTTGCAAAGTCTGCCGGCATGGAGCGCCAGGTAGACCCCAGCGGCATCATCGGCATCAAGACCAGCTCTGTCGAGCTCGAGCCCTTTGAGGGCCGTTCCGACGTTCTCTTAAAGGACGTTACTTCGCTCGAAGAGGCTCCCCGTATGGGCTGCGGTGTCATGGAGCTGAAGGACGGCGCGAGCTTCGAGTGGACGCTGACTTACGACGAGTATGACATCGTTCTGGAGGGCAATCTGGAGATCGAGATTGATGGACGTATTGTTTCCGGCGGTGTAGGCGATATCATCTACATCCCGAAGGGCAGCCACATCCATTTCCAGACTCCCGATTACGCGAAGTACGTTTATACCGTCTATCCCGCAAACTGGCAGGAGGGCTAAAAGCTCTCCGGTTCCTGGAAAAAATTCCCGAATGCCGCTTTTGCGGCATTCGGGGTTTCCTTCCTGGTTGACAAATGCCATGGGGCGCGTTATACTGAACATGAACAGAATATGTGGTATACAGGTGCCCCGCAGCATAGTCGGGGTGAAAAGGGAAGACGGGTGAGAATCCCGCACAATGCCGTTGCTGTATTGGCCGAGCGGCCGCCAAATGTCACTGGAGCAATCCGGGAAGGCGGTTGGCTGCGTTTGAGGTCTGAGTCAGAATACCTGCCTGTGTATAACGCACACGAGAACCTTTCCGGTCCAGAAAGGGTGCACGATTCCGCGACATACTTCGCGGTTTGTTTGCTGTACCCTGTGGGTGCAGCTTTTTTAGTTGCGCGGAAGACCCGCAGGAAGAACTGACACCTGGCAGACGCAATGCCCGCGCGTTCAATCAGCGACCAAACTGGGGATAGGCCGCCGTCAGGCCTGCTCCCTGATTTCCCAAGAGCCGCGGCAGATTCCCACTGCCGCGGCGGAAAGGCGGAAGCTATGAAAGATTATCGGACAGAGGTGTGCGTCCGAGAAATATCTGTTCAGCGGTTGCTTGACGAGTATTTCGATCCAGTAACCTTCCACGCATGCTGTTGTGGGTGTCCGGATTATAAAACGCGATGGTCCTGCCCGCCCGGCGTTCCGGATACGCGCGCGTTCTTTGCTCCTTTTTCGCGCGTGTATCTGATCGGCGTCAAGGTGATCTATTCAGAGAATCAGCGACGGATGTCGCGCCATCCGCAGAATCTGGAACCCATCCGGCAGGCCACTTATGGAGCAACCAAAAAGGTTGTCCATGAGCTGCAGCTGCAGCTGGAAAGCCTGATCCCGGGCGCGTCCAGCATTGCAGCCGGCCGGTGTGAGCAGTGCGCGGTCTGTACCCGCCCGTCGGGCCAGCCCTGCGCCAAGCCCGAGCGCATGCGCTATTCGTTCTCCGCGTTCCGATTCGATCTCGGAAGGATCGCAAAGGAGGAGCTGCAGATGCCGCTCCTGTGGAGTTCGGACGGTTTACCCGAGTATAACGTCGCCATCGCGGCGCTGCTCGTCCCGTAAACGCACACTTTGTCACCTCACGCGCAGATGCGCAACATCCAGGCGGATTCCAGCCCGTTCAGATGCAAAAAAACGGTAAAGCCCAGCTTTACCGTTTTTTTGTGTGTCAATCGTATTTCTTTCCGCATGGTGGGAAAACTGTCAGAGCAAGCTGTGAAAGGAGAATGCAGATGGAACGGGATTCGATCCGCCTGCTGCGCGAGTGCGATGCGGGCGTCAAGATGGGCGTGGGGACGATAGAAAATACGCTGCAATACGCGGGCAGCGGGAAACTGCGCGCGCTGCTGCAGCGCAGCCGGGTTCATCATCTGGAACTGGGCAAGCAAATCGGGCTTCTGCTCGACGAAGCAAATGACGAGGGCAAAAGCCCGGGAGCGATGGCAAAAGGAATGAGCATGCTCAAGACCACGGTCAAGCTCGGTCTGAACCCGACCGATCAGACAGTCGCAAATCTGATCACGGAGGGCTGCGAGATGGGCGTGCGATCTCTGGGCCGCTATCTCAATGAATATGCCGCTGCTGAGCCTCCTGCGCGCCGGATCGCGCAGAGGCTGATCGAGGCGGAGGAAGAACTGCGTGACGAGCTGCGCACATTTCTGTGAAAAAAAGGTTGGAAATCGCTGATTTCCAACCTTTTTCAGCGTGTTATCCGAGCTGCAGAACGTATTCAACCAGCGGGGTAATCGTGCTTCTGTCCGTGAAGTCCACCTGCTGGCCGTATGTGTCCAGCATCAGCCGGTCTTCGTCCCGCAGGTTCTCCCGGTCTTTTTTGAGCATGCTCTGGCGGAGCATCGCCATCATGGCCTTGTGGGTGAGTCCCAATCTGCCATAGTCAATGCCGCCGCGCAGGTGGAATTGTTTGATGTGCTTCTGCATTTCGGGTGTCAGCACTTTGGCGAGACCGGCTTCGATATGGGAGATATTTTCCGGGTCGTTTGGATCGGCCAGACCGCAGGAAAACAGGATGACCGGCTTGCCGGACAACAATTCATAATTCTTTGTAATCACGCTGATCCCGCTGAATCCGCCCGCATACAGGCCGCCGCCGTGGATGAGCACGTCATACTGCGCCAGCGTGCCGGGCTTGACTGCACCGGCATCCATCAGATCGCAGGACAGCGCTTCGGCGATCCATTGGGCATATTTTTTGGTGCTGCCGTATTTCGATGCGTATGTAACCAGATACTTCATGTTCAGCCTCCGCTATTCGCTTAAAAGATAGGAACTCAGTCGAATAATGCGCGAATCTCATCCATACGGGAGACCGCCATGGAATAGCCGTGCCAGTAGGCCTGCTCGAGCTTGGGCACGCTCTTCTCAAACGAATTGATGGCGTAATCCGGGCGGAGCAGCACGGTGTCATGCGGGCGCTTTTTGGCGAGCTGCTCGCAGAAGCAGACCGTGTCGTTGTAGACCTTGGGGCGGTGCAGCATAGTGTCGCAGACTTCGGGATAATGACGGCGCAGCAGCTTGTCGGCCAACTGCACGTTGCGGCCGCAGCGCTTGCGGAAGCCCGCGGGCTGGGTCAGAATGATGAGATTCTTCTTGTTGCCGTCGGTCAGAGATTTGCGGATCGGGATGGAATCGGCGAGGCCGCCGTCAAAGTATTCGGTGCCGTTCACCAGAATGGGCGGGAAATAGAGCGGGATGGCACAGGTGGCGCGCAGCATGGTGCATTGTGCGTCGAGCTGCTTTCCGTCCAGATATTCGATTTTTCCGGTTTTCGCGTTGGTCACGCCGACCAGAATGCGGCCCTCGTAGGCGTTGAAAACCTCCCAGTCAAACGGCTCGAGCTTGTTGGGCACTTCATCAAAAACGAAGTCAAGGCCGAACATCGAACCACAGCGCCGGTAATTGCGCAGGGAAAGATAGCGGTCGTCGTTGCGGAACCGCTGCAGGATGCGCAGATTGCGCTCCTTCTGGCGGGATACATAGGAAAAGGCATCGGTGATGCCGGCTGAAACGCCGATGACGTAGTCGAACATCAGGCCGTTGTCAAGCAGGGCGTCCATGACGCCGCAGGAAAAGATGGGGCGGAAAGTACCGCCCTCGAGAACCAGTCCGGGCATGTGGGTTACTCCTTTCGTTCGCGGGGTTCTTCGGCCGTCGCAAAGTCGATCTGGCCGTTGATGCGGGAAGCGCTGAGCAGGCGGACGCGCAGGGGCGTGCCGATGGTGTACCGGCGGCCACGGTGACGGCCCGTCAGGGTCATGGCCTCCTCGTCATATTCATAATAGTCGTCGGGCAGCGCATCCATGCGGATCAACCCTTCCACCGAGTTGGGCAGGCAGACGAACAGGCCGAACGAAGTGACGCCAGAAACCTCGGCGTCGAATTCCTCGCCGATAAATTGCTCCATATAGGCCGCAAGGTAGAGCTTGTCAATGTCGCGCTCGGCGGTGTCGGCTGCGAATTCGCGCTCGGTCGACTGAGCGGCCGCGTCGGCGCAGACCGTCTCATCCGCGTTCTCAAACTGCGCGCCGGTCAGCGCTTTTTGCAGCATGCGGTGGGCGATCAGATCGGGATAGCGGCGGATGGGCGAGGTGAAGTGCAGGTAGAACTTCGCCTGCAGGCCATAGTGCCCGCCGCAGACCGGATCATACCGGGCGCGGCTGAGCGAGCGCAGCAGCAGGGTAGGCAGGGCACGCTGGCGGGGATCGTCCTTTGCACCGGTCAGCACGGCCTGCAGCTGGGCGGTGTCGGCCGTTTTGGACGGATCGATGCGGTAGCCAAAGGGCCGCGCGAACATGGCGAAGGTGCGCAGCTTTTCGGGATCGGGATCATCGTGGACGCGGTAGACGGTCGGCCAACCGTGGCGGTGCATATGTTCGGCGACCGATTCGTTGGCGAGCAGCATGAATTCCTCGATCAGCTTTTCGCTCTCGCCCCGCTCCCGGAAGGTGACTTCGACGGGCTCACCGGACTCATCGACTGTAATGGCAGGCTCGGGCAGGTCAAGCTCGAGCGCGCCCCGGTCAACCCGGCGCCGGTACAGGGCGTGCGCGAGGTCGTTCATCTCCTCAAAGACCGGGCACAGGGCGGCGTATTCGGCGCGGAGGGCTTCGTCGCCCGCCAGGATGGCATTGACTTTTTTGTAGGTCATGCGGGCCGCGGAACGGATGACCGTCTTGGCAAACGTCGCGCCATAGCGCTGGCCGGTGCGGTCGAGCTCGATCAGGGCGGAAAAGGCCAGACGGTCCACACCGGGATTGAGCGAACAGATGCCGTTCGACAGCTCGAAGGGCAGCATGGGCACGACATGCCCAGGATAATAGACCGAGGTGCCCCGGCGGAAGGCCTCGCAGTCGAGCGGGCTGCCGGGCGTGACGTAATGGGACACATCTGCAATGTGCACGCCCAGACGCAGATGGCCGTTTTCCAGATGCTCAAGCGAGACCGCGTCGTCAAAGTCGCGCGCGTCGTCGCCGTCGATCGTGAAGATCGTCAGATCGCGCAGGTCGAGGCGGCGCGCCGCTTCGGATGGATCGACCTCCTGCGGCACATGAGCGGCCTGCTCCGAGGCGTCGGCCGGAAAGTGGTCGATGATGCCGTTTGTATGGAGAATGGCCGCGATCGAGCTTTCCATGCTGGCGGCCTGTCCGAAAACCTCAATGATCTCACCGGTCGGCCGGGTGTTGCGGTCACCGCGGTAGACGACGCGGACGGCGACCCGGTCTCCCGAACGCGCGCCGTTCACCCCGCCACGCGGGATGATGAGGTCGGGAAAGCGGCGGGAGGACGGGCGCACCAGCATGGTGCGGCCGCGCAGAAGAACCACGCCGTCGAGCTCGGCGTTTTTCAGCTCGAGCAGGCGGATAATCTCGCCCTGCCGCTTGTGCCGCCCGGAGCGGTCCTCTGTCAACCGGACGAGCACACGGTCGCCGTCCCAGGCGTCCATCGTGTCATAGGCCGGGACAAAGACGTCGCCCAGCGCGTCGGGCTCGTCCAATATGACAAAACCATAGCCCCGCTCGGTGGCCGAAAAGGTGCCGCGCAGACAGCCGTAATGCTCGGCGTGCGCCCAGCGGTTTTTCTTGTTTTTGAGAATCAGGCCTTGTTCGCTCAGACAGGCGAGCGCGTGGACGATTTCCTGCTTGCCCACGCCGGGCAGCAGCTTGCGCAGCTCCTCCTGCCGGACAGGACGCTCCAGCAGTTTGTACAGTTTCTCTTCCACTTCGTTCATGTTGTAGGACCTCCTTTGCGAAGAGGTTGGATGGGAATACCATTATTATACCACAACTGCGGGGAAATTTAAAACCTGACGCCGCGCGATGGACGGTCAGTCGCATCGCAGCGAAAATAGTTGATATGCGATTATTATATCATAATGGCAAAAGATTGCGAAATAAAATCTTTTAACCTGTCGAAAGCTACAAAGATTTCTTGTAAATGCATATTCATGTTGCCTTTTACCGTTTAGCGGCTTAAAATATAGGTAAACTATTGAGAATGCGTATTCTCTTCTTTCAGGAGGTTATGGAATGGTACGTGAAGCAATGGCTTTGGTAAGCGAGTTTGATCCCGAAGTCGGCGGGATGATCCGGAAGGAATTTGACCGCCAGATGCGCAACATCGAGCTGATCGCATCCGAGAACATTGTCAGCGAGGCCGTTATGGCCGCGATGGGTTCGGTTCTGACCAATAAATATGCGGAGGGTTATCCGGGTAAGCGCTATTACGGCGGCTGCGAGTGCGTCGACCAGGTCGAAAATCTGGCGATCGAGCGCGTCTGCAAGCTGTTCGGCGCGAAGTATGCCAATGTGCAGCCTCATTCGGGCGCGCAGGCCAATATGGCGGTTTATCAGGCGCTCTGCCAGCCCGGCGACACCGTTCTGGGCATGAGCCTGGACAACGGCGGCCATCTGACCCACGGCTCTCCGGTCAACCAGTCCGGCCTGCTTTACCATATCGTTCCTTACGGCGTGGATGACAACGGCTACATCGATTATGACGCGCTCGAGGCGCTGGCCAAGAAGGAGCAGCCCCGCATGATCATCGCGGGCGCTTCCGCGTATCCGCGCGCGATCGACTTCGCCCGCTTTGCCGAGATCGCGCACAGCGTGGGCGCGTACCTGTTCGTCGACATGGCGCACATCGCCGGCCTGATCGCCGCCGGTCTGCACATGAATCCGCTGCCCTATGCGGACGTCGTCACCACCACTACCCATAAGACCCTGCGCGGCCCCCGCGGCGGCGTTATCCTGACCAATAACGAGGAGCTGGCCAAGAAGTTCAACAAGGCGATCTTCCCCGGAACCCAGGGCGGTCCGCTCATGCACGTGATTGCGGCCAAGGCCGTCTGCTTCGGCGAGGCGCTCAAGCCCGAGTTCACCGCTTACCAGCACCAGGTCGCACGGAACGCCAAGGTTCTGGCCGAGGCGCTCCAGAAGCAGGGCTTTGATCTGGTTTCCGGCGGCACCGACAACCATCTGATGCTGGTCGACCTGCGCAAGGCGGGCGTCACCGGCAAGGTGCTGCAGAACCGTCTGGACGAGGTGTACATCACCGCGAATAAGAACACCATCCCCAACGATCCCGAGAGCCCCTTCGTCACCTCGGGCATGCGCATCGGCACGCCGGCGGTCACCAGCCGCGGCATGGGTGAGCCCGAGATGCTCCACATCGCCGAGTTCGTCTGGCAGGCCGCGACCGATTTCGAGAACAAGGCCGATGAGATCCGCGCCAATGTGCTCGAGATGGGTTCCCGCTTCCCGATTTATCGCTGAATATAAAAATATTCTGGAAAAGGACAGCCTGTGGCTGTCCTTTTTGCATCCCGCAGGCAATTTGGGGGCAAGCTGTTTCGGGAGGTGGGAACCATGAAACGATGGCAGCAGGACGCGGCCCTGTTCGCGCTCGGCGGGGCGGGGTACACGGCGATGGAACTTCTGTGGCGGAGAAGAAGCCACTGGACGATGACCCTGACAGGCGGCTGCGTGTTTCTGAGTCTGACCGGGCTGGGAGAGCGGCTCGCCGCCGAAAAGCTGCCCGTCCGGTGCGCGGCAGGCGGGCTGTGCATCACGACGGCCGAGCTGCTTGTCGGGCTGACCGTCAACCGGGGTTTCGGGCGGAACGTCTGGGATTACAGCGGCAGGCGGGGGAACGTGCTCGGCCAGATCTGCCCGCAGTACGCTCTGCTCTGGTCGGGGCTGGCCGCCCCCGCGATGGCGGCGGGCACAGCAATCCGGCGGGCGCTCCAAAAGGGATGATTCGCGCTTGTATTCATCCGCTTTGCGTGATATAATAACCGCAGGCAGCGATTGTTCTGATCAGATCGCCGCTGTTTTTGCCGGAAGGAGCGTTTGTGGAATGCTGATCGCGCTGAACATCGGAAACAGTCATATTTCGTTTGGCGGTTTCAACGGGGACGACCTGGTTTTTGTCGCCTCAATTGCAACCGATGAGAAGCAGACGGGCGAGCAATATGCCTGCGTGGTGCGCAGCGTTTTTTCCCTGTACGGCGTGGCTCCAAAGAGCATTGAAGGTTTGGTGATGAGCTCGGTCGTACCTGCGGTCACGCCCACGATTCAGGCGGCGTTCCGCCTGCTCTGCGGCTGCCCGATCCTGAGCATCGGCTCGGGCGTGCGCACCGGCCTCAATATCCGCATCGATCAGCCGCGCGCGCTCGGTCAGGATCTGGTCGCGGATGCGGTCTGCGCGCTGAGCCGGGGCGAGCTGCCCTGCGTGGTGGTCGATCTGGGCACCGCCATCACGTTCACCGTGCTGAACGGCGCGGGCGTGTTGGTCGGCACTTCGATCGCGGCTGGCATGACGGTCTCGCTGGCGGCGCTCAAGCAGCGGGCGGCCCAGCTCCCCACGGTACAGCCTGCGGCACCCGAACATGTCATCGGGCGGAACACGATCACAGCCATGCAGTCGGGCGCTGTTTACGGCGCGGCCGCAATGATCGACGGTATGGTTGACCGCATCGCGGACGAGCTTGGAGAAAAGCCAAAGGTACTTGTGACCGGCGGCTCGGCCGAGACCGTTCTGCCTTTGCTGCGCACGGAGCACACCTATCTGCCCCATGCGGCGCTGCACGGGCTGCGCGCAATCTGGCAAAAGAACAGGCAGTAACCCCAATTTTATTTGCGCTGTATCTCGAAAAGAGGACGGCAGCAGGAGGAATGAAAAATGAATAAACAGAAGAAAGACACCCGCTGGCTGGTACAGCTGGCACTGATGGCGGCCGTCGTTGTCGTTCTGGCGAACACCCCGCTCGGCATGATCCAGCTCCCGGTCATCAAGGCCACCACGGTACATATCCCGGTCATCATCGGTGCGGTTCTGCTCGGGCCGCTCGCCGGCGGCATCCTGGGCGGCGTGTTCGGCATTTGCTCGGTCATCAGCGCGACCACCGCGCCGACCCTGCTCTCGTTTGCGTTCTCGCCCTTCATGAGCACGTCCGGCCTGCCGGGCGCGATCAAGGCGCTCTGGATCGCGATCGGCTGCCGCATCCTGATCGGCGTCGTCGCGGGCTGGCTCTGGATCGCGCTGCAACGCCTGCACGTCAATGAGATGGTCGCGCTGCCGGTTGTCGGTTTCGTCGGTTCGATGACGAACACGATTCTGGTCATGGGCAGCATCTATGTGCTGCTGGGCGCGCAGTATGCCGAGGCCAAGAACGTCGCTATGAGCGCGGTGCTCGGTCTGGTTATGGGTACGGTCACGGCGAACGGCATCCCGGAAGCGGCTGCGGCTGCGGTCCTGGTCGCCGTCATCGGCAAGGCGCTGCTGGCCTTCCTGCGCCGGGCGCGTGCGACCGCGTAATGCTCTTCTTTGCAATCAAAGCAGACTCCGAGGGGGTCTGCTTTTTTGTGCCCGGACTGTAAATAAAGTCGAAATATTGTCCGGCGAAAGTTGCACACGCGCCCGGCGTTGTGGTAAAATTACAATGAATAAAAATATGCCAAAGCACGGAGCAAGCTATGATTTTAAAATCCCTGATTCTCCAGGGCTTCAAGTCCTTTCCCGACCGGACTGAAATCCGGTTCCTCGGCGGCATGACGGCGATCGTCGGCCCGAACGGGAGCGGAAAATCAAATATTTCGGACGCGATCCGCTGGGTGCTGGGCGAACAGTCCAGCCGCAGCCTGCGCGGCGCCAAGATGGAGGACGTCATTTTCGGCGGCACTGCCAAGCGGCGCGCGGTCGGCTTTGCCGAGGTATCGCTGATTCTGGACAACAGCACGGGCGTCTTCAAATCGGAGTTCGCCGAGCTGATGGTCACCCGGCGCTATTACCGCTCGGGAGAGAGCGAGTACTTCCTCAACAAGAAGCACTGCCGCCTGCGTGACATCAATGAGCTGTTCATGGACACCGGCCTGGGCCGCGACGGTTATTCGGTCATCGGACAGGGCCGCATCGACGAGATCCTCGCGCTCAAGAGCGAAGATCGCCGCGAAATCTTCGAGGAGGCCGCGGGCGTCACCAAGTTCCGCTACCGCAAGGAGGAGAGCGAGCGCAAGCTGGCCGCCACCGAGGAGAACCTCATTCGCATCCGCGATATTTACACCGAACTCGAAAACCAGGCGGGCCCGCTGGCAAAGCAGGCTGAGAAGGCGCGGCAGTACCTCGTTCTGCGGGATGAGCTGCGCGCGCTCGAGGTTACGCTCTGGCTGCTCGATCTCGAGAAGCTGGCCGCTGACAGCGCGGCCAATCAGACCGCGAGCGCCGACTGCGCCGCCCAGCTCGACCGGGCGCACGCCGAGCAGGACGCCTGCTACGCCCGCAGCGAACAGCTCGCGGCAGAGCTGCGCGAGATCGAGGTCGAGGCCGAGCGTCTGCGCACCCGTCTGCGCGAAATGGAGCAGGAGCGTGCCGCCCGCCAGAGCCGCTGCGCCGTCCTGCGCGCCAATATTCAGAACCTCAATGACAATATCGTGCGCGCCCGTCAGGACGCGGCGCGCAGCACTGAACAGGCGCAGACGCTGGACGACCAGTTAGCCGCCCGCCGCGAACGCTGTGCGGAGCTGGACGGGGAGCAGGTGCGCCTGAACGAGCGCTTGGAGCGCTGTGAGACCGCGCTGGCCGGGCAAGAGGAAGGCCGCGAAAAGCGGGAAGCCGCCCTGTCGGCCGCCGAGCAGACCGCGCGCGAGCTGCTCGAGAACGCCCACCGGCTCGAGATGGAGCGCACCGCCGCGCAGACCGGACTCGACGGCATGGAGTCGCGCAAGGGCACGATCGATGCCGATATCGAGCAGGCGGCAACCGCCGTCCGCGAGGAAGAGGAAAACCACGCGGGTTACGAACGCGAGCTGGCGGAGTGCCGTCAGAAGCTCGACGGCATGCGCAACCGGGTCTCGGGCCTCGCGATGAAGCGCGATAACCGCCGCGCCCGCGTCGAGCAGCTGACCCACGAATCCGCCGCGCTGACCGCCCAGTGCACCGACACCGCCAACCGCATCCGCATGCTCGAGGAGATGCAGCGCGAATACGAGGGCTTCTCCCGCTCGGTCAAGGCCATCATGCAGCGCAAGGCCAACGGCGCAGAAGGCGTACACGGGCCGGTATCATCTTTGATTACGGTCGACGACGAGTACGTCACCGCCATCGAGACCGCGCTGGGTGCGGCATCCAGCCACATCGTGGTCGATACCGCGAATGTGGGCAAGCAATGCATCGAATACCTGAAACGCACCGACAATGGACGTGCGACTTTCCTGCCGCTGGACACCATCCGTCCGGCGTCGCTCCGGGAAAACGGCCTGGACCGCCACCCCGGCTTCTGCGGCACGGCGGATGAACTCGTGCGTTATGATCCACAATATCAGAATATCATCACCAATCTGCTGGCGCGCACGGTCGTGGCCGAGAATATGAACCACGCCCTGTCGATCGCCCGGGCGCACGGCAACCGCTTCCGCATCGTCACGCTGGACGGACAGGTCATTCAGTCGGGCGGCGCGATGACAGGCGGCTCGGTCTCCAAATCGACCGGCGTGCTCGCCCGCGCGTCCAAGCTCGCCGCTCTGCGGGAACAGCAGGCCGGGCAGGAACGCCGCCGCCGCGAGGCCGGGGAACGTCTGGCCGCGGCGAAGGAAGGGCTCGCTGCGCTGGAATACGACGCTGGCGTCATCGAAGCCGAGCGCGCCCGCGCGCAGGAGGAGGAGGCGCGGCTGACCGCCGTCCTGTCCCAGCATCAGACGCTGCTCGACAGTATGCGCACCCGCCGCGACGCGCTCGCGCTCGAGCGGGACGACCTGTCGAACGCGCGCCGCCAATACGAAGAGACGATCGCACGGCTCGATGCCGCGCTCGGAGAGAACCGGGCGGCGGACGAGAAAAACAATCAAGCGCTTGAAGCGGCTCGCCGCGAACAAGTGGAAGCCGAGACCGCACAGGCCGCGCTGGCCGGAGAACTGGCCGAGCTGCGCGCCGCACTGGGCAGCAACCGGACCGCATGGGAGACCGAAACCCGGGCGGCCGGGGAACTGGAAGCGCTGCGCGCCGAACTGGGCGGCAGTCTGGAACACGTTGAAGAAACAGTGGCCGGTTTCCTCGCCGAAATCGAGCGGGCGGAAACTGAGCTTGCCGAGCAGGAGAGCCGGGAGGAACAGTCGGACGCAGGTTTTGCCGACGTCCAGCGCCTGATCGACGCGCAGGTGTCCCAGCGCATGCGGGTCGAGGAAGCGCGCACCCGGGCGGATAAGGAGGCCATCGCGGCGAACGACCAGATTCTGGCGCTTGAACGCGAAGCCGGACGCCTGCAGTCGCAGGCCGTGCAGCTCCAGAATCAGGAGAACGGCATTCTCGACAAGATGTGGGAGACCTATGAGCTGACCCCGTCGCCCGCGCAGGCGATCCGCATCGAGCTGACCGACCTGCCCGCGTCCCGCAAGGAGGCGGCCGACCTGCGCGCCAAGATGCGCGCGCTGGGCGCGGTTAACCCGGACGCCGTGCAGGAGTACGAAGCGCTGACCGAGCGCCTGACCTTCCTCGGCGGCCAGAAGGCCGATCTCGAGAAGGCGCAGAGCGATCTGCGCGCGGTCATCGACGAGCTGACCGTCCGCATGAAGGAGATCTTCGCCTCCGAGTTCGCCCGTCTGAACGGCTATTTCGGCGAGACCTTCCGCGAGATCTTCGGCGGCGGCAATGCCTCGCTTGTGCTGGCCGACACGTCCGACATTCTGAACTGCGGCATCGACATCCACGTCAGCCTGCCGGGCAAGTCGCTCAAAACGATTACCCTGCTTTCGGGCGGAGAAAAGGCGCTGGTCGCGACTGCGCTGTACTTCGCCATTCTGAAGGTGCGCCCGACCCCGTTCTGCATTCTGGACGAGATCGAGGCCGCGCTCGACGACGTCAACGTCGTCCGGTTCGCTCAGTACCTGCGCCGCCTGACGGCCGACACCCAGTTCATCGTCATCACGCATCGCCGCGGCACGATGGAGGAGGCCGATGTCCTGTACGGCGTCACCATGCAGGAGCAGGGCGTTTCCAAATTACTGATGCTCAACCTCGCCGAAGCGGAAAAAACGCTGGGCGCGGAAATGCGATAAATCAAAGGAGAACACCATTTCATGGGATTTTTTGACAAGATCAAGGCCGGGCTGCGCCGCACAACCGCAGCCGTCACCGATCAGCTCAACGATCTGATCGCCAATTTTGTCGAGGTCGACGAGGAGACCCTGGAAGAGCTCGAGGAAGCCCTTATCCTCTCCGACCTGGGCGCGACCGTCGCCGCTGATGCCACTTCGCGCGTGGCCGACGTCGCCCGTCATCAGCGGATCGATAGCCCGCTCGCGCTGCGCTGCGCCCTCAAGGACGTGCTCGTCGACATGATGACCGAGGACACCGGCCTCAACACGACAACCAACCCGTCTGTCATTCTGGTCATCGGCGTCAACGGCGTCGGCAAGACCACCTCGATCGGCAAGCTGGCGCACCGCTATGTGCAGGAGGGGCACCGCGTCATGCTGTCGGCCGCCGACACCTTCCGCGCCGCTGCCGCCGACCAGCTGGAAATCTGGGCCAAGCGCGCAGGCGCGGACATCGTCCGCCACGGCGAGGGCGCCGACCCGGCCGCCGTCGTGTTCGATTCGATCGCGGCCGCCAAGGCGCGCGGCTGCGACATCATCATCATCGACACCGCCGGCCGCCTGCACAACAAGTCCAACCTGATGAACGAGCTCAACAAGATCGACCGCATCATCACCCGCGAGCTGCCCGACGCGGCACGCGAGACCCTGCTCGTGCTCGACGCGACCACCGGCCAGAACGCGGTGCACCAGGCCGAGGAGTTCAACAAGGTCGCCAAGCTGACCGGCATCGTCCTCACCAAGCTGGACGGCACGGCCAAAGGCGGCATCGTGGTCGCCATTTCGGGCGGTCTGCACGTGCCGGTCAAGCTGATCGGCGTGGGCGAGGGACTGGACGATTTGATGGATTTCGAGCGCTCCGCCTTTGTCGAGGCGCTGCTGCCGCCTGTGGAGGATTTTGAACGATGAACAGACCGGACGGAAGAAAACCCGGCGAGATGCGCCGGGTGAAGATCACCCCTGACTATATCATCCATCCCGAGGGCTCTGTGCTGATCGAGATGGGCAACACCAAGGTCATCTGCAACGCTACTGTCGAGGACAAGGTGCCGCCCTTCCTCATGGGCAAGGGACTGGGCTGGGTGACCGCCGAATATTCCATGCTGCCCCGTGCGACCAACACCCGGTCGCCCCGCGACATCTCGAAGCTCAAGCTGAACGGCCGCTCGGCCGAGATCCAGCGGCTGATCGGCCGCTCCCTGCGCGCGGTCGTCGACCGCGAAGCGCTGGGCGAGCGTCAGATCGTCGTCGACTGCGACGTCATTCAGGCCGATGGAGGCACCCGCTGCGCGTCGATCACGGGCGGTTATGTCGCGCTCTGGTTGGCCTGCAAGCGCCTGCTGGACGAGGGCAAGATCGAGCGTATGCCGCTGACCGATCAGGTCGCGGCCGTTTCGGTCGGCGTTTATCAGGATGAGCCTGTCCTCGACCTGTGCTATGAGGAGGATTCGCACGCCATCGTCGATTCCAACGTCATCATGACGGGCGCGGGCGCGTTCGTCGAGGTGCAGGGCACGGGTGAGGGGAGACCCTTCACCGACGCCGAACTGCGGAAACTGCTCAGCCTGGGCAAGAAGGGCGTCATGCAGCTCTGCCGGGCGCAGCGCAAGATTATGGAGGCGCGCGGATGATGCAGTTCATTCTGGCTTCCCACAATAAGAAAAAGCTGGCCGAGCTTTCGACCATCCTGTCGGACGCGGGCGTCGAGGGCGTTTCGCTGCCCGAGGGCGCGCCCGAGCCCGAGGAAAACGGCGCAACCTTCGCGGACAACGCCCGCATCAAAGCGCAGGCGGCGTTCGAGCTGACCGGTCTGCCCGCGATCGCGGACGATTCCGGACTTGCGGTCGACGCGCTGAACGGCGCGCCGGGCGTCTATTCCGCCCGCTACTGCCCGGGCACAGACAAGGATCGCAATGCCTTTCTGCTCCAAAACATGGAGCGTGTGCCCGACGGCGAACGCACCGCGCACTTCGTCTGCGCGATCTGCTGCATCCTGCCGGACGGCCAAATGATCGAGGTCGAGGGCACGTGCGAGGGCACGATCCTGCGCGAGCCGCACGGCGACGCCGGCTTCGGCTATGATCCGCTCTTTTATGTCGGGCAATTCGGCTGCACGTTTGGCGAGCTGCCCGCAGAGGTCAAGAACACGGTCTCGCACCGCGCCCGCGCCCTGCAGAAGCTGCGGGAGGCGCTCGGCGCACGATCCAAATAAAATATAAATCAGGAGAAATGATTCCATGCTGACCAGTAAACAGCGCGCGCAGCTGCGGAAAGCTGCAAATACCCTGCCCGACACCCTGATCGTCGGCAAAGACGGCGTGACCGAGGGCGTTGTCGCCGAACTCGAAAACCTGCTCGAGGCGCATGAGCTCGTCAAGGGTAAGGTGCTCGAATCGGCCTTCGCCACCCCGCGCACGGTGTGTGAAGCCCTGTGCGAGGAGACCGGCGCCGATCCGGTACAGTGCATCGGCACCAAGTTCGTCGTCTACCGCCAGGCGCGCGACCCCGAAAAGCGCCGCATCGTCCTGTGCAAATGATGCGGGTCGGCATCATGGGCGGAACCTTCAACCCGCCGCACATCGGCCATCTGGAGGCCGGGCGGGCGGTGTATCAGGCGCTCGGACTGGATAAGATTCTGTTCATCCCGACCAGCACGCCGCCCCACAAAGAATTGCCCGATGGCTCGGCGACGACCGAGCAGCGGTGCGAGATGGTTCGACTGATGCTGGCCGACTGCCCGTGGGCCGAGCTTTCGACCATCGAGATCGACCGCGGCGGCGCAAGCTACACGGTGGACACCCTGCGCGCCCTGCACGACACCGGCGAATACAGCAGCCTGACGCTGATCGTCGGCACCGATATGTTCTTAAAATTTGATACCATCTGGCGAGCGCCCGATGAGATCGCCCGGCTGGCCGAACTGGCCGTGGTCTCCCGGCATGAGGGCGACCGCGCCAGACTTGAGCAAAAGGCCGTCCAGCTGCGCGATAGTCTGGGCGTCCGGGCGACCATCGTTCCGGCTCCCGTCATCGACATTTCGTCGACCGAGCTGCGCGAAGGGGAGGACCTCTTCCGCTTTACCGTACCCAATGTGGCACGATTCATCACCGAAAACCGTTTGTATCATCATTGAAATAAACTTATGACAGGATATATTGAAAGGCGGTAAAAAGTTATGTTGTGCAATGAATTGGTTCGTCAGTCCATTTTGGCCCGTTTGTCCGGCTACCGCTACCGGCATACGCTGGGCTGTGAAAAAGCGGCTATCCAGCTCGCCCGGCGGTTCGGCGCGGACGAGGAGAAATGTGCCTTTGCGGCCCTGCTGCACGACATAACAAAACGACTTTCTCGCGAAGAACAGTTGTATTTATGTGAAAAATACGATATAATACCGTGTGATGTTGAAAAGGTCGAGTGGAAAATGCTCCACGGCAAGACCGCGGCCGAGATCGCCCGGCATGAATACAGCGCGCCAGACGACGTCTGCAACGCCATCGCCTGCCATACGACGGGCAAGGCCGGTATGACGCTGATCGACAAGATCATCTATCTGGCCGATTACATTGAAGAAACCCGCGATTTCGACGGGGTCGAGCCTGCGCGCCAGTTGGCGAAGCATGATATCGACCGCGCCCTGCTCTATTGCTATGACACCTCGCTGACCGATCTGGTTGCGCGCGGCAAACTCATCCATAGAGATACGGTCGAAGCGCGCAATGATTTGATCCTGCAGGGCGTGAGCCTCCTGCGGGCAGTGGAAGGAAGCGAAAAATAAGCATGAAACTTTTCGGC
Organism: uncultured Clostridia bacterium; assembly: GCA_945932315.1. Taxonomy (GTDB): domain Bacteria; phylum Bacillota; class Clostridia; order Oscillospirales; family Butyricicoccaceae; genus Butyricicoccus. The sequence goes on from CAMEPU010000020.1 coordinate 18,413, forward strand.
GGCGGAGGCGCGCACAGCACCAGGGGCACGCATCCAAAGACGGAGGCCGGCGACAGTGCCGGACTGAGCAAAAAGAAGAAAATTATCATCGTTGTTGCGGTGATTTTGGCGGTCATTCTGGGCGCTGCGGCCTTTGCAATGGCGAACATCAAGGCGCCTTCGTTCAAAAAACCGGGGACGGGCAATACCGCGGCTTCTTCCGGAGAAGAACCGGAATTGCCCCTGAATCTCGATTTGGGCGACCATGCGGACAAGCGGTATACTTTTTTGGTCTGTGCGACCGATCAGGACGATCTGCATACGGACAACATTATGCTCGTGAGCTTTGACACTTCGACCCACGAGGTGAATGTGCTCAATATCCCGCGCGATACGATGTCGAGCTGCAGCCGCACGGGCGCGTCCAAAAAGATCAACGCGGCGTACATGATCGGCGGCATTGAGGCCACAATGAAGGATGTGACCAAGGTCATCGGCTTCGAGCCTGACTTTTATATCGTCATGAGCTTCCAGGGCATCGCGGACATGGTCAATGCCATCGGCGGCGTCACCTATGACGTGCCCTTCCGCATGTATTACACCGATCCGGTGCAGAACCTCAAGATCGACTTCCAGCCGGGTGAGCAGAAGATGAACGGCGACCAGGTGGTCGAGTTCCTGCGCTGGCGCAAGAACAACAGCGGTTACCGCAAGTACCAGCCCGCCGAATACGACGGCAGCGACGAGAGCCGCATCAAGAAGCAGCAGGAGTTTCTGACCTTCGTGGGCAAGGAAGTTCTGAATTCGGCCAACATCGGCAACGCGATGAGCTTGGCACAGGCGGTGTTCAACAATATCAAGACCGATCTGTCCTGGGGCGAGATGCTCTGGCTCGTCAAGGAGGCTTACAGCGTCAATTTCTCGAACAACCTCCATATGATGACCCTGCCCGGCTATGCCGATTATTCCTACGCGGGCACCAGCACGCCCTACTCGTTCTATTTCCCGAACGAGTCCGAGACGATCGAGATCATCAACACTTATTTCAATCCGTACGCCAATCCGATCACCAATATCGACGTCATCTCTTCGCCGCCGCAGTCCTACCGGCCGTCGGGCGGCAGCACGTCGGAACCGGATGAGGAGCCCGTGATTGAAGATCCCGTGGTCACGCCGGAGCCCGGCTACGAGGTCGACGAAAATGGCGACCCCATTCTGGACGAAAACGGCGATCCGATCCCGGCTGACCCGGGAGAAGGGGGAGAAGCCGGATCGGGAGAACTGACCGATCCGAATACCCCGGCCGATCCGGAAGTGCCGGCTGAGCCCGGACAGGAGCCGGCGGACCCGAGTGGTTCGGGCGAAACCACGGAACCTACCCAACCTGCCGATCCCGGCGCGGCCGAGCCCACTCCGCCTGACAATACGGGCACAGTGATTGAGATCCCGACCGATGTGGCGGCATAATAAGGAGAAGATAGAAAACTATGAATGCAAACGAAATCGTGAAGCACATCTGCGAGGAGCTGCTGGAGCACAAGGCGCAGGATCTTGAGGTTCTGCACATTGAGCACCTGACCACGCTGACCGAGTACTTTGTCATCTGCACCGCCACTTCGACGACGCAGGTGCGTGCGCTGGCCGATTATGTCGAGGTCAAGCTCAAGCATGATTATGACGTCGCGCCCCATCACACCGAGGGCTTTGAGTCCAATTCCTGGGTGCTGATGGATTACGGCAGCGTGCTGCTGCATGTATTCCTGCCTGAATCGCGCCAGTTCTACAATCTGGAGCACCTGTGGAAGGACGGCACGCGCATCCCGCTCAGCGAGCTGGGGATTGAGGAAGCACACTAAATTTAGGGGGAAAACACCTTGAATCAGAAGTACGATTTTAAGAAAATTGAAAAAAAGTGGCAGGATATTTGGGATGAGAAGGGCGCATTCGTCGCGCCCGACGATTTCACGAAGCCCAAGTTCTATGCCCTTGTCGAGTTCCCGTATCCGTCGGGCGCAGGTCTGCATGTCGGCCACCCCCGCTCTTACACCGCGCTCGATATCGTCGCGCGTAAGCGCCGCATGCAGGGCTACAACGTTCTGTATCCGATGGGCTGGGACGCGTTTGGCCTGCCGACCGAGAATTACGCGATCAAGAACCACATCCACCCCTCGATCGTCACTGAAAAGAACATTGCCCGCTTCAAGAGCCAGCTGAAGGCGCTCGGCCTGTCCTTTGACTGGTCGCGCGAGGTCAACACCACCGATCCCAACTACTACAAGTGGACTCAGTGGATCTTCCTGCAGCTCTTTAAGAATGGCCTGGCCTACAAGAAGGAGATGGCCGTCAACTGGTGCACCTCCTGTAAGTGCGTTCTGGCGAATGAAGAAGTCGTCAATGGCGTGTGCGAGCGCTGCGGTTCCGAGGTTGTCCGCAAGACCAAGAGCCAGTGGATGCTGGGCATTACCAAGTATGCTGAGCGCCTGATCGACGATCTGGACGACGTCAACTACATCGAGCGCGTCAAGACCCAGCAGAAGAACTGGATCGGCCGTTCCACCGGCGCTGAGATCGAGTTCGCCACCACCGAGGGCGATTCCCTGACCGTTTACACCACCCGCTGCGACACCCTGTTCGGCGCGACCTACATGGTCATTTCGCCCGAGCATCCGGCGATCGAGAAGTGGGCGGACAAAATCGAAAATCTGGACGCTGTCCGCGCCTACCGCGAGGAGGCTGCCCGCAAGTCTGACTTCGAGCGCACCGAGCTCAACAAGGGCAAGACCGGCGTCAAGATCGAGGGCGTGCGCGCCATCAACCCGGCGAACGGCGTCGAGATCCCGATCTTTGTCTCCGACTATGTCCTGATGAGCTACGGCACCGGCGCGATCATGGCTGTTCCGGCGCACGACACCCGCGACTGGGATTTCGCCAAGGCGTTTGACCTGCCGATCATCGAGGTCATCGCGGGCGGCAATGTGCAGGAGGCCGCGTTCACCGACGTTGAGACCGGCATTCTGGTCAATTCCGGCTTCCTGAACGGCCTGTCTGTCGCAGAGGCCAAGAAGAAAATGGTCGAGTTCCTGACCGAGAAGGGCATCGGCCGCGAAAAGGTCAACTACAAGCTGCGCGACTGGGTATTCTCCCGTCAGCGTTACTGGGGCGAGCCCATTCCGCTTGTCAACTGCGAGAAGTGCGGCTGGGTTCCGCTGCCCGAGGATCAGCTCCCGCTGACCCTGCCCGAGGTCGAGTCCTATGAGCCGACCGAGAACGGCGAGTCCCCGCTGGCCAAGATGACCGATTGGGTCAACACCACCTGCCCGTGCTGCGGCGGCCCCGCCAAGCGC